>JBEPUZ010000047.1:0-21622 GCA_041691275.1 Actinomycetota bacterium | reverse complement strand
GATTCGCGGAAACCGAGGCCGCGGGCGCGGGCGCGGCGGATGCCGATGCCGACAGGGCCGCGACCGCGGTCTGTGCGCCCTCGGTGATGATCCGACCGAGCTCGGAGAGCGTGTCCATCATCTGCTGACGCTCGGCCCGGTCGGCCTCGATGTACTCGATCACGTGGTCGCACATGCTCGTGACGACCTCGAGCAGCCGCAGGAACTCGGCTTGCTGGTCGAGCGCGGGGGGCGCCGGGTTCGCGGGCGGGGTGAAATTCACGGGGCGGGTCGATTCGACGGCAGGGGACTGGTAGCTCGGCGCCGGGGGCGCGGTCACGGGTGAATTCGGCGGCGACGCGGCTACCGTCGGGACCGGAATGTGCTCGAGCGGTCGGGGCTCGAAGAGTGCTCCCGGAGCCGGTGCCGGCAGTGTGGTCTCGTCCGCGCTCGGGGCCGCCGGGCGCTCGAACGCGCGCGCGGGTGCGTTGTCCCACACCTTCGCCTTCGGCCGTGCGCTCCACCAACCCCGCATTCGTCGCGGATAGTACGACGAACGGTGCAATTCGTCGCGCATCCCCGGCGAGCAGGCCCGATGTTCCGTCGGTCGGGTCGGTGTTGCCGGTCGGCGCCGCCGGTCAGTGCCGATCGCGGGCGGCGCGGTCGGCCTCGATGGCCGCCCCCGCGTCGATCAACTCTTCCGTGGTCAAGCTGCCGGGAAGCCCTTCGCCCCGGAACATTCCGGCGGTCGGTCCCGAACCTCCGAGCGCGTTCGCGGCCAGCACCACCGAGGCGCTGTTCCACGTCGGCTGCTCGGCGGTGAAGTACTCGCCCCAGCCGTCGTATTCGGCGTCGGGGAAGTTCATGCCGGTCCAGTACGAGCCGTCGTCGTGGCGCAGGAACTGCACCCATTCGAACAGCGTGCGAGCGCGCTCGTGGAGGCCGATCGCGTCGAGCGCCATCACGAGCTCACACGTCTCCGCGGCCGTTACCCAGGGCTGATCCGACACGCAGCGCACGCCCCGACCCGGTGCGACGAACGTGTCCCACTTCGACGCGAGGCGGGCCTCGGCCGAGTGTCCACGGAGCACGCCGACGAGGATCGGGTAGTACCAGTCCATCGCCCAGCGGTCCTTGTCGAGGAACCGTTCGGGTCGATGTGCGATCGCGATCGCGAGCGATCCCAACGAGAGCTCCCAGTCGGGACGTTCGAGGCCGATGCGTTCCGCGGCGGCGATCGCGCAGCGGAGCGACGAGTAGATGCTCGACGAACCGGTCAGGAGCGCGCCCTTGCCCTCGACGCGCGCGGGATCGGCATCCCACTCGATCTCACCTGTGGGGTGCTGGTTGTCGAGGGCGAAGTCGATGGCCCGCTCGACGACGGGGAACATCGTTTCGAGGAATCCCGCGTCGCGCGTGCATGCGTAGTGGTGCCACACGCCGTTCGCGACATACGAGCTGACGTTGGTGTCGAGCGTGTGCTCCTTGACCTCGTCGCCCACGTAGTACGCGTGCCACGATCCGCCGTCGTGCTGCATGCGCGTGAGCCACTCGTACGCGCGCTCGGCGTCGGCGAAACGGTTCCCGACGTCGAGGGCCATCGCGGCCTCGACGAGGTTCCAGGGATCGGTGTGATGGCCCGGCGTCCAGGGGATGTTGCCGTCAGGCAGCTGGACCGACGCGATCGCGTCGACCGTCTGCGCGACCTGGGTGCGCGTGAGTATGCCGTCGACTTCCGGGAGCTCGTGTTCAGGCAAGGCTTCGCTTTCCCCATTTCGACATCGTCGGTGCGACCTTTTCGCCGTAGAGGACCACGCTCTTGCCCATGAGCGGGTTCAACGCACGTTCGCTCACACTCGCCCAACGAGGGTTCTGTTCGATCAACATGCACAAGAAGTCGTGGTACTTGCGCACCGGAGCGGCTTCGGTGTTCTCGATCCCGTACGCACACTTCAGCCACCAGTACGGCGAGTGGAATGCGTGCGCGTGATGCGATCCGCGGAGGAAGAACCCGGCGCGCTCGAGCTTCAGCTCGAGCTCGTGCTGGCGGTAGATGCGCACGTGGCCGCCAGGCGTGTCGTGGTAGTGCCAGTTCAACGCCCACGACACCCGCTCGGGCCAGCGCGTCGGAACCGTTGCCGCGATGCGTCCGCCGGGGCGGAGCACGCGGCAGATCTCGACGAGTGCGCGCTCGTCGTCCCAGACGTGCTCGAGCACCTCGGACACGATCACGCGGTCGAAGCTGTTCGACGCGAAGGGCAGATCGAGGGCATCGGCGTTGGCGACACCGGCCCACTGGTCGAAAGTGATGTCGCCCGCGTCGATCATCGCGCCCGCGATCGCGGCGACGTCCTTGAGATCGGCTGCCGAGTAGTCGAGCGCGGTGACACGCGCTCCCCGTCGCATCGCTTCGAACGCGTGCCGGCCGCCACCGGCGCCGAGGTCGAGCAGTCGCTCGCCGGGCACCAGTCCGATCCGGTCGAAGTCGACTGTGAGCATCAGGCCCCGAAGCCGGAGTCGTGGCGTCGCTTCGCGTGCGCCTCCAGCTCGAGGTAGTACTGCTCGGCGGTGCCTTCCGCGGTCTTGCGCCACGTGAACCGGTCGAGCACGCGTCGCCGGCCCCGTTCGCCGAGGCGGGCGCGCAGCTCGTCGTCGTTCAGCACCTCGACGATCATCTGCGCGAGCGCGCCCGAGTCGCCGGGGGCAACCGTCATCGCGCCGTCGCCGGACGTACCCACGACCTCGGGCAGCGCGCCGCCGGTGGTGGTGACGAGCGGCACTCCGCACGCCATCGCCTCGATCGCCGGTAGCGAGAAACCTTCGTACAACGACGGCACGACCGCGATCTCGGCTTCCGCGTAGAGCTCGACGATGCGCTCGTCGCTGACGCCGGAAACGAACTCGATCGCGCCCTGCAGGCCGAGCCGTTCGATCTGGGCCGGCACCGCCGACTTGTGTCGCGGTTGGCCGATCACGACGAGATGCGCGTCTTCGCGTTCGGTGCGGATCTTGGCGAGGGCCTCGATCAGATACGTCAGACCCTTGAGCGGGACGTCGGCGCTCGCCGTCGTCATCAATCGACCCGGGACGCGCTGCACGTGCGGCAGCGGCCGGAACTGTTTCTGGTCGACGCCGACCGGCACGATGTGCAGCGTGTCAGGATCGACGCGCATCTGGGCGACGATGTCCTTCTTCGAGTTCTGCGACACCGTGATGTGGCGCGGGAGTTGCCGGGCGACGGTCATCTGCATCCCGAGGAACCCGTACCAGCGCCGCAGCGTCAGCTTGCGGAAAGGCGAGGTGGCCGCGGCGATGTCGAGGTCGCGGTCGACGGTGATCGGGTGGTGCAGTGTGTTCACGAACGGCCAGCCGTCGCGCACGAAGCCGAGAAGGCCGCGCCCGAGGCACTGGTTGTCGTGGACGAGGTCGAACTCGTCACGACGGTCCTTGAGGTGTGTGTAGACGCGACGGCTGAACGCGTAGGGCTCCGGGAATCCGGCCCCGGCCATGATGCCGAACTCCTCGACGTCGGCCCAGGTGCGGAACTCGTGCGGCCACGGCACGCGGAACGGGTTCTCGCGCTTGTACAGGTCGAGGCTCTCGATGTGTTCGAGGGTCACCGGCGCGTCGGCCACCGGCCACGGCGGTCCGGCGAGCATCGTCACCGTGTGGCCCAGCTCGGTCAGCTCGCGGGTGAGGTGGCGGCTGTACACGCCCTGTCCACCGCAGTGCGGGTTGCCGCGGTACACGAGGAACGCGACCCGCAGTGGGTCTCCGGGGCGGAAGGGCGCATCGCGTGCGGGCGTGCGCGCACGCGAAAGGGCAGATCGGGGGGTCGGCATGTGGAACCCAGGATGGA
The DNA here is from genome assembly GCA_041691275.1 of Actinomycetota bacterium. Lineage (GTDB taxonomy): Bacteria > Actinomycetota > Acidimicrobiia > IMCC26256 > PALSA-610 > PALSA-610. The sequence goes on along the minus strand of JBEPUZ010000047.1, from coordinate 17,784 downwards.
GGGCGGGCGACCCGAAAGGCAAGCCACGGAGTAGCGTCGCCGCTCGGTGGCGACCACAATAGTACCGAGCATGCTGAGTCGCTCACGGAGCGTGAGCAACCCCCGCTGGTCACCCTCGGGTGGCCAGGTCGCGTGGAGCGACTCGTTCGACGGCCGCGCCGATCTGCTGGTCGCTCCGTCTGACGGAACCGGGCCGCCGGTCGTGGTCACCGCCGAATGTGGGGTCGGTGGCGGGTTCGCGTGGGCGGGGGACAATCACCTCGTCGTCGGCGCTGGAGACGGCCGCCTGGCCGTCGTCCGCTCGGTCGGCGGTATCGAACGCGTCCTCACCCGCGACGGTCGGGCCTTCTCGCCCGCAGTGTCGGCTCGCGGCGATGTCGCGTGCGCGATCGAGCGGGACGATTCCTGCGATGTCGCCGTGGTTCCGCTCGACGGATCGCGCTGGCCTCAGCTGATGTCGGACGCCGACTACGCGTGGGATCCCGCCTGGTCTCCCGACGGTGGCGCGCTCGTCTGGCAGGAATGGGATCTCCCGAACATGCCGTGGCACGCGGCGAGGATCATGCGCCGCGAGATGTCCGCGAAATCAGCGTCGTCGAGATCGGCCGCTTCGAAAGCGATCGTGGTCGACGAGACGGGCGCCTGTAGTCAACCGCGCTTCTCTCCGGACGGGACGCACCTTGCCTGGGTCCGCGACGGCGCGCTCGTCGTCGACGGCGACCCGCTACCGGGACAGTCGCAACAAGAGAGTGCGGAGCCTGCGTGGTCGCCGGGCCAGCGTTCCTTCGCGTGGTCGCCCGGCGGCGACGAGCTCGTGTGGTGCCGCAACGAGGCGAGCTTCGGCCGGATGGTGATCGGTGCACCCGGACGCAAGTCGGCGCGTGAGCTTTCGCGAGGCTGGCACCGCGACATCGACTGGGGCGTGCACGGGATCGTGTGTGCGCGCTCGGGTGCCGTCACACCCGGGCAGATCGTCGTGCTCGCCGCGAACGGCTCCGGTCGGCGCGCGCTCGCCCGGGGTCCGGTCGGGGGATTCGAGGCGACCGGTCTCGTCGAGCCCCGACCCGTGATGTGGAAAGCCGGTGGCACCGCGGTGCACGGCGTGCTGTGGCGCTCGGCCGGTGCGACCGAGCCGGGTCCGACGATCGTGCACGTGCACGGGGGTCCGACCGGGCAAGCACTCGCCGACTGGAATCCGCGGGTCCAGTGGCTCGTGCAGCAGGGCTACACGGTGCTGCAGCCCAACCATCGGGGCTCGTCGGGATATGGCGTGGGGTACCGCAACGCGCTCGACGGGCGCTGGGGTGAGCTCGACAGCTCCGACGTGGCCGCCGGAATCCGGCACGCGGTGAAACAGGGCTGGGCGAAGCCCGGCCGAATCGCGGTGATGGGCGGGAGCGCCGGTGGCTTCACCGCGTTGAACGTTGCCGCGCAGTTCCCCGAGCTCGTCGCGGCGGTCGTCGCCTTGTATCCCGTCACCGATCTGCTCGACCTGGCCGCGACCACGCACCGGTTCGAGTCGGGCGACCTCTCCCGACTGGTCGGACCGCTGCCCGACGCGCGCGAGCAGTACGTCGCCCGCTCACCCGTCTCGCACGTCGCGGAAATGCGCGTGCCGACGCTGTTGCTGCAGGGCGATGCCGACGCGGTTGTCAACCCTCGGAGCACCGCCGACTATGCCGACCGGCTCCGGCGCAACGGTGTCGTCGTCGAAGAGCACGTGTACGCGGGCGAAGGTCACGGGTGGCGACGCGCACAGACGGTTGCCGACGAGCTCACACGCGTCGCCGCGTTCCTGTCCCGATGGTGTTGAGGTGTTGAGGTGTTGAGCGATCTCGAGTTCCAAGGTCCGAAACGGGGCGCCGATCGCGCGGTGTTGCTCGCGCACGGCGCCGGCGCCGACATGCACGCGGCGACGCTGACGACGGTGGCCGACGCGCTGGCCCGGGCCAAGATCCCGTCATTGCGGTTCAACTTCCCGTACCGCGCCGCCGGCCGGCGCGCGCCCGATCGCGCGCCGGTGCTCGAGGTCGCGGTGCGCGAGGCCCGGGCCGCGCTCGCGCGGCTCACCAAGCTGGCGCCGGATCGTCTCGTGCTGGGCGGACGCTCGATGGGCGGCCGTATCTGCTCGATGGTTGCCGCCGACGATGACGATGACGATGAGGGTGCGAACGGGGACGCGACCGGGCGGCCGCTCGGGCTCGTCCTCCTGGGGTACCCGCTGCACCCGCCGGGCAACGCCGAGAAGCTCCGCGTGGACCACTTCAAGCGGCTGCACGCGCCAACGTTGTTCGTCAGCGGGACCCGCGACGCCTTCGGGGCCCCGGCCGAGTTGAAGCGCCACGCCAAGAAGGTGAAGGGCCCGGTGTGGTTCCACTGGATCGAGACCGGCGATCACGGCTTCAGGCCGCTCAAATCGAGCGGTGCGACCGTGGATTCCGTCCTCGCCGACGTCGCCGCGGTCGTGGTCGATTTCGTTACCGGTTTACCCGACCGGAAGTGAGAGAATCGTTCTGTGCGAGTCGAGCGATGGTTCTCGTTCGTCGACCTCTCGGGATTCACGTCCTTCGGCGACCTGTTCGGAGATGACGAGTCGGTCCGGGTGCTCACCGTGTTTCGCGCTGCGACCCGTCAGGTTGCCACCGATTTCGGCGTACGCATCGCGAAGTGGCTGGGCGACGGCTGCATGCTCGTGTCGGTCGACCCGTCCCAGCTCATCTTGGCGGTCGCGCAGTTGGAGACGCTCACGCACGAGCACGACCTTCCGCTCTCGATGCACGCCGGTTGCGCGGGCGGCGGCGTCATCCTCCTCGAGGGCGACGACTACACGGGTCGCTCGGTGAACCTCGCGGCGCGGCTCGCGGCGGTCGCGCGTCCGCACGAGCTCCTCGCCACCGTCGAGCTCGCGAACTTCGCGCCCGACGACACCAAGATCGAACCGGCCGGGATGATCACGGTCGCCGGTATCCACGAGCCGGTCGAGGTGGTGCGTTTCGGCTGCGCAGCCGCCGGCGATACGGTTCGCGCATGACCGAATACGAAACCATCGAGCTGTCGCGCGACGGCAACGTCGGATGGTTGCGTTTGAACCGACCCGACAAGCTCAACTCGTTCACCATCCAGATGTGGCAGGAGCTCCGCGCGCTCGGCAAGGAATTGCGCGACGACCCGGACCTGCGCGCGCTCGTGGTCATCGGCAACGGGCGCGCCTTCTCGTCGGGCATCGACACGTCGGTGTTCACCGGGGGAACGACGGACTCGATCGAAGGCGGTGACGACATCGGGATGCGCCATCGCGACCCCACGGTCGATGGGATCCTGCGGACGCAAGAGGCGTACTCCTGGTTGGAGGAGGCGCGCTATCCCACGATCGCGGCCGTGCGCGGCTTCGCGCTCGGAGCCGGTCTGCAGATGGCACTCGCGTGCGATATCCGCGTGTTCGCGCGCGGCACATCGGTCGGCCTGCTCGAGCACAAGTACGGAATCATTCCCGACCTCGGCGGCACGCAACGACTGCCGCGCGTCGTGGGCGCGGGCAAGGCCAAGGAGATGATCTGGACCGCGGCGCGCGTCGACGCCGAAGAGGCGTACCGCATTGGGTTGTGCGAGCGCCTCGTCGAAGACGACGCTCTCGATGCCGAGGCGGGTGCGTTGGCCGCGGCGATCGCGGCGCAACCGCCGCTCGCGGTGCAGGGCGCGAAGCGCGCGGTCGAAGCGGCGGGACGGGTCTCGGTCGCGGAAGGCCTCGTCATCGAGGCCGAGGCCCAGGCGCTGTGCCTGCGCTCGGCCGACATGCGGGAAGCGATCGAGGCGTTCGTCGAACAACGCCGGCCCAGCTACAAGGGTCAGTAGTCTTTGACGCCGTGACTCGATTCCGCGTTCGCGCGAACGGACCCCTCTCGGGCCGGGTGCAACCGTCGGGAGCGACGAAGAACGCGGGCCTGAAGCAGATGGCCGCGGCGTTGCTCGCGCCCGGCGTCACCACACTGCGGAACATGCCGACCGTGCGCGATCTCGACGTGATGATCGAGCTGTTGCGCGCAACCGGCGCCGTCGTCGACCGACCCGCGCCCGACGTGGTCCGCGTCGACGCAAGCGGCGAGCTCTCGCCCGAGGCGCCGTACGAGCTGGTCGCTCGCATGCGCGCATCGTTCAACGTGCTCGGCCCGCTGCTCGCACGCTGCGGGCAGGCGCGGGTCGCGCTGCCCGGCGGCGACAACATCGGGAGCCGTAAGGTCGACATGCACCTGCGCGGGCTCGAGGCGATGGGCGCGCACGTCGAAGTGGCGCACGGATACGTCGTCGCGTACGCCGAGCTGTTGCACGGAGCGCGCACTGTGCTGGAGTTCCCGAGCGTCGGCGCGACCGAGAACCTGATGTGCGCGGCGGTGCTCGCCAAGGGAACGACCGTGATCGAGAACGCGGCGCGCGAGCCCGAGGTCACCGCGCTCGCGACGTTCCTCAACCGCATGGGCGCGCACCTGCTCGGCGCGGGGTCGTCGACGATCGAGATCGAAGGTGTCGAGGAGTTGCACGGGGTCGACAGCGAGATCATGTCGGATCGTGTCGAGGCCGCGACGTTGCTCATGGCGTGTGGCATCGCGGGTGGCGAGATAGAGCTCGTCGGCGTTCGCTCCGAGCACGTCGAGATGGTCTCGATGAAGCTCTGCGAGATGGGCATGCGGATCTCGCCCACGAGTGACGGGCTCTGGGCGTTGGCCTCGAAGCGCCTGCGCGCGGTCGACGTCGCCACGTTGCCCCACCCCGGATTCGCCACCGACTTCATGCCGCTGGCCGTCTCGCTCATGACCGTGGCCGAGGGCAGCGCGATCGTCACCGAGAACGTCTACGACGGCCGCTTCCAGTTCGTCGACGAGCTCGCCCGGATGGGCGCCGACGTCCGGACGGAAGGCCGCCACGCCATCGTGAGGGGAGTGGAGCGCCTCTCCGGCGCGCCGGTGCGGGCCTCGGACGTGCGGGCGGGCGCTGCGCTCGTCCTGGCCGGTCTGGTCGCCGACGGCGAGACGATGGTGCACGACGGCGAGCACATCGAGCGGGGCTACTCCGATCTCGCGGGCCGACTCCGTTCCCTGGGTGCCGACGTCGAACGGCTCGACGACTGATTCGGAGCGTTCGGGGCCCGATATCGAAGGGGACCGGGAACAAGCGCGATACTGGAGTCGTTGTCCGGGACGTGTCCCACCTCGTTTGGAGAATCTGATGCCGGTAGACGTCGCAGAGATCGCAGAGATGGAGCCAGGGGTTCTCGAGGCCATCGAGGCCATCCGGCCCGCGCTGCAGAGCGACGGCGGCGACATCGTCTTCAACGGGATCGACGAGGACGCGGTCGTCCACGTGTCGCTGATCGGGGCCTGCGGGTCGTGTCCGGTCTCGACCATGACGCTCAAGGCCGGCGTCGAGCGGATCATCATGGACCGCGTTCCGGGCATCACCGAGGTCGTAGCCGACGAGTAGCGTCGGCGCTCCATGGGAGACGCCAACGCCGCGCTCGTCGAGCGCGCGCTCCAAGGTGACCGGCGCGCCGTCGCCAAGGTCATCACGATGGTGGAACGGGGCGGCGAGGGCGCGCGCGTCGCGATCCGGATGCTGCATCCCCGCACCGGGAACGCGTGGTCGATCGGCATCACCGGCGCCCCAGGCGCGGGAAAGTCGACCCTGACCGATCAGCTCGTCGGCCGCCTGCGCGCGACGGGCGAAGAGGTCGGGGTGCTCGCGGTCGACCCGACGAGCCCGTTCAGCGGCGGCGCGATCCTGGGCGACCGCGTCCGGATGCAGAGCCACACGACCGACCCCGGCGTCTTCATCCGGTCGATGGCAACCCGCGGTCATCTCGGTGGCCTCGCGCTCGCGACGCCCCAGGCGGTGCGGGTGCTCGACGCGGTTGGCAAGAAGTGGATCGTCATCGAGACGGTCGGCGTGGGGCAGGTCGAGGTCGAGATCGCCGGGCACGCCGACACCACCGTCGTCGTCGTGAACCCGGGCTGGGGCGACGCGGTGCAGACCGCGAAAGCCGGCCTCATGGAGATCGCCGACGTGTTCGTCGTGAACAAGGCGGACCGACCGGGCGCGGCGGAGACTGCGAGCGATCTCGTGGGCATGCTCGAGCTGTCGGGCTCCCGGTCGTGGCGACCCCCGATCGTGCGCACGGTGTCGACGACTGGCGTCGGTGTCGACGAACTCTTCACTGCGATTGTCGCGCACAAGTTGCACCTCGAGACGACCGGCAACGTCGACGCGCGTCGCCGCGCACGCCTGCGCGAAGAGTTGCGCGGACTGGTCGGAGCCGAGATGCTCGAGCGGGCGTCGGTGTTGTGCAGCGGGCCGGGGTTCGAGGCCGTCGTCGACGAGGTCGCCGCCCGCGATCGCGATCCGTACACGGCGGCGGAGGAGCTGCTGCGGTCGTGAGTGCGCATCCATTGCGCGTGATGCTCGACGAGGCTGCGGCCGGGCGGTTTCCGCCGGTCGACGGCCTGATCGACGTCGTGCCCGCGCCGGACGGTCTGGCCGATGCGATCGTGGGGTTCACAGGTCACTTCGTGCTCGCCGCCGACATCGACGCCGGCGAAGTCACGGCTCGAATATCACCGGGCGACTTCTCCGCGCCCATGTCGTCAGCGACGTTGACCTGGCTCGCGGCGCGACTCGATTCGGTCCCGGCCACGTTCGACGCCCTGCTGTGCCGGCTGGCAACCGGTACGGGCGCACCCGCCTGGCTACACGAGATCGACGGCAACGATCATCCGCGGGTCGAACGCGCGTCACGGTACCGCTCCGACATGCGCGTGTTCGTCGCCGACGGCGACGCGGCGGTGCTCGCGATCGGCCGAGGGATATGCGGTCGTTGGGAGTTCGGGTTCGAGGTCGAGCCCGACGCGCAGGGGCGCGGACTGGGACGCGCGGTCGCGGCAGCGGCCGCCGCGATCGTCCCTGCGGGTCAGGCGTTGTGGGGCCAGGTCGCGCCCGGCAACGCAGCATCGCTGCGCACCCTCGGGGCCGCCGGCTTCGTTCCGGTCGCCGCCGAGGTCCTGTTCCCGAGATCACGGTCGTAACGGGTAATAGCGGGTAATAGGGTCCGGCCATGGCCGACGATCTGGTTCTCACCGAGCGCACACCCGACGACATCGTGGTGCTGCGCCTCAACAACGGGCCGATGAACCCACTGTCGCACGCATTGCTCGACCGGTTGCGCGAGCTCGCGGACGAGGTCGGTGGCGATGCGACGGTGAAGGCGGTCGTCGTGACGGGGAGCGATCGCGCGTTCGCGGCGGGTGCCGACATCTCCGAGTTCTCGGGGCAAGAAGCGGCGCGTGTCATCGCTGGGGCGTTCCGCGCCGCGTTCGACGCGGTTGCCGCCATCCCGCGGCCTGTCATCGCCGCGATCCGCGGCTACGCGCTCGGCGGAGGCCTCGAGCTTGCGTGCGCGTGCGACCTGCGGGTCGCGGGCGAGTCGGCCCGCCTGGGGCAGCCCGAGATCCTGCTCGGCATCATTCCCGGCGCGGGCGGGACGCAACGGCTGACCCGCCTGGTCGGGCCCGCGCGGGCGAAGGAGATGATCTGGAGTGGGCGTCAGGTCCGCGCCGACGAGGCGCTCGCGATCGGGCTCGTCGACCGCGTCGTCCCGAAGGGCGAAGAGGAGCACACCGCCCTCCACTGGGCCGATGAGTTGGGCAAGGGCGCCGTCGTGGCGATGGGCCTGGCCAAGCGCGTGATCGACGGCGGTCTCGGGGTTTCGCTCGCCGACGGGCTCGACCTCGAGCTCGATGCCTTCGTCGAGGTGTTCGGCACCGACGACGCCGCGATCGGTGTGAAGTCGTTCCTCGCCGACGGTCCCGGGAAAGCCAAGTTCGAAGGTCGCTAGGACGCGCTAGGCGAGCGCTGCGAGCGTGCGTGTGACCGTTGCGCGACGGTCTTCACCCCACGGCAGCGCAAAGACGATCGGCACATCGACGCCGTGGTCGGCGTAGGCCTGCACCGCGTCGCGCACGTGTTGCTCGTCGCCCATGATCTGGATCGCGTCGACCCACGCGTCGCTGATCGCCTCGAGCGCGCCTTCGCGATTGCGCGCCGCCCACTCCTTTTGGAAGTGCCTCACCTCCGCCAAGAAGCCGGCTCGCTCGAACTGCACCGCATACGCGGGCGCGACCGCGTAGTTGAGGAGATCCTTGCGGGCGACCTCGGCGTACCGGTCGCGGTCGGTGACGGCGCAGTGCACGTAGGCGTGGATCTCCGCGTTGCCGCCGGCCCGGATGCGTTCGACGCACCACGGCACAAGTGTCGCGGGCAGATAGTTCAACAACACGACGTCGGCGAGCTCGCCGCCCAGCCGGAGCATCTGCTTGTTCAACGCGGCCAGCGCGATCTTCGGGCGACGGTCGCCGAGCTTCAGCCCGAGCCGGAAGCGCTTCACGTCGTAGAAGTCGCCCTGGAACGTGACCGTTTCGCCGGTCAGGCATTCGCGCAGCAAGGTGAGGAACTCGCGCACCTGCGCGATGGGTCGGTCGGTGTAACCGGCGCCGTGCCATTGACCGGCCACCGCGGGCGAGGAGATGCCGACTCCGAGGTAGACGTCGCGGTCGCCGGCCAGTTGTTGCAGCGTGGCCGCGGCCATCGCGTGCAGCGGCGGCGTGCGGAGCTGGAGCGCGAGGACGCCCGTCCCGATACCGACGTGGGGCGCGGCCTGGCTGATCGCGCCGAGCAGCGACATGCCCTCGGCCGCGTTCGCCTCTGCGACCCAGACGGTCGAGTAGCCCAAGTCGTCGGCCTCGCGCGCGACCTCCAGCGAGAGGCCGGCGCCCAGCGTCTGCAGGCCGGCGACGCTCATTGCGAGGTTCGTCATGTCGCCTCCACGATCGTCTTCAAGCGGCGCAGGTTACGACGCCAGATCGCGCGCAGCACCGGCTTGGCCGCGATCGCGCCCGCGGGTCCGCCCATCCACCACGGGAAGATCAGCTTCTCGTTCCATGTGAACCTCGTACGCCCACCCCGGCTCCTGCGTAGCGTGAAGCGGCCCTGGCCCGTGACGATCCCATCGTGGCGGATGCCCATCCGTTTTCCGGGCTCCCACTCGGTGACGGCCATGCGATCGGTGAGCCGGATCGGACCGACCTTGGTGACGCAGTCGAACGCGGTCCCGACGCCGCGCGTTTGCGAGCTGGTGAACCGGATGGAGTCGGCGTCGACCATCCAGTCGACGTGATGCTCAATCGGCTCGACGACCGCCCACGTGGTGGCCGGCGGCGCGTCGATCGTGATCCCGACTCGTATCCTCACGTTCGGATCCTCACTCGGTGCCGCGCAGAGCGTCGGCGGCGGTTTCCGGGGCGACGATGTTGACCGACAGACCGGTGCCGAGCTCGAATCCGGCGGTGGTCGTGAGGCGGGGAACGACGTCGACCCACCAACGGAATGCGTCGGTGTGGCTGGCGGGCGCGGTCTCGATCATCACGTTGTACGCCACCTGACCGAGGACCGAGCGCAGCCGCGCGATCGCGTCGCGCAGGGCGATGCCGGTCGCACGCGTCTGCTCGTCGGTGGACTCGTCGAAGCGCGCGCCGCCGTCGGTCGGCGCGAGTCGAATCGTGAACGGAGTTGCGGACGCGCGCGGGCACCACGTGCGTACCTCGCCGTCGGCGATGCGATGCTCCTGGTCGTCGAGGAACGCGGCCGCGGTGAAGCGGTCGAGGCGCACCTGTGCTCGCTCAGGTGCGAAGTCGAGTGCAACCAGCTGCGCGTGCGGGTGCTCCATCGATGCGCCCGCGGCCTTGCCCTGGTTGACGAACGCGTGCGGGTACACGAGACCGTTGCCTACGTGGAAGCGCGCCCGATCCCGTAACGCAATCAACACGTCGGCGGCGCACGACTCGGAGAGCGCTCCGATGTCGGCGTCGTGCGCGGGGGAGAAGATGACGACTTCGTGCGCGCCCGGGACGCCGTCGCCGACGAGTGGGTACTTGTTCGGCACAATCCGCGTGGTCCACCCCGCAGTGTCGGGCTCGCCCGGCCCGCAACGCGCGACCTCGGGTGGAGTCTCGAGCTCGTTGCCGGCGCAGAACGGACACGATGGCACGCTCGCAGGCAGTGGATCGGACTGCACGCGGAAGGTGTCGGGCCGCAATGCGCGCGCCGGCGCCAGGATCACGCGGTCGCCGGTCAGCTCGTCGACGAGGAGTTGTTGCATCGAGGGTCAGGGTAGGCGGCCCGCGCCGCGTACTCTGGACCCATGGCCGTGCGGTTGGTGATCATCGGTGGCGGTCCCGCGGGGAACACCGCGGCGACGGTCGCGGCTTCGATCGGTGCCGACGTCACGATGATCGAGCGCGATGTGGTCGGTGGGGCCGCGCACCTTTGGGACTGCATCCCCAGCAAGGCGATGGTGGCGACCGGAAACGCGCTCACCGAGCTCGGTATCGCGCCGACGATGGGACTCGAGGCGACGGGCCGACTTGACGTCGGCGCGCTGCGCACGCGGATCTCGGGCATGGAGGAGAAGCTGCGCTCGGGCGTGACGGGCCTGCTCGAGTCGCAAGGGGTGCGCATCATCCGCGGCTCCGGCCGGCTCACGAGCGCGTACACCGTCGCCGCCGAGACCGAGCTGGGGGTCGAGGATCTCGAAGCCGACGCGATCCTGTTGTCGACCGGATCGCGACCGCGCGTCCCCGACTTCGCGGCCGTCGACGGTGAGCGCATACTGACCACACGCCAGGCCTACCCGCCGCCCGAGATCCCCGAGCACCTCGTCGTGATCGGGTCGGGCGTCACCGGGGTGGAGTTCACGCACATGTTCAGCGCGCTCGGTTCGCGCGTCACGCTCATCGTCTCTCGTCAGCAGGTGCTCCCGTACAAGGACCCCGAGGTCGCGGCCGTGCTGGAGGATGAGTTCCTCCGCCGCGGGGTCAAGCTCTTGAAGGGTGCGCGCGCGATCTCGATGGGCCGCGAGGGCGAGAAGGTGTTCATCGCGTGCGACGACGGGCGCGCGGTCGAAGGTTCCCACGCGCTGCTCTGCATCGGCTCCATCGCGAACAGTGAAGGACTCGGGTGCGAGGCGGCCGGGGTCGAGGTGGACGAGAGCGGATACATCCCCGGCAACCGCCACTGCCAGACCAACCTTCCGCACATCTACTCGGCCGGTGACGTCTCCGGTCGGCTGCCGCTCTCGTCGGTCGCGGCGATGCAGGGCCGCAAGATCGCCGAGCACGTGATGGGTCTCACCGCCCGCGCTCATCGCCATCTCGACTACGACAAGGCCGCGCAGGCGATCTTCACCGACCCGGAGATTGCCGAGGTGGGCGTGGCCGAGGCCGAGGCGTTCGCCGCCGGCCGCAAGCTGCGGGTCACCAAGGTGCCGTTCTCGGCCAACCCGAAGGCGCTCATCAACGGCGACACCCGCGGCTTCGTCAAGATCCTGTCCGACCCGGCCACCGGTGTGGTGCTCGGCGGCGCGATCGTGGGCCGCAACGCGGCCGAGTTGATCTCGGTGATCGCGGTGGCGGTGACGAACCATCTGAAGGTCGTCGACATCGTCGACTCGTTGCTCGTGCATCCTGCCTTGGCCGAGTCGCTCGCCGATGCAGCGTCCTGATCCGACGGGATGATCTGACGTGCGGGCGCTCGTCACCGGCGCGGCCGGCTTCGTCGGCAGCAATCTCGTCGACACCCTGCTGGCGCGCGGCGACACCGTCGTGGGTGTCGACTGCTTCACGCCCTACTACGACACGGTCGACAAGGAACGCAACGTCGCCGCGGCGCGCCGCGACGCCCGTTTCGAGTTCGTCGACGCCGATCTCCGCACCGAGGCGATCGAGCCGTTGCTCGACGGCGTCGACGCCGTCTTCCATCAGGCCGCGCAGGCCGGAGTGCGATTGTCGTGGTCGGGCGGGTTCGCCGACTACGTCGGCCACAACGTGCTCGCGACCCAGCGGCTCCTGGAGGCCGTCGTGGCCGCGCGTCCGGGCGTGCGGGTCGTGTACGCGTCCTCGTCGTCGGTGTACGGGAACCAGCCCCGCTACCCGACGCAGGAAGACGATCTGCCCAAGCCGTTCAGCCCGTACGGCGTCACCAAGCTCGCGGCCGAGCATCTCTGCGGGCTCTACGCGGAGAACCATGGCATCTCGACGGTCTCGCTGCGCTACTTCACCGTGTTCGGTCCCCGGCAGCGACCCGACATGTCGATCCATCGTCTGTGCGAAGCCGCGATTCACGGCACGACGTTCCCGCGGTTCGGGGACGGTTCCCAGATCCGCGAGTTCACGTTCGTTTCCGACATCGTGCGGGGGAACCTGCTCGCGGCCGAGCGCGACGTCGCGCCGGGTACGTATTACAACCTCGCGGGCGGTGGCGAGATCACGCTCTCAGAGCTCATCGATCTGGTCGGCGGGCTCGCGGGCGCGCCGGTCACGATCGATCGGCAGCCGCGACAGGCGGGCGACGCGTTCCGCAACGGTGGCTCGATAGCGCGGGCGGGCGAGGTGCTCGGATGGAAGCCGCAGGTGTCGCTGCGCGACGGCCTCGCCGCGCAGCTCGCGTGGCACCGCGCCCGGGCGTAGCGGCTACGCGCGGCGGAGCTCGCCGCTGAGCACGGTCGTGGCCCGCCCCGTGATCAGCGCCCGGTCACCCTTGCGGAGCACCGTCATCTCGCCGCCCCGCTCCGACGCCTGGTAGGCGTGCAGCTCGTCGCGGCCGAGGCGCGGCGCCCAGTACGCGACCAGCACGCAGTGCATCGAACCGGTGACGGGGTCCTCGTCGATGCCGACGTGCGGTGCGAAGCACCGGGAGACGATGTCGAACGCCCCGTCGTCGGGCGCGCTCACGTACACGCCGCGCACGCCGGGAAGCGCGCCGAGCGCGGCGAAGTCGGGCGCGACCGAACGCACGGTCGCGGCATCGGCGACGGGGCAGAGGAAGAAGTCGCCGTCGGTCCGGAGGAGCTTACCCTGGGGGAGACCCAGCGCGTGGAAGAGCCCGGAAATGGGCTCGGCCGTCCACGGTTCTGCGAGCGGGAAGTCGAGCGTGATCCCGTCGCCGCCCGCGTGCGTCGCCCGCAACTCGCCGCTTCGGGTGTGGAAGCGGGCGGTCGCATCGGGTTTGAGTTCCCCCGACTCGAAGAGCACGTGCGCGCTCGCGAGCGTCGCGTGCCCGCAGAGGTCGACTTCCACGAGAGGGGAGAACCAGCGCAGGTCGAAGGCGCCGTCGGTGCGGGCCCGCACGAAAGCGGTCTCCGAGTGCCGCATCTCGGTCGCGACTTTCTGCATCCAGTCGGCGTCGCCGTGACCCAGGACCACTGCCGCGGGGTTCCCCCCGAACGGCTCACTCGTGAAGGCGTCGACGACGAAGATCGGAAGGCTCATGCGACCAGTCTGCAACATCCCCGTCCGTCAACCCCCCGATTTTCCCACCCCGCGTTGCGTGACTTTTCCGCCCGTGTGACGGTTTTCCCACCCAACAGTTGTGCGAGTTTTCCGCCGGGGGGACGGTTTTCTCGCCAGACGGGTCGAGTTCGGGGGTTATTCGATGACGACGAGGACGTCGCCGGTGCCGACGGAGTCGCCCGCGGCGACGCGGATCTCCTTGACGGTGCCCGACGTCTCCGCGTTGATGTGGTTCTCCATCTTCATCGCCTCGAGCACCACCAGCGCCTCGCCCGTGTCGACGGTCGCGCCGACCTCGACGAGCACCTTCACGATCGTGCCCTGCATCGGCGCGCTGACCGTGCCGCTGCCGGCACCACCGCTGCCGGTCGCCGCGCGTTTCGGGCGGCTCCGGGGTGCGGGTCCGGCGGCACCGCGCGCCGGCGCTTCCGGGAGCCAGACCCTCACGGAGTAGCGGCGACCGTCGACCTCCACGGGCACCAACTGCTCGACGAGCGGTCCGGCGGCTTCCTCGCCGTCGGCGGCGGGCGCGACCCGGAGCGCACCGGTATCGCGGACGTGCGCCGCGAACTCCGACTGGTCGACCTCTTCTTCGACCCACTTCGTCGAGTGCGTCACATTGCGGAAAGCCTCGGTAGGAAGCAACGCGAGATCGGCCGGGATGCTCGTCTTGATCCCGGCGATCTCGAACTCGCCCAGCGCGCGGATCATGCGGTCGATCGCGCGGTCGCGATCGGGCGCCCACACGACGAGTTTGCCCACGAGGTTGTCGTAGTACTGCGAGATCGTGTCGCCCTCTTCGTACCCACCGTCCCAACGCACGCCGGGCCCGGAAGGCACACGCAGCCGGGTGATGGTGCCCGGCGACGGGAGGAAGTTCTTGGTCGGGTCTTCGGCGTTGACCCGAACCTCGATCGAGTGTCCGCGCGGCTTGATCGAGCGCTGCGTGAACGACAGCTTCTGGCCGGCGGCGACGCGCAGCTGCTCGGCGACGAGGTCGAGGCCGGTCACCTCTTCGGTGACGCAGTGCTCTACCTGCAGGCGCGTGTTCATCTCGAGGAAGAAGAACTCGCCGTCCTGATAGAGCATCTCGACGGTTCCGGCGTTCACGTACCCGCACGCGAGTGCGACCTTCACCGCCGCTTCGCCCATCGCCTTGCGGGTCGCGTCCGGGATGGCGGGCGCGGGCGCTTCTTCGATGAGCTTCTGGTGCCGACGCTGCGTGGAGCAGTCGCGGTCGCTCAGGTAGACGCCGTTGCCGTGCGTGTCGCAGAAGATCTGGACCTCGACGTGACGGGGCCGGGTCAGGTAGCGCTCGAGGTAGCACTCGGGCCGCCCGAAGTACGCCTGCGCCTCGCGGGCGGCGGAATCGAACGCGCTCGACGCGTCCTCGGCTCGCTCCACGACCTTCATGCCGCGCCCGCCGCCGCCGTGCGCGGCCTTGATCGCGATCGGATACCCGAACTCGTCGCCGAACGCGACGACGTCAGTGGCGAAGTTGATCGGCGTGGTGGTGCCGGGGACGCTCTCGACCTCGGCGCGGGCCGCGGCCAGGCGGGACGAGATCTTGTCGCCCATCACCTCGATCGCTTCCGGCGGGGGACCGATCCAGGCGACGCCCAGATTGGTGACCGCGCGTGCGAAGTCGGCGTTCTCGGAGAAGAACCCGTAACCGGGGTGCACACCGTCGGCGTCGCTCTTGCGGATCGCGTCGAGGATCGCCTCGGTGTTGAGATAGCTCTCGGCCGCGGTCTGCCCGCCGAGCGCGTACGCCTCGTCGGCATACCTCACGTGCAAGGCATCGCGGTCGAGCTCGGAGTACACGGCCACACTTGCGATGCCGAGCTCGCGACACGTCCGCATGACGCGTATCGCGATCTCGCCCCGGTTGGCGATCAAGATCTTCGTAAGCACGGCTGCGTATCCTAAGGGTGCGCGCGCGGGCCCAGCGAAGTGTCAGGAATCACCGAGAACCATGGTCACGTCCGGGGAGCCCGTCGTCTGGTCGGATGCGCGCCTGGCCGGCACGCGGTTCGGCGACGTTCGTTGGTTCGATCGCATCGATTCCACCAATCGGTACCTGCTCCAATGCGCAGCGGGGGGTGCCCCCGACGGAGTCGTCGCCGTAGCCGACGAGCAGACGGCCGGACGGGGCCGGCTCGGGCGCACGTGGGTCGCCCCGCCGGGGTCGGCGCTCCTCGTGTCCGTGCTCTTGCGCCCGGAGCTCCCACTCGAGCGCACGCATCTCGTCACCCTCGCCGCGGGCCTGGCCGCGCTCGACGCGATCGCGGCCCTCTCGACGGCGCGTCCGGCCGGGCTGAAGTGGCCGAACGACGTTGTCGTCGCCGACCGCAAGCTCGCCGGCATCCTCGCCGAGGCCGACGGCGTGGGCGCGGTCGTCGTCGGGATGGGGTGCAACGTGCAACCGGGCGCGCTCCCGCCCGAGCTCGCCGAGATCGCGACCGCGGTCGAGGTCGACCGCTCAGATCTGCTCGCGCTCTGGCTCCGTGCCTACGACGATCGGCTCCGCGGCCTCGACTCCGTGGTGGCCGATGCCGCCGCCCGTTCGGCCACGCTCGGCCGTCGGGTCCGGGTCGAGCTCGCGCACGAGACGTTCGAGGGAAAGGCCACCGACCTGACGCCCGAAGGCTTCCTCGTGGTGGACGGGCGCGTGGTCAGCGCGGGCGACGTCGTGCACCTGCGCCACTCTTCACCCGCGTAGCCGCCGACCTCACGGGTCGAGGTCGCGCGCGACGAGATCTTGGAACGCACCGGCGATCTGAGTGCTCACCGCGCCGCCGACGTCGCGCAGACGAACGCCGTCGACGCGCTCGATGGGTTGCGCCTCACGCGTCGTCGACGACAGGAATGCTTCGTCGCTGTCGGCGAGCGTACCGACGGGCAGGTCGCGCTCCTCGATGACGATGCCCGCGTGCGCCGCGAGCTCGAGCACGAGCGCGCGCGTGACACCGAGCAGGCAGCCGGCGGTTGCCGGAGGCGTGATCAGAATGCCGTCGCGCACGATGAACACGTTCGAACCGGTCGCCTCGCAGAGGTTCCCCTGCGTGTTGGCGAAGATCGCCTCCCCGGCGTCGCGCTCGCGTGCGTACGCGAGCGCACGCACGTTCGACGCGTACGAGATCGTCTTCAGTCCGGCCAGCGCACCGTTCTCATTCCGCGTCCACGGCACGATGACCACGTCTACCGTCGGGGCCGCCGGCTCGATCGGGAACGCGAGCAGGAACACCGTCGGCGCGTTGTCGCCCCGGCCCGAGCCGGGGGGTGCGATACCGCCCGTCACGGTGATCCGGAGTCGGGCCTCGGAGAGACCGTTCGCTCTTAGCACCGCGTCGGCGGCACTCCTCAGCTCGGTGATATCGGGGAGGTCGAGGCCGATGCCTTCGGCCGACACGCACAGACGGGCCAGGTGCCGCGTCCATGCGAACGGCACGCCGCCGTAGACGCGCAGGGTCTCGAAGACTCCGTCCCCGACGACCAGCCCGTGGTCGAGCACCGACACCTTCGCCTCCGCGAGCGGCAGGAGCCGGCCGTCGATCCAAGCAGTCATCGGGCGTCGACCGGGCCGCCGGTTCTCACTCCTGCCGCCCGCAACAGGCGCGCGCCCTTGAGCTCGGTCTCGGCCCACTCCGCGTCCGCGCGCGAGTCGGCGACGATGCCGCCACCGACGCCGAGATGTGTGCGGCCCGCGGTGATCGTGAACGTGCGGATCGCTACCGCGAGCGCCGCGCGCGAACGGTCGGCGTCGATCCATCCGAACGCACCGCAATAGACGCCTCGGGGAACGGTTTCGAGATCCTCGATCGCCTGCAGGGCTCGCGGCTTGGGCGCGCCCGTGACCGACGCCGGCGGGAACGTTGCGCGCAACAGATCGGCGAGCGTGATGCCCGCGCGCAGTCTCCCTTGCACGGTACTGACGAGGTGGGCCAGACCGGGATGTTCTTCGACGGCGAACAGCGAAGGAACGCGGATCGAGCCATAGTCGCAGACGCGCCCGAGATCATTTCGGGCCAGGTCGACGATCATCAGATTCTCGGCCCGGTCCTTGGCGCTCGTACGCAACGTCGCCGCGTCGGCGGCGGTGCCCTTGATGGGTCGGGTCTCGACGTCGCGACCGTCGACCCGCAGATACAGCTCGGGCGACGCGGAAACGACCGCAAGACCCGGTAACGCCTCACCGAACGTGCACGCGCCCGCGTACGGTGCGGGATTGAGACGGGTCAGCGACGCGAAGAGCGACCATGGATCGGGCGCGGCGTCGAACGAGAGTCGCCGGGTCAGGTTCACCTGGTAACACTCGCCCGCGGCGAGCAGTGCATGGACCTGGTCGACGAGCAATGCGTGTTCGGTGGCGCTCAGGTTGCTCTCGCCCGGCCCCGGC
>JBEPUZ010000046.1:0-22023 GCA_041691275.1 Actinomycetota bacterium | reverse complement strand
CGGGCGGTAACTGGGGGTCAAGAGGTCCCGGGTTCGAATCCCGGCAGCCCGACTCATAAGGCCTGGTCAGCGGCGTATGTGCTGGTCTCGAAGCGGTGCCACCTAAGCCGCTACCTAAGATTTCGGACGGCGACGAGGGCGGTTGACGAAGTCATGCGGCGCGGCGGCGCGGCGGCGCGGCATGCGTCCTCGGCGCGCTCGAAAGCAGTGCGCGCGTGCGCGAGGGCGATGAGATGGTTACGTCCGCGTCGGATTGTGGACGGCAGGGTGCAGTCGTAGTGAATCTCTGAGCCGTTGTGAAGTCGGACGGTCAAGACGGGACCCGTGTGGCTTTGGACGCGAAATGGGCGTTGGAAGCTTCGCCGGGAGTAAGGCGACCGCGACCGCCCAGTGTGGTCGTGTTGGTGACCAATCCATTGCGGGACTCTCCGGCAGCGTCGACACCTGAATCACCGTCACCTGAGAACGCAGGACGCCCGCCGGCTCGGTCGTCGTGGTCGCGGCCGTCACGTAGACGACGATGGCGGCCACGCGGTACTGATGACCGCAACTGTGGTGTACGGCGTTCCCGCCCTGCCGGGTCGCATACCTCTTCAGACAACACGCCTACAGCGACGGTCCGTGAGGCGGAAGCGCGCGGTGGCCGGGGCCGTTCGTGTTTGCGGTTCGTTTCTGAGTCGGAGGAGTTGCTGAAGTCGGGCGAGTCCTTCGGCCGATCCCGGCCAGTGCTCGGCCAGTTTGTCGGGACGGGCGTGGCGGGCGAGGCGGTGAAAGACGAACGACGTGATGATGACGTCGTCGGCGCAACCGATCACCGGTATGAAGTCGAGGATGAGATCGATCGGCGATATCAGGTATGCGATCAGTAACCACACCGGAAGCCGAGTGCGAAGTGGGATGGTGCGGTCGGTCGCGAGGCGTTTGACGAGCCGGACTGTGTCGGGAAGGAGCCGCGCCGTTTCTGTCACCGTCGTGCGGTCGGGGCGCACAATGGCGAGGAAGACTGCGAACCCGCTCCAGAGCGCTGCCAGGGAGACGCCAATCGCGAGGAGGTACCACCACACGCGGCCAGTCAAGCAGTTCATCGGTCTCCGTCGTGTGTGATCCGGTGCATCGCGCGGCGCGGAACCTTGGTGGCAGCGGTAGCGTCGCATTCGGTATGAGACGCACGCTCAGCGTGTTCGTCGGCTCGGTTGCGATCCTCGGCTGCTCGGGGCACAAGGCCACATCACCGATGTCGACAACTTCGGTCACCCGCGCGCGGGCGTCGACGACGACGTCGTCGATCGTGTTGCCGGAGGGGACCTGGACCTTCGGTACCGGCGTCGCGGGCTTCGTCCCGGGCAGGATGAACATCACCGGCGGCCCCGCACACCGCAACGGTCAGACGCCGGACGAACCGTTAGCACACGCGCTGTCGGATTAGAAGAGCGTTCACATCAAGGCGCCCGGACGAGTTTTTGGCACCCATAGGCTGCGCGCGCGCCGGTTACACCGAGACGTAAGCAGCGATGCCGATGATCGGCGCGCTCGGTGGGTCGGCGGCGAGGCTGCCGAGAAAGTTCTTGTCGGAGAAGTTGAAGACGCCACCATCGCTGGCAACCATCATGTAGCCGTTGCCGAACCTAACGAGGCCGTTGACGGGCTGGTTCAACCTGAGGTTTCCGAGCGACCCGCGAAACGGTGCATTGAACGCGAAGACGCCGCCGTCGCTTGCGACCAGCCAATAGCCTCGATCGTCGGCCGTGGGTGAGATCCCGACGATCGGCTTGTTGACGTGCAGGCCGCCGGTCGAGCCGTGGAAATGGGCATCACCGAAGCTGAAGACGCCGCCATCGGAACCCACGAGGTAGTAGCCGTGTCCGGTTGACGTCGCGACGGACGCCACGATTGGTCCCGTCAGGGCAGTGTGGCTTAGATCGCCGTAGGTTTGTGCGTCGCCGTAGCCGAAAACCCGGCCGCGGTTTGTGAACAGCCAGTAGCCATGGCCCGACAGTGTGGCCGAGATCGTGGAAACGCGTTCGCCGACTTGCAGTGCCGGACTGGTTCCGTAGTCGGCGGCGCGTCCGAAGTGATCGACGTGGCCGATCGCGTCCGTCGTCCAATAGCCGTCGCCGCTACGCAGGTTTGTGATCGCGACCGAGGTACCAGCGCCGCTGCCGAAGTTCGCGGCGGCCCCGAACGCGTAGACGTGTCCGTCGTTGCCCAACATCCAATATCCCGACCGGTGAACAGAAGAAATGCTCGTCTTCGTGGCGGGCAACGGTGCTGGCGCTGACTGTACAAAGCCGGCGATCGTCTCTGCCTCTCCGACATCCTTTTGCACGACCGCCCACGAGATGCGCCCGAACCCACCATTGGCCCAGCCGGTTCCCCACGAGTTCTCCACGATGAGCCCGGCCGCGTCGTACCCGACAGCAAGTACTTCGTGCTCACCGCGGATATCGGTGATGGTGTCGTTGTCGACCGCGCTCGGGTTGTTCGCAAGAGAGTCGAAGCCGTGCCGCACGCTCATCGTGATCGCAACCGGATGGTTCGTCGCGAGTGCCTGCTTCAACAACGTGATGTTCCCAGCCTGACTCACATCCACGAACAGCGTTGTGTAGCCCTTGATCTTGAAGCGCGCGGCGTTTGCGCGCTCGGCCGTCGTCGGCATGGTCTTCCAGTTGTTGTCGCCCTGCGTGTAGTCGACACGCGTATCGTTGCCCTGCTTCACCGCGACATCGAGCGCATCCGTCACGTCGCTGCCCCAGTCGCCGCCCCCGTTGATCTGCGAGTAGGTGTACATCGGCGCGAACGGCTGACCGACTAGACCGCTAAAACGCGAGTACCAGCCGAGCATCCCGTAATCGATCACCCACGGGACACACGAGTTGACCTGTCCCTGGTCGCCCGGTGTGACTGCCCACCGGCGCAAGTCGACGCTCCCGGGCAACGCGACAACCGCGACCCGCGACGCAGCGAACGCGGTCGCAGGCGCGCCAACCTTTCGGCTAGCGCTTCGGACGCCCAGCGGATGAACGCGATCGGGTGTTGCGTGTCGGTTGGACGAGGCACCGAACGCCGGCCCGACCGACAGGACCATCGCGATGAAAAAGACGGCAACGAATGAAGCGGCTCTAGGGGCGGGCCAAGCCATGAGGCGTCCTTCGGACTTCGCGAGGATGGGGCTGCGTCGGATCGCGCGCGCCCGCCCGCCATTCGCGGATCTTGCCACACGCTCTATCCCCAACGGTAGGGACCTCCGAGCACGTGCACCTCACCAATTCTGATGATTTGCCTGTGGGTTCCGAAAACTCGGCTGCGGAGGCGACGGGGCAGCGTTGCCTGCCGGTGCCGACCGATGTGAAGAACGAGGAGCAGGTGATCCGCCTCGTGCAGCGCACGGTGGATGAGCTCGGTCGGATCGACATCCTCGTGAACAACGCGGGTGGCGCGCGCTTGGGTCCGTTGTCGTCGCTCCCCACAAAGGCGTGGGACGCGAGCTTTCAACTCAACGTGCGCTCCGCGTACCTGTGCACGCGGGAAGCGGGACGGCACTTTGTCGAGCAGCGTGGCGGTGCGATCGTGAACGTCTCCTCGGACGGGGTGTCTACGGGATCAGGGGTGGTGCGCACTATGCGTCGTCCAAGGCCGCGCTGCAGATGTTTACTCGAGTGACGGCGGCTGAGTGGGGTCGGTACGGAGTCCGAGCGAACTGCATCGCGGTGGGTGCGGTGGCGTCCGAGCGTGCGGTCGCGGCGTGGGAGAACGCCGGGCTCGACCAATCCGAACTTGGCGCAGGTACAACGTTAGGCCGGCTCGGCACCCCTGCCGAGGTGGCCGGCGTTATCGTGTTCTTCGCCAGCGACGCCGCATCGTTCATCACCGGCCAGACGCTCTCGGTCGACGGAGGCCCGCATCTCGGCGGCATCGACACCGATTGACCGCGCGACGGAGGTACGTCTTGTAACCCCGCCGGTGGCGGGCGCGGTCGGCTGCCGCCGATCTGCTGCGAGCTCGGGTGGTGCGATTGCCTAAGACTTTGCCTAAGAAACGTAGCGAGACGTAGTGAGATGGGGTGCCCTGGGTTTGGTGGAGTCGGGTGGTGCAATCCGTAGAGCATGACCCGATCGAGAGTGGCTTGCTTCCCGGCATCACGATGTCGGCCCTACGGCAATGTGATCTCAAGGTAGACACTCTGACGGCGAGGTTTGCGCCGCGGCAGCTGCGAGGCCTTGGCGTACACATCCCAGACGCGTTTCTGGATGCCGTATTTCTGCTGGAGCAGCTTCTGCACCCGCGCGCTTTCGGACTCCGATAGGAGTGACGCGATGGCCGCGATGGGTGCCCGAGTTGGCTTTCCCGAGAGGCTGCAGGGAGTGATCTCGACGGCACGGTTGCGTTGGAGACGGCGTACCTTGTGCGAGTCGCCGTCAGTGCAAACGAATAATGCCCCGTCGTCCTCCGCGAACCAAACGGGGGTCGCCACAGCGCTGCCGTCCGCGCGGAAGGTGGTCAGACTGAGGTATTTCTCTCGCTTGTAGTCACTGAGGTCCATCACATCTCCGATCAGGTACGCCACCTATCGATCGGGGTCTTGGCGGATGCCACGGGCTGACTGGCGGTACGTCAACGGTGACATGTTCACGGAGCGTCTTCATGCGGAGTGGGGCACCACGTTGTCCTTCGCGGGGAGGTGTATGCGCTGAGCGCTTGCGATTAGTCGTACTCGCGGAGCTCGCGCCATATTTCGGGCCAGGGGCGGTTGGCTCGGCAGATGCGGACGCTGGCACCGCGCTCGTTGTTGTCGACGTGGCTGGGGTTGTCGATGGTCGCCACGGTGCGACAGCCGACGATTCCGACGTGGGAGAGTTCGCCGAGATCGAATCCGACGGTGACGAGTTGGGTGTCGGGCCCGACGGGTCCGGGACCCCAGAGCCATTCCGAGTTTTGGCGGCCGACGACAGGTGTGTGGCCGTTACCGAGTACTTGGAGCGCGGCGGCCTCGCCGTAGTTGTTCGTGACGATCACGACGGGACTCGACCCGGCGGGGACAGCGCGCTCGACGGTTGTGACGAACTCGGGCCAGCCGACTTCCTCGAACGCGTCCCGGTTGAGTCCGGCATATGGGGTTCCGTTGATCGCCGACGCGGAGAGCACGGGCAGCGACGCCGGGAGTGTGAGCAGTGATCCGAGCACGAGCCCGACGAGCAGACCACGCGAGATGTGCAGCGATTTTCGTGCGAGTTGAACGGCGCCCGCTGCGTACAGGACCGGGAACAACGGCGCGAGGTAGTAGTACTTGCCGCCCACGACGAGCAACAGCACCGCACCGACGATGAATGCGATCCCGAACGCTCTCCAGCGAGCCATCGACGGTCGACGCAAAAGCGCGACGAGACCGGGAATCCACACGAACGCGCTGATCGGGTTGTGCACCACGAACTGTGCGAGCACGAACTGCGAGCGGTTCTCGCCCGCATGCTGGGCGTCCATGTGCCGGCTGAATTCGACGAACGCCCAGCCGTGTTGGATCTGGAAGACGAGGAACGCCAGCCCGCCGACCGCGACGAGCGCGACCGCGGGGGCGAGCAACTTCGAACGCAACACCGACCGTTCCCGAGTACAGAGCACGCCGACGGTGACACTGATCACCCAAATCAAGATGGTGGGCTTCGCCAGCATCCCGAACCCGACCGCGCCGCCGATGGCGATCCACCAGCGTTCGTCACGGGTGCGCAGGAGGCGCACCAACGCGAACGACGCCAGCACCCAAGCGACCTGGTCGAAGGTCACGGTCTGAAACAGATGATTCGCGCCCAAGAAGAACGGGTCGAGCGCGAAACACAACGCCGCGAGGATCTGCGCACGCCGATCTCCGCCCAGTTCGCGTGCGATCAGCGCGGTCATGATGACCAATCCGCAGCCGAGCAATGCGGGCACGGTGCGCAGCGCGAAGAGCGACGTCCCGAAGATGTCCTCGACTGCGCGCGCGACCCATGGAGTCAGGAGCGCATGATCGACGTAGCCGAGTGAGGGGTGTCGTCCTCCCACCACGTAGTAGAGCTCGTCTCGGTGCCAGCCGTAGCGAGACGCGACGACGAGCAACATGGCGAACCGGGCGCCGGCCAACCCGAGCACGGGTTTCCACGCCGGCGGCGAGAGCGCCCAACGGTTCTCTTCCATGCGCGATGTACTTCGAGATTCAATGTCCGACGCGACGGTCACGACGGTCTCCTGGTCTCGTGGGGGCAAGCCTGCCGGCGAAGCACCGGCGGCTCGTCGACGAACTGGGCGCCCCGGGGTACGTAGAAGGTGTCGGTTTCGTTCGCATCGTCCGCATGGGGCGGACGGTGCACGGGATGTGGCCGCGTCACGCAGGGCTGATGAACGCGTTGCATAACAGTTCGATGATCGTGGTTCGTGCGCGCTTGTCGTCGTACGCCCCGGCATCCCGGTCGTCGCGGCGATGCCACGCGAACCAGGTGACCGTTTCAACGATCACGCGCGCCGCGACGGATGGATCGGTCATCGTCTGGAAGTGACCGGCGCGCATCCGTTGTTCGATGTAGCGCGTGAGCTGCGCGAGCTGGCCGCGCCGACCGCGTTGGAAGTAAAGCGCCTCGAGCTCGGGGAGATCGACGGCTGATCGTTCGATGACGGCGAGTAGAGGCCAGATCCGTTCCATCATTGCGTATCTCTCCTCGATGATCGCAGCGAGCTCGGCCCGCAGGTCGATCGGAGCGTCTTCGTCGAGCGCTTCGCGCAATCGAGGCGTTGCCGCGGACCTGCGCAGACCCTTGCCGATCAACCGAATGGTCTCATCGGACGACGGCGTCGCGACTGGCAGTTCCGGGAGCTGATCACCAAGTTCGCCGAAACCAATCGCGAACACCAGATGGAACAGCGCCTCTTTGCTCTCCACGTACGTATAGATCGCGCCCGTCGAGAGACCTGCGTCCGCGGCGACGCCAGCCATCTGGGCGCGCCGGTAGCCGAGCCGGCCAAAGATCCGAGTCGCCGCGGCAGCGATCTCGGCCAGGCGATCTTGCTGTGAGGGACGCTTCACGCCCTCACTCTACGACTGAACGACTCGTTCAGTCAATAGTGGTATTGACTGAACGACTTGTTCAGTTCATCATCCATTGATGATTCGTCAGGATCCCGTGCAGCGTGACGGGTCCGTCGCGGCTCGGGGCGCAGGTTGGTCGGCATTCGGGATCCGTTCACGCGAGGAGAGGGACGCATGGCTAGCGGTACCGCAGAATCCCGGGGCCGAGCACTATTGCTGATTGACTTCCAACACGATTTTCTCGCGGATGATGGTCGTCTGCCAGTCGCCCGCCATCAGGTCGCGGCTGTCGTAACCGCCACTCGCGTCGCGATACTGCAGGCGCGGGCCGCCGGGGACCTGATTGTCAGGATCGGCAATGAGTTCCGTCGTACCGATTTCTTGAGGAATGCGTTGCGCCACCGCGCTGCGATCGCGGGCTCAGGCGGCACGCGTTGGGATCCTCGACTCGGTGCCGACGACTCCATGTATCTGGCCAAGTGGAAGGGCGACGCGTTTTGCAACCCCGCGTTGCATCGTGTCCTGATCGATCACGGGGTTGAACAGGTCGCGCTCGCCGGGCTCTACGCACGCGGCTGTGTCACTGCAACCGCTGACGGAGCGCTTGCGCGTGGCCTCAAGGTGCGAGCGCTCGTCGACGCCATTGCGTGTCGAACTGACGCGTCTCGCTACGCCGCGCTATCGCAGCTGCGCGCGCGCGGCGTCGAACTGGTGCTGAGCCACACGGTCGATGGTTCTCAAACATGAACGGTCGTGGTGGATGCGCCGAACGACCTCACTGATACCAGTCCATCGATCGGTGGCGAGACCTCGGAAGCGCGGCGCGGAACGCGCCGATGCACGATCCGTCGTTTGAGGGACTCGCTTGCTCGTGCTCACCAATGCCCCAGACGCTCGCCCGAACCGGGGACCGGCGCGTGGTAGCGCGAGCGGACCCCGTCGAGTCTGTTGTTGTCGGACTTGCTCGCCGGACCTGCCGCTCAGATTCTTGGAGGAGTGATCTGAGGTGCGTCGCGCCACCGCTTGACAACTGCGCGCACGCCGGTCGTGTCGGTACCGTACCGCGCCCTAACTATCACTCGACCGCGATGGCTTCGAGCAAACGAATCGCAGGCGTAAAGACGTCTGTGGTTTCGTCGTTGGAGAGCAGAATGACGCGCCCGTGCGTGTTTGGGACAATCGCGTTGAAGCATTGGTAGCCCGGATTGTCACCGGTATGGGCGTATACGGGTTGACCATTGATCTCGCCAATGAGCCAGCCAAAGCCGTAACCCGTCACGAGTGGTAGACCCTCGATCGGCGTGCTCGCACGAAACATTAACTCAAGGGACGGGGCGGGGAGGAGAGCGTTCGACAGGAGACCCATATTCCAACGGTCCAGATCTCGCGCCGTGGTCCAAATGTCGCCAGCCCCCTTGCTCGCGGCGTCGAGTTCCCAACTCGGGCGGTCGTCGTCACCGAGGAATCCGTTGGCGATGCGTGGTCGTTCGTTGGCGTTCCCGACGAATGTCTCGTGCATGCCTAGCGGGCCGAAGATGTTGTCTGTGATGAATTGCGGGTAGGTCAGCCCTGACGCTTGCTCCACGATTCGTGCGAGCAGTCCATATCCGGGGCTGCTGTATAGGTGCGGGGCAGGCAACTCGGTCGGGAGTGGCCGCTGCTGGACGGCGGCAACGAATGCGGCGTCGCTGATCGATCGGGCAGGGTCGATCGCACGGTAGTCGGGCCAGTGACCCAGACCGGCGGTGTGCGTCATCAAGTTCGCTATGGAAATCGAAGTCCACGATGGCGGGCTTGAAGGGAACCATGCCGCGACCCGGTCATCCACTGACAGCGTTCCACTGTTCGCGAGCAGCAGGATGGAGGCGGCGACGAACTGCTTACTGATCGACGAGATCTGGAACCGCGTCGACGCATCGCAACGTGCGCCGCTTCCGGCGTCGGCGACACCCCGGTAGACCTCCAAGAGGACATCGTCACCGTTCGCGACGTAGACCGCGCCACGCGACAACTCAGGAACCTCCACCAGCGCAACCTACCAGTCGACCTTGAGTGCAGGAGTTGCGGGGTTGCGGGGTTGAGCAGCCAACCGAGTGCAAGGTACATCGCGAAGCCGATGCGGTTCCGTCGTTCGAGGCGCAGAATAGTGATGAGCACAACGACGGTCGCGCCGGTCCACGCGAGTGCGAGGAGGGTGATTCCCAGGCCGGCTAGAGGGCGAGCAGCGTTGTCGGCGTGTACGACCCGGCGATGAGCACGTAGATCATTGAGTGATCAAGGTGCTTCATGAGATGTTCGCCGCGAGGGGACCGGCACCCCGCGGTGATAGGCGGCACTGACGCCGTAGAGGCCGGTGAGGCTGACCGCGAAGATCGCCGCGCCCACACGATCGACGGCGCTGCGTACGAGCGCTATGAGTGTGATCCCGGTCGGGATCGTGACGACGAAGGCCATTTGGCGCAACCGACCTCGCGGACGCGGCTTGGGCACAACCGGCGGAACCACCGAAGCACCCTAGACGTAGACCGGCAGACTCAAGGTCTTCGAGCGCACAGCCCGATGGAGACCGACGGTCGCGGTCGTCCGCCGAGCGGGGACTCGAGCCCGGCATTCGCGGCACGCAGCAACAACAATGTGGCCGGCTCACAGCTATGTTGGGACACATCGCGAGACCCAACTGTTCTTACAACTCGTGTAAGCCTCGTTACGACGTCTTGGGTCGCCAGACCCCGAATCGGTTGCCGAGTGGATCGACGAGGTGCGCGAACTCGATTCCGCCGTTGTCCGTGAACGGGACGGCGACGGTGGCGCCGAGCTTTTGCGCCTGATCCATCGCAGCGCGCACGTCGTCCACATGCACGTAGAAGATCGCCCAGTTCACTCCGCCGATCGCGGACGTGTCCCAAAGGCCGCCATGACCTTCGTCAATCATGCTGTATTGCGCGGGCGACGAGGGTGGTCCGATCTCCCATCCGAACAGCGTTCCGTAAAAGGCTTTCGAAGCTGCTGGGTCGGCCGAGCCGATCTCGAAATAGTCGATCTCGTTTCCCACGTCAACCTCCGTCATCGATCGATCGGGCCAGTATGACGACGACCGATCGCGCCCGCCAATCGTCACGGCCGGCCTCCCAAACAACGAACGTCATCCGCAGGCAACGGATTCGTAGCAGTTCCCGGTCCCACAAGCCGCGGTCCTGGTCGCCGAGTCGCACAAGGACGTCGTTGGCGTCGAGCCGCGCGATCGGCGCGCCGATGGGAGTAGCAGCAACGCCAGCCGACCGAGCACCTCGGGTTCGTCGGGCATGAGATCGCGGAGAACGCGAGTGAGCCGGATCGCATCGGCGCACAGGTCGTCGCGGGTGAGTGACTCTCCCGCCGTCGCCGCGTAGCCCTCGTTGAACACCAGATAGATGACGGCGAGCGCCGAACGGAGCCGGTCCGACAGGTCCGCGTCGCTTGGAACCCGGAACGACAGCATCGAGATCCTTGTCGCTGGCCCGTGGTGAATGCCGGCCCGGCTTCGTCACCCGCCTGGAAAGGTCTGCGTCGGTTAGACGTCACGAACGACTGCGACGCTGGTCGCTGCTCACGCTCGCTCGCCGGGCCGAGCAGCTCCTCGGCCTCAGCGTTCATGTCGAAGACGGCGCCGCGCTCGAGCCTGGCCCGGTCATCGTCTTGTGCCGTCACGTGCACGTCGCCGACGCCTCGTTGTACAACGGTCGTATCCAGGTTCAACGCGACCGGTCGTCAGCGCGGCAAGGTTCCGAGGTTTCAGCACCGAGTAGCGCGGCCTTGCACCCCCGAATCGTCCTCCGCGCATTCAACTCCGAGGACAACAGCCCTCTCGCTCTGCGGAACGACTCGCCGACCGATCACTTCTGGTCTGCTTACGCTTCAAGAAAGTTCGCGGCGTCAACGATGCATGGGCGCCGACACGGATAGCGTCGAGCTCACGTGGGAATCGTCCGCCGATCCATCCACCCAGTCTTCGGCTGCGAAGAGCCCAGGAGCCCTGCGATGGCGCAAACGGACATGAAATCCGAGGTGAGTTGGTCGGCGTCGCTCGAATCCGACCAACTGCTCGCCGGCGTCTGGAACCGTCGGATCATGGCCCTCGCGCGCATCACAGTCGGTGTGCTGTGGCTATCCAACCTCGGCTGGAAGACCCCAACCAACTTCGGTGTCCTCCATAACTACGCCCGCGACGCCGTCGTCCACCCCGTTGTCGCGCCGTTTTCCTGGGCCGTCAAACACGTCGTCCTACCCCACTTCACACTCTTCGCCTGGACGACGTTGTTCGTCGAAACACTGCTCGCCGCATGCTTGTTGACCGGTCTCCTCACGCGCCTGTTCGGCGTCGTGAGCGCCGCGCAATCTGCAGCGATCGGCATGTCCGTCGCCCGCACTCCCGGCGAGTGGCCGTGGTCGTACTACCTGATGATCCTGGCCAGCTTGGTGCTCGTCGCTACCGCGGCCGGACGCACCTGGGGACTTGACGAGCTGATACGCCCGGTGCTGCGCACACGCCATTCCCGATTCGCGGGTTGGCTCATGAGGTGCTCGTGACCGGACTAGACAGACTGTGCCGATACCAGCTGGCCTGGGGAATCGTCGGGATTGTCGCGGGCCTGTTCGGTTTGTTCCATTCCCGCAGCCTCGCGTTCACGGCCAGCCACGGAGCCGAGACCGGGCTTCCGCACTACGAGTTGCACTGGATGACATACAACCGTCTCGGCGCGCTCGTCGCGCTCGTCTTCGCCGCGACTGGTCTTGTCTCCGGCGCGATCCGACGACCGGAGTTCGGCTGGATCGCCGCAGCCGGGTTCGCGTTGGTCTCGCTTCAGACGCTCGTGCAATGGCGCACCGGCCAGGCGTCCAACGTCTTCGGATCGACCGGTCCAACCCTTGGGTTCTCCCTCGCAATGATCCTCGTCTACACCGTCACGACAAGTCTCGCCACCACACTCGCCAGCGCCGACGACAACGTCCATTGACCAGCAGTCCCATATTGGGACGTTCGCCCCTCGCACCTCGACTCCGAGTACACGAGAATCTAAAGCGGGATGGTTGCTCAGATGACGCCAACGAACGGGTTCGCCGCATGACGGCGATCGCACCGGTTTCGCGCTCGAAGGCGGAGGCGCGTTCGACGTATGACCGGCGCAGCCGAAGCTACGAACGCGTCGAGGGCCGCTTTGAACGTCGCGCCCGGATGTCCGGCGAGGAATTGCTGGCCGTCAAAGCCGCAGAACGTGTGCTCGAGATCGGGTCCGGACCGGGCGGGAGCCTTACTGAGTTCGCTCGTGCCGTGCACGCGCGGGGGTACGTCATCGGCCTTGACATCTCGCCGAACATGGCCCACGTCGCCGCGACACGACTCCACGGTGCGAGGCTCGGTCCACGCACGTCACTGGTTGTCGGCGACGGCGCGGGAATCCCAATCCGGGCTGGATCGATCGACGCCATCTTCGCCTGTTTCACCCTCGAACTGTTCGATACCCCCGAGCTGCCGGTCATCCTCGAAGAGGCCCACCGCGTGCTGCGGGCCGACGGTCGTCTCGTCGTCGTCTCGCCCACCACGACCGAGCCGCCTGCTGCGATGGAACGCGTCTACCTCTTCGCGCACAAGCTGATGCCGCGCCTTGCCTTCACGCTGCGAGGAGTAAGCCCAAAAGGCCGGCTGACCGCGCTCGCGAACGTCTCGGTCCCGGCGGTATGGGACGCGAGATCGCGGCATTCCGGGATGCTTGTTATGGGATGGGGGAGAAGGTCAGAGGGATCGACGTTGCCGATCCGTCGAGCGCGTTACCTAAGATTTTACCTAAGAAACGTAGCGAGACGTAGGCAGACAACGGCTCCGAAGGCCCTCGCGAAGCGGGATGTTCGGGCGGCAACTGTGGGTCAAGAGGTCCCGGGTTCGAATGCCGGCAGCCCGACTCGAAAGACCCTGGTCAGGGACTCGGGGTCGCTGCCCGGGGCTGGCACTACCTAAGAAATCGCCTAAGGACGCACCGTCCGGTCGGCGATGCAGGGATTGGCGGTGGCCCTCGTTCGTGCGGTGGCATGGCCATGCTCAGGAATGGCGCGCTACTGGCCGCGAACGCGACAAGAAAGTTCGCGTGCGTCAGCTCACGCGGTCGGAGTGCTCGGTCGCACAGTGTCCGCCGAACCCGACCCGCAGACAAGTTGGTGCGACAGCCTCCGAGGGCGCGAAACGCGACACGAAAAGTGATCCACCGCACGGATTGAAGACCCAGCGCTTTGCGCTCGCGAGTGTCTCCTAAACGACACTTCTGCAACGCGACTCGGAGCGTGGCGTGCGTACTGTGGGCTCGTGACTGGCTCCGCTTACGTCATCGAGTACGACGCCGTATTCACGTTTCCGGTGCCCGTGTCCCAGGTGTGGGTGACGATCCTGCAGTTCGACCGCTTCTCCTCGTGGTGGAGTTGGCTGCGCGAGTTCTCGGTCGAGGGGGACGGCCTTCAACGCGGCACCGTGCTGCACGGAGTGGTCACGCCTCCGCTTCCGTATCGCATGCGGCTCGATGTGGTTCTCGGAGAGTGTGTGGCGGAGCGAAGTATCACTGCGGTGGTGCATGGAGATTTGGAGGGCGCGGCGAAGCTCACTTTCGACGGAAACGATGCTCAAACACGCGCGCATGCGTCGTGGAAGATCGAGATGATGCAACAACCAATGCGCATCGCGGCGAAGTTCGCGCACCCGTTACTTCGGTGGGGACACGACCGGGTCGTCGATGCCACCGTCGAGGGTTTTCGTCGCCATCTCCTCGACGCCGGCGCGCGCTAGAACACTCGATCGACAAGTAGTGCGAGTGCGAGCACAACCATGGCCCACGAGAGTGCGCTGAGCGCGCGTTCGAGTGGACGAAGCAAGGCGGGCACGCTCAGCTCATGCACGACTCCATCGGGTCCGTCGTTCATGGTGACTTCACCGCTGAGGTGTTTGACTCTACGTCGTAAGGCGCGCGCCGGTGTGCTCAGCGAGCGTTGCGCCAGCGAGAGGGCCAAGGCGGCGGCAGCTCCAAGGGCCGCCGTCATATCGAGACGCTCCGCCTGAACGAAGTAGCTGACAAGCACCGGAAACGCGCCCCACGAGGCCGCGAAGCCGAGGTCAGTATGAATCCAGCCGCCAAACAGCTCGAGGTTGTAGCCCAACACGAGCAAAGGGCCGATCACAATGAAGACGATCAGGCCTGGACCGACGGTCGCGACTCCGACGAGCCCGAGCATGCAGGCAATGAGCAATCCTCCGGCTGCTGCGGCGATGAGACATGCACTCGGGATGGTGGTGTGAAGTGGGCGACCGTGCAGTTCGTCGAGCGCGTGGGCAGAGACGCCGACGGCGAAGAAGAACGCGAGCAGCGTTGCGACCAGCCGGGAACCGTCAGTGCGCGGTGCAAGCGTGGCGCCGATTACGACGTACGAGAGATGCCACGCCGTATACGGCGGATGAAGGATCGTCCACCAATCGCGCCAGCCGCCGCCCCGGCGTGGAGCGTAGAACGCGGGCCGAGACATTCGTCAGCCGTCCGGCTTCTGCGCCCACATCACGAGCCCTCCGCCCAGGCTCATCGAACGAACACCGACGTTCACAAATCCCGCGTCCGTCCAGGCCTGAATCGTCGACGCCACCGGGTAGCGACGGTAGTGCGCCGAAATATTGGGGCCGAGGAAGCGTCCGACCCGAGCCCACTCACGACCGCCTGTGACGTAACCCGCGACGGGCAACACGGCGCGTGTGTACAGCCACCACCAACACCACCAAAACCGGTCCTGAGGAACCGCGAACTCCAAGCTTGCGATGGCCGCGCCCGGCTTGAGAACACGCGCAAGCTCACGCAGCGTCGCGCCAGGATCGGCTACGTAACGCAACAAATAGGTGAACGTCAGCGCATCGAATGAGTCGTCGGGAAAGGGAAGTCGTTCGGCCTGCCCGACAACGAGCTGCACACGATCCGTGACTCCCTCGCGCTCGACGCGCGCGAGCCCGTGTCGAAGCATCGTCTCGGTGATATCGAGCCCGATGATCTGCGCGCGGGTTCTTCGGGTGAGCACGAGCGCGACGCCGGCAGTCCCGGTAGCGACGTCGAGAATCGCGCGCGGATCGGCGCTGTCGACGTGCGCGACCATCTCCTCCCTCCAGCGCCGGTTCTGACCCAACGACAGCAACTCTTCCAGCAGGTCGTAGCGCCGCGGAAGCAGCCGGAACAGGTCCTGGGCGAAGCGGTTCGGATCGCCGGCCGTTCTCTGCATGGATCCCCCTCGAGCCGGACCCTACAGTTCAGGGTCGTATGAGCAACAGGCGATGACCGAGACGCGATTCGACGTGCTCGTCGTCGGATCAGGGCCGGCCGGAAGCATCACCGCCCTGGTATTGGCGCGTGCGGGCGCGCGTGTCGCGCTCGTCGACAAGGCCGCCTTCCCTCGCGACAAGGCATGCGGAGATCTCATCGGACCTCGGGGCGTGCAGCTCCTCCACGACCTGATGCTCGATATTCCGGACACAACTCGAGTGAGCGACATGCTCGTCGTCGGACCTACGGGACGTCGCGTGCGACTGCCGGCCTCGCCGGGGCGTACCTATCCCGGCTACGCGATCGTTGTGCAGCGATCGCGATTCGATGCAGCGCTGCGCAGCGCAGCGATCGCGGCGGGCGCGACGTTCTTCGAGGGGCGCGCCGACGAACCGCTCGGCGATGAAGATCGACTCGAGGGCTTCTCGCTCTCGTCGCGGACGGCCGTGCGAGGCGACGTGATAGTCGGCGCCGACGGCGCGACAAGCCATGTCGCCCAGGCCGCGCGCCTCGTGGTTCCGAACCGATCGCTCTGGGGATTCGCGGTTCGCACCTATCTCGACGAACCGGTCGCAGAGCCTCACATCCTGTTGTGGACGCCGGAGCCGGGGAAGGCTTTTCCGGGGTACGGCTGGGTCTTTCCCGCGGGCGACGGACACGTGAACGTCGGACTCGGTGTCGGGGTACTCGCCGACCGCGCCGCGGGAAGACGCGCGGCGCGCGACCTTGACGCGTTCCTCGAGCACGCAGCTCGCGTCGGCGTTCTGCGCGGGCGGGCGAAGCACATGCACGCGCGACCTCTCGGCGCGTGGCTGAAGATGGGGCTCGTGGGCACAACGCCGGCACGCGACCGTGTCCTTCTCGTCGGCGACAGCGCCGGCTTGGTGAATCCTCTGCAAGGTGAAGGCATCTCGCAGGCGATGGACAGCGGTCGGGCCGCAGCCTTGGCGATACTTGCCGGCGTCGATCACGCGTCCGACCGATACCGAGCGCATTTGGCGCGCACCTACGCGCCATATCTTTCCACGACGGCCACATTCCACCGGGCCCTCCTACGCAGACCCAGAACCGTGGCCGGACTCACCCGCGGCCTCACCTCACCCGGCGTCGGCCGCGCGCTCGCCGGCGGGTGGTCGATCATGTGGAACGATCTCCTCGACGGCTCCCAGCCCAGTACCGCGACCTGCGTCGCGGCGACTGCCTCCGCCCTCGGACGAATGTTGAGCGCTCGAAGCGCCGACCGGCGAGACATCGAAGCGATTCTCGCGGGTTCTTTACCTCGAAGAGCCCGCCAGTGCATCGACTAACCGCGAGAGGAGTATCGCTCCGGACGCCCGATGCGAACGTCGACCCCGGGCGAATAGTGCACGATCGGCTCGGATTCCGGGATTGGAAGCCCCGCCGCAGTGACGAGACTGTCATCGATCTCGACGACATGGGCTCGGTGCAAGGGCCACGGTGAATGCCACGCCCGGGCGAAACGGCGGCGGTCGCCCACTGAGCTGAAGAGTACCCAGCGAGCCGTGAGAAAGTGGTCGCGTTCGTGTAGCTCCGCGGCGGTGAAGGGATCACCGATCCGGACTCGGACCTGTCTCGTCACTCCGGTTGGGCCGGGCCAACGCCGTCGACAGTTGTACGCGACCTCCTGGTCGTGCTCGTTGATCTGCATGCGCGACCAGAAGTACGGAAGCCGGTACACCCCGCGCGCCGTGATGACCGCGCCGAGCCGGGCCGCATCGAGCGAGAGGAACCAAATCCCCGATCGGCCCTCGGCATATCGAACGTATGTATGGACATTCGTCTCGCAAAAGTTCGACAGCCAGCCGACACGACGGCCGCCGCCCGTCGCTACCTGCATAAGAACGGCACCAACCCGATCCACGCCAAACCGTCGAAGGTCTCGACCCGCAACCAATCAGGTAGAAGCACTCCACGGCCGACGGGGCGAACGACCAATGCACGAACGTCAATCGCTCCCACCGCTGCAAAATGACCGGAGGCGCAATCTCGAACGGGCACACGCTCAAGGGAGAGTCATCACCATCACAAACCAGCGCGTCATCGGGCGACACCCAGACAGCATGGCAACAACTGGCCGCCGACCACAACGCCCCGTGCGCAGCCCGAGCGGAGCGTCCCTTACGCCGGCTATATCGGTTCTTATCCGCCTGCGATGAAGGCGCCGACGACGCCTCGATCCCCGCCGCGACCAGGTGAGACACGAAGGGTGCGGTGGTAGTGGCCGGCAGCCTCGACACCGACACGACAGACCAGCGCGTCTCGCTGCGCTCGAGCGAACGTGACCGACGCCGCGAACGCCGCCCGCCCGTTCGTGTTGAGCGCGAATCGGAACGGCCGAACGATCATCTCGCCGCTGATGTCGGCGACCAAAGCCATCGCCGCGGTCTTGCCGACATCGACCGGCACGACCAGACGCCGATTGGGCGGGACCTCTCGAACCCGGCCCATGAACGCCGCTTGCAAGGCACCACCGACATAGCCCATCAGGTCCTCCTTCAGGTTGGCAGCAATACCACCCTGAACTCCGGAACCCGACACAACGCGGATTCCTCAAGACTTTGTTTCAGCGCGCTGGACCACCCAAACGCGACAAGAAAGTTCCGGAGTTCCGGTCGGCGACAGAGTCGGGATAAGCCCTCATGCCGCAGGCTCGGGGATTCCTCCCGAACCCGTTCGTCGGCGCGCTTGCCAGCTCCCCTACGCGGTCGATGACGGCGGCTCGTCCGCGGCGCTGGGATGTCGTCTTGCCGCCGCTCCGCGCTCGACAACGCGAATCCCGAATCGGCGTGCCGCTTATCGAAGCGGGGCCCGAACGACGATTACTGCGATGTCGTCTCGGGTGTTGCCGTCTTGGAACGCAACTGTCGCTTCGACGTACGCGTCGGCATGTTGCTGCGCGCCGCCGACGAACGCGCGAACGAGGTCGGTGAGCCGCTCCTCGCCGAAAAAGTCGCGCTCGTGGCGCGCTTCGGTGACGCCGTCGCTGTAAAGGACGACGAGGTCGCCTGGTTCGAGCGTCACGGTTGCGCTCGTGAAGTGGGGATTGTTGATCATCCCTACGATCGAGCCGCCGATCACGATCGCTTCTGTGCGCTCGTGGTGTCGGTGAATTGGTGCCGGGTGCCCGCCCGACGCGAACGCGATGCGGAAACGTCCGTCGACCCTTTCGATAACGGCGAAAACGGCCGTGCAGAACGTTCCGGGCTGGTAGCGAAGCAGTGCCTCGTGCAATCGGAACAGCACGGCGACCGCGTCGCGAGCCTTGATCGCTTCGGCGCGTACCGTATAGCGAGCAACTGATGCGAGTACGGCTGCCCCGGCACCTTTGCCGCATACGTCGCCGAGGACGAGTCCCCAGGTGTCGGTCCCGATTTCGAAGAGGTCGTAGAAGTCGCCCCCCACTTCACTTCCGTCCCCGGCGGGTCGGTACCTGTGGCCGATGTCGAGACCCGGAATTCGCGGCAGTTCCGTCGGCACGAACGTCGATTGCAACGTCGTCGCCAGCGCGGCGGCGCGCGCCTCGGAAGCCTCGGCGCGTCGCCTCGAAGCCAGCA
This sequence comes from Actinomycetota bacterium, assembly GCA_041691275.1. Lineage (GTDB taxonomy): Bacteria > Actinomycetota > Acidimicrobiia > IMCC26256 > PALSA-610 > PALSA-610. The sequence continues at coordinate 3,079 of JBEPUZ010000046.1, read as the reverse complement.
GCTCCCGCTCGTATGCGCGTCTCTCCGTTGCGTCGAAGAGCGCAGTCCTGATCACCGATGGGCTTCCGGAAACGTCGCGCTTGAGGATCGAGTTCGCGAGAACCGGTAGGCGAGCCCCCGATTCCGTGACCACCTCGACCGCGATCTCGCGAACATGATCCTGCATCATCAACGCCGGACTCACATGCGTCTCATAGAAGATCCGGTCGCCGGGCGCCAGCAGCTCCTGAAAACGGACCCGTCCGACCAGCGCGTGCTCTGGGAAACCCGTCCACGTCAGGAACGTCCGGTTCGCCTTCACGATTATCCCGTCGGGCAGGGTCGACAGATACGCACACGGAGCGTTGTCATACAAGTCGGCTGGGTCGTCCTCGGCGAGAGCGCCGTAGAAACCGTCAGAGGCTTGCTCGACCACGTGGCTCCGTTCCGTCAGGCGTTGGGAAGGAACGCCGAGATCGCCGCGATCGTCTCGTCGGGCGCACTGAGATTCGGGCAGTGGCCGGTCGCGCGGAGCTGAACCAGAGTGCTCGTCGACATGTGTTCGTGCACGAACTTGCCGACCTCAACGGGGGCGATGACATCCGCCGAGCATTGCAGGATCAACGTCGGCAGCCGGACGAGTGTGAGGTCGTCCCGACTATCCGAGAGAAACGTCACTCGGGCGAACCGTTCCTGGATCGCAGGATCGGCACGACAGAAGCTCGCCGTCAACTCTGCTCCGAGCTCCGGACGGTCCCCGTTGCCCATGATGACGGGCGCCATCTGGGACGACCAACCGAGATAGTTGCTGGCGAGCGACGAAAGGAGACCATCGATATCCGCCTCCTCGAATCCGCCGATGTAGTCGCCATCGTTGATGTATCGCGGTGAGGGTCCGATCAGCACCAGCGCCGAGATGCGGCTTAGCGGCTGGAGAGCGGCACGGATGCCGATCATCGCGCTCACGGAGTGTCCAACGAACACGACGTCGTGGAGATCGAGCGCGTCCATGATCTCGACAACGTCCTGTGCGTAGCCGTCGAGTGTGCTGTAGCGCTCGATGTCGTATGCGCCGACTTCCGAGAGACCTGCGCCCACGTAGTCGAAGAGCACGGTTCGGTAGTCGTTGCCGAACGCAGGCGCCACGAATCGCCACATGTTCTGATCACAACCGAAACCGTGAGCGAACAGCATCGGCCGCCCAAGAGCGTTGCCACCGTCGGTCACGTTGTTGCGTTGGAGTTCCTGCACGGAGCCTCAGTACCACACCGCGACCCGACTTGGCGCCTCGCCGTCCTTCGGGCGAGATCAGTCGAGTCCCGAACGCGATTCGAGCACGCGGCGAATGTCGCGAGATACAGCCCCGCCCGCGTTACCGCTCCGCCCGGCGAGCTAAATAGGATTTCACCTAAGAAGCGTAGCGAGACGTAGCGAGACGTAGTGAGACAACGGCTCCGAACGCATTCGCGAAGTGCCTGGTCGGCGGGGGAGCGTGAGACCTGCTGAGACCGAGTGGGATGTTGGGCGGTAACTGGGGGTCAAGAGGTCCCGGGTTCGAATCCCGGCAGCCCGACTCGTAAGAGTGCAGGTCAGCACACTGCACCGGCTGAATGGTTCGCCATACGAAGCGGTCGTGGTGCCGGATTGGTGCCAAGAAGACCCCGCTACCGATCGAACATCGGCTGGCGGCGCGCCTTGTCCGGAGTGCAACAAGCGGGTCGCAGGTATCGTCGTGGCCATGCGTGATGCTGCTCGGCCGCGCGGATCGACGCTGATGTCCGGCCTCAGCGGCCGAGAGCGCCGCCGCTCAAGTAGCTGCGATGTCGGTCCCGATCCCGCCAGGGCTTGGGGGCGCAGAACGGGCATCGGGACCGACCGCAAACTGCGGAGCGACTGCCGGGTTAGGGCCTGAACAGTTCGCGTGGTGACGCCGCGATGTGGTTTTACCTGCGTTGCGGACGTACCGCAACGCTCATCGCGCTGGTCGGGCTTTGTTTTGCGAAAGCCTTACCTTCGGTCCTTCGCTCGATGATCGGAGAACGTCGTGTCGCGGCTGGTGCTGAGTGGTCCCCATCCCGGGCATCGGTCGGGGCCGTGGCCTCTACTGGACGGTCCGGCCAATCTTGGTTGATCAAGGTTCCGGATCTCGAGGTGCTTGTAGCCCTCGTCTGCTAGTTCGTCCGCGCTTGCGATGAGGAACCCGTACCTAGCCATTTCGTCGTGGTACCCGTCCGGGATGGGATGAACTTCGTCGGCCTCGGCTCCGAAGCCCTCCTGGACTTTCTGACCACTCCGATTTGGAAAGTCAACCGCGTTGAAGAGCCGACTCGCTCCAGCTGCGAACGTCGATCGGCGCATTACGGCGTGATCGGCGACTGCCGGGCGGAGTACAGACGCCTTCTCGCGTAGGTACGTTTCCAGTAGTAGCTGGACCGAACCGGTATGAGTGATACGAGCCTTTCCGCCGACGGGCTTCTGTTCGCTCTCGTACTGAGTCGAGACGGCATCCCCAACACGAACGTCACAGCCACGAACCTCGTCGGAAATCCGCTTGCGGCCAAGCCGGCACGGCGACGTACTCCCGATTCTCCGAAGCCCTCGTCGACCGCGTCGGTGGCAGCTGTCCTTCGTCGGACGCCGTGAGTCGCCGACGCGGAAGACTTCGAAGTTCCACGAAGATGTTAGGTGAGTGTTGCTATGCGGCGTGGCGGATGTCCGTCGACGCAAGGTGGAGGAGCTCGACCGCGTCGGCGCGGTCGCACTGGCAGGCAGCGGTGTCGAGAACGTCGGCGTCGTGCGTCCACTCCAAGACGGCGGCTTCGGCATCGGCAACGCTGATCTCGTGACGAGAAACAGCGTCCATCAGGAACCTGGCGACGTTTGCCACGTCGCCGCACTCGGACGGATGAACAGCGACTGTCGAGGTGGTGGCGACGTACATGTGGGCCCTTCTCTGGGAGGACGGTCTTCGTCGGTGCGGCACGCCTCTTCCGGGGGCCCCCCCTCCTGGGTGGGGGGGCGGCAGTTAGGTGAGCCGGCGCAAGTTTAGTGCCCGACCCCCCGGCCAACCGGGGCGGCCCCCGGGCCGCGGCCCCACCCC
>JBEPUZ010000045.1:0-22046 GCA_041691275.1 Actinomycetota bacterium | reverse complement strand
ACATGGCTCCCTTGCTTCGCCCGGGGGGCTCGCGGCGTCCGCACGGTTACACGTCGTTCGTGAAGAGGATCGCCGAGGTGGGCACACCTTCGCCGCTCGTCACGAGCGAGACGTCGGCCCCCTCGACCTGCGCGGTCGACGTGCCCCGGATCTGGCGCGCGCCTTCCAACACGAGGTTGAAGCCGTGCACGTACGCCTCCGACATGCCGCCACCCGCGGTGTTGACCGGGAGCCGGCCGTTGGGCCACTCGATATTGCCGTCGTCGGTGAACGGTCCACCCTCGCCTCGTTCGCAGAACCCGTAACCCTCGAGCGAGAGGACGATGAGCGGACTGAACGCGTCGTACAGCTGGGCGACCTTGACGTCGGCGGGAGTGACGTCGGACAGGTCCCACATGCGCTTCGCCGCACTCCACGCCGGCCCGCGCAACGGGTCGTCGGTGAAGTAGTTGGTCATCGTCTGGTGCTGGGGCGGAAGGCCCTGCGCGAACGAGTGAATGTACGCGGGCGGTTGCTTGAGATCGCGGGCCCGCTCCGCCGACACGACCACCACCGCGAGCGCGCCGTCGGTCTCGAGGCAGTTGTCGAAGAGGCACAAGGGCTCGGAGATCCAGCGGGCGTTCATGTAGTCGTCGCGCGTCATGGGCTTGTGACCCATGGTCGAGTTGGGGTTGCGGGCTGCGTGCTTGCGGAACGCGAGCGCGATGTTGGCGAGGTGGTCGCGGGTGCCGCCGTATTCGTACATGTACCGGCGGGTAAGCAGCGCGATCTCGTCGACGGGCCGGATCACGCCGAATGGGCGCGTCCACTGACTGTTGTCGGAGAGGCGGGCCTGCGCCTGCGCCCACGGCCGACTCGTCGGATCGGCGCGCTTGCGGGCGCGCCATGCAACCGCGACCGAGCACTGACCGGTGGCCACGGCCATCGCCGCCTGCCCGACCACTCCGCAACCGGCACCACCGCCGTAGCCCACCTGCGAGAACCAGGTGACGTCGCCGAACCCGACGTTGCGGGCGACGTCGACCTCACGGTTCGGTTCCATCGTGTACGACGCGATGCCGTCGACCTCGGACGGCGCGACTCCCGCATCGTCGAGTGCCATCGACACGGCCTGGCACGCAAGCGAGAGCTCGGTGTCGGGCAGACCCTTGCCGAACGTGGTCTGCCCGATGCCCACGACCGCGGTCTTGTCCTTGATCCCGATCGTCGCGGTCTGCGTAGCCATGCGACTACCAGCCCTTCCACTCCGGGGCACGGCGTTCACGGAACGACGCGACGCCTTCGCCCGAGTCGACGGTCGACGAGTTCATCTCGACCATCATCGCTTCCTCTTCGAGGAGGTCGCGACGGGAGAGCTCCGACGCGTCGTGCAACAGCTTCTTTCCCCATCCGATCGCCTTGGTGGGTCCGCTTGCGAGCCGCTCCGCCCACTCCTTCGCCGCCGCCTGCAGCTCGGCCGCGGGTACGACCTTGTTCACGATGCCGAGTGTCGCCGCGTCGGCCGCCGACAGGTCGTCGCCGAAGAACATGAGCTCCTTCGCCTTGTGCATACCGACGACGCGGGGGAGCAGGTACGCGACGCCACCGTCGGGAACCAGACCGCGGCGCACGAAGACTTGGATCAACTTCGCACTGTCGGCCGCGATCACGAGATCGGCCGCGAGCGCCAGCATCGAACCGCCGCCCGCGGCGGTGCCGTTCAACGCGACGATGACCGGCTTCTCGCAGTCCTGGATGGCCTGCATCAACTGCTGGAAGCCGGCGCGCATCATGTTCACCGCGGCACCGACGACCCGGTCGGGCGCGGCGGCCGGCTTCGTGCCGCGCTGGGGCTGCGGCACCGAGAGGTCCGCACCGGTGCAGAAGTGGCGCTCACCCGCGGCGGTCAACACGACCGCGCGCACCTCGAGGTCCCAGTGCGCGTTGCGGAATGCGTCGATCAACGCGTCGCGCACGTAGTAGGGGATCGCGTTGCCCTTGTCGACCCGGTTGATCGTCAACCACAGCACGCCGTTCTCGAGCCGCGTCTGCAGCTCGTTGGCGACGAGCGCCGAATTGTCAACAGCTTCAGTCACTGCTTCACCACCAATGCGTCGAGGGCTACTGCGCCGCGAGGGCGGATCACCAGGGGGTTGATATCGAGCTCGCGTACTTCGCCGGCGAGATCCATCGCCAGGCGCTGTACCTTCATGACGGTATCGACAAGGGCGTCGATGTCGACCGGTGCTTGGCCGCGCACACCTTCCAAAAGCTTGCGGCCCTTGAGCTCGGCGACGGCGCGGCGCGCTTCGTCCTCGGAAAACGGCGGTACGCGGAACGTCACGTCACCGAACACCTCGACGAAGATGCCGCCGACTCCGATGGTGACGACGGGACCGAACAATTGGTCGGTGGAGACGCCGATGAGCGTATCGACGCCGCCCTTGACCATCTCGCAGACCATGACGCCGTCGATGCGGGCGTTGCGATCGGCCTTTTTCGCCTTGCGCAACAGATCGTCGTACGTCGCGCGGACTTCGGACGCCGACGCGACCCCGACCTTCACGACCCCGACGTCGGTCTTGTGCAAGAGGTCGGGCGACGACACCTTCATGACGACGGGGTAGCCGACGGCTTTGGCGGCGCGCACGGCTTCGGCTGCCGACGCGCACAGCTCGTCGTTCGAGGTCTTGATGCCGTACGCGCGGATCAGCTTCTTTGAGTTCCACTCCGAGAGCGCTTCACCCGGCTTCAGGTCGGCGAGCAGCTTGCGGGCCTTGTTCGCCGCGGGGAGCGGTTCGGTCGGCGCGTCGGCGAAGGGGGAGCGGTAGTGCGCGGAGAACGTCCAGTAGTCGGCGTAGCTCTTCACCGCGCCCACACAGTTGTGGAACGTCCGGAAGACGGGGAGCCCGCCGTCGAGCAGACGCTTGTAGTAGGTGTCGTCGGTACCTGCCGGCGCGCCCCACACCACGAAGATCGGCTTGGCGCTCGTCTCTGCCGCGTCGATGATGTCGCGGGTGAAGGGCTCGCTGAAGATCGCGACGGCGCCGGTGATCGGGATCACCAGGATGTCGACGTTCTTGTCGGCGAGCAGCACGTCGAGGATGCGGCGACCACGCGAGTCGGCCACCGGCGGGCCGCCGCAGTCGACGGGGTTCGAGACCCGCAGGTAGGCGGGGATGAGCTTGTCGTGCAGTTGCCGCTGCGATTCCTTGGTGAGATCGGGGAGTCGGAGTCCGGCGTCGGAGAGCACGTCGGCCATGTGCGCACCGGTACCGCCCGAGATCGCGTACACGCACACGCCGGGGCCCTTGTTCGACTTCGCCCAGGCCGGCAGCTTCTCGGGCCGCGTGCGGGCGAACGACATCGAGATCTCGAGCAGCTCGTCGAGCCCGTCGACGCGGGTCACGCCGAACTGGCGGAACACCGCGGAGGTGACCTCGTCGGAACCGGTGAGGTGGCCGGTGTGCGACTGCGCCATCGATCGGCCGGCCGCGGTCTTGCCGACCTTCACCATCACGATCGGCTTGCGCAGCTCCGCCGCGTGGTCGGCCGCGAGCATCAATGTGCGACCGTCCTTGAAGCCCTCGATGTAGCAGGCGATCACCCCGACTTCGGGCTGGTCGGCGAAGTTGCGCGCGAAGTCGGCGAACTCGAGGTCGACCTCGTTGCCGGTCGGCGCCCAGTGGGTGAGCCGGATACCGACTTCTTGGCCCTGGAATACCGGGCGACCTTGATGGCCCGACTGCGTGATGAGCGCGATTGCCGGCCCTTCGAGATCTTCGCGGAACTCCTCGAACGCGTTGAGGTTCGTGTTCGGACCGAGCAGCCGAACGTCGCCGCTCTGCACCAGCTTCTCGAGTCTCTGCTCGCGCTTTTTTCCCTCGGCGCCGGTCTCGGAGAAGCCGGCCGCGAAGATCACCGCGAACTTCGCCTTGCGCGCCAGGACCTCTTCGAACGTCTCTTCGGCGCGACCGGTGAGGATGATCGCGAGATCGATGTCGCCGGGGACGTCGAGAACCGACTTGTAGCACTTGTGTCCGAGCACCGACTCCCGATCGGGGTGCACCGGATAGAACGTCGCACCGTTCTTCTGCGCCCACGCGGAGAACTTGCGGGTCATCGCGGTGTTCGGCTTCGCCGACGTCTCCGACGCGCCGATCACCGCAATGGTCTTGGGGTGCAAGAAGGCGTCGATGTCGACGTCGCGCAGGTGCAGCGGCCGACCCGAGACGTCAAGATCCGAAACGGGCGCGGGCTTGGGCTTCGGCATTTCGACACTCCAACGGACGACGGTCCATGTGGGGGCGGGCGAGCGGCCGTAAGTATGACGGCCATGTCAGTATTCCGGCCAGTTGGTAGCTTCGACCGGCTATGCGGACCCCTGCGATGAATTCCGTGGCGATGAAATCCGTGGCGATGAAATCCGTGGCGATCGTAGGAACCTCACTCGCGGGTCTGCGCGCGGCCGAGACGTTCCGGCGCGAGGGCTTCGACGGGCGCATCGTCGCGATCGGCGCCGAGCCCCATCTCCCGTACGACCGGCCCCCGCTCTCGAAGGAGCTGCTGCGCGGCGACTGGGAGCCCGATCACCTCGTGTTACGCAAACAAGGCGTCGACGATCTCGATCTCGACTGGCGGCTCGACGCGCGCGCGGTCGCGCTCCGCACCATTGCCAGCTCCGGGGCGAACGAGGTCGTGCTCCACGACGGCGAACGCATCGCGTTCGACGGGCTCGTGATCGCTACCGGCGCGACCCCGCGCCGGCTCCCGAACCAACCCGATCTCGCCGGCCTCTTCACGTTGAGGACGCTCGACGACGCGCTCGCGCTGCGCGAGCTGCTCGACGCGCACGCCAAGGTCGTGGTCATCGGGGCCGGCTTCATCGGCGCCGAGATCGCGGCGACGTGCCGGATGCGTGGGCTCGACGTCACCGTGCTCGAAGCGCTGCCCCAGCCAATGGTGCGCGGACTCGGTCCCGAGCTCGGAGCGGTGCTCGCCGGCATTCATCGTGAGCACGGCGTCGACCTGCGTCTGGGCGTGCAGGTCGACGCGATCGAGGACGACGGCGCCGGGCAGGTGCGCGGTGTGCGGCTCGGCGACGGCTCGGTCGTCGAGGCCGGCGCGGTCGTCGTGGGGATCGGGGTCGTGCCCGAGACGGCGTGGCTCGAAGGCTCGGGGCTCACCCTCGACAACGGGGTTGTGTGCGACGAGACCTGTCTGGCCGCGCCCGGGATCGTGGCTGCCGGAGACGTTGCCCGCTGGCCGAATCCGCTCTTCGACGGTCAGATGATGCGGCTCGAGCACTGGACGAACGCGACCGAGCAGGGGGTGCACGCGGCGCGCCGGCTCCTCGGGCGGGAAGAGCCGTTCGCGCCGGTGCCGTTCGTCTGGTCGGATCAGTACGACCGCAAGATCCAGACCGTCGGGGTGGTCTCGGCGGAGGCCGACGTGGACGTGCATGTCGCGCACGGATCACTGGAAGAGCGGCAGTTCGTGGCGCTGTTCGGCAAGGGCGGGCGGCTGCTGGGCGCGCTCGGCTTCAACCGGCCGCGCTTCGTGATGCAGTACCGCCGCATGATCGCCGAACGTGGCTCCTGGGACGACGCCATCGCGCACGCAGCCTCGTAGCATCCGGCGGCGATGCCGAGCCTGCTGGTCACGAACGACTTCCCGCCCAAGCTGGGTGGTATCCAGTCGTACCTCTACGAGCTGTGGCGACGACTGCCGCCGGGAGAGACGACGGTCTTCACGACCGCGCACGACGACGCAACTGTGTGGGATGCCGAACAGCCGTTCCGCATCGTGCGGGCGCGGCAGAAGGTGCTGCTCCCCACGCGCGCGTTGACCCGCGACGTCGACGCGCTGGCTCGCGAGGTCGGCGCCGACGTGATCTTCCTCGACCCGATGCTGCCCCTCGGCAAGATCGGACCCCGACTGCGCAGCGCGCCGTACGTCGTGGTCGTGCACGGCGCCGAGATCACCGTCCCCGCGTCGGTTCCCGGGCTGCGCGCCCTGGGTCGCCAGGTGATGCAGGGCGCGGCCGCGGTCGTTGCCGCGGGCGGCTACCCGGCCCGGCAGGCGAGCCGTATCGCCGGGCGGCCGGTACCCGGTGTGATGATCCCGCCGGGCGTCGACGGCACCCGCTTCCATCCACTCTCCGAACCCGAACGGGCCGGAGTGCGCGCGCGGTTCGGGCTCGATCCCGACCGACCGCTGGTGCTGGGACTGTCGCGACTCGTACCCCGCAAGGGCTTCGACACCGTGATCGACGCGCTTGTGAACATGCCCGGCGTGCAGCTGGCTGTCGGGGGATCGGGGCGCGACCGGAACCGCCTCGAACGCCGGGCGGAAAAGAGCGGGGCCGACGTGCGCTTCCTGGGGCGGGTCGCAGAGGCCGATCTTCCCGAGCTCTACGGCTGCGCCGACGCGTTCGCGATGTGTTGTCGTGACCGGTGGGCGGGTCTCGAGGCCGAGGGCTTCGGGATCGTGTTCTTGGAGGCCGCTGCGTGCGGCGTGCCGTCGGTCGCCGGGCGAAGTGGCGGCGCGCACGAAGCCGTCGCCGACGGCGACACGGGCTTCGTCGTCAGCCCGCGTGCGATCGGCGAGGTGCGGACCGCGCTCGAGGTCCTCTGTCACGATCCCAAAAGGCGTGCGGAGATGGGACGCGCCGCGCGCGAGCGCGCCGTGGCCGACTACTCCTACGACGGTCTCGTCGCCCGCCTGGCGCCCGTCGCCCGGGGGGATCTCTCCGGCGCGGCGACTCTTCCTCGCTGAGCGGGCCTTCCTCGCGGATCGGGGCTCCCCGGTAGATTGCCCGGTATGACCGGGAAGGCGATCGTCGTCGCGTCGTGGTCGACGCTTGCGGTGTTCGCCGTGGTCGCGATCGCCGACGCCGTCGGACTGCACGCACTGAACACGCCCGCGACGATCGTCAGCGTCGTCTTGTTCCTCGCGTCGATCCCGATCTGGATCTACGCGTTCGGTCTCGTGCTCGTGCGTTCCACACGCGGCGACGACATCGTCGTGGGGTCGTGGGTGTTCCTCACCCCGTCGGCGCCCAAGGAGCAGCGGCGGCATCTGCTCGGCGCGACCGCGGTTTGTGTGGTCGTCGCGTTGGCGACCGCGTGGGGCAACCCATTCAGCGTGTTGGTACCGATGCTGCAGCTCGGCTTCGCCGCGCTCTGGGGCGCCCGCCACGGCGTGTACCCGGCGCGGCGGGCACCGGCGCGCAGCAACGTGAAGGGGGTACGTCGATGACCGAGACCGCCGACGAACGGATTCGTATCGACGCCGGCGCCGATCGTTGCTGGGACGTCGCCGTCGACTTCGAGTCGTACCCCGAGTGGGTGCGCGACGTGAAAGACGTCCACACCCTCGAGCGCGACGACGAGGGTCGCGGAACGCGGGTCGAGTACCGCGCCGCCGCGCTCGGCAAGAGCGTCCGCTACGTGCTCGCGTACGACTACTCCGCCGCCCCGGCTTCGTTCTCGTGGAAGTTCGTCGAAGGCGACATGCTGCGCCGGCTCGACGGCTCGTACCGCTTCGAGGCCGAGGGCCCCACCTCGACGCGCGTGCACTACCAGCTCGCAGTGGAGCTGGCGGTGCCGCTCCCGGGCCTCCTGAAGCGCCGGGCCGCGGGGCTGATCATGGGCAGCGCGCTGAAGGATCTGAAGAAGCAGGTCGAGGCCGTCGCTTGAGTCGCATTCTGCTGTTCACCGGCAAGGGGGGCGTCGGCAAGACGACGGTGGCCGCGGCCACCGCGACGCGCGCGGCCGAGCACGGGTTGCGCACCATCGTGTGTTCGACCGATCCCGCGCACTCGCTCGCCGACGCCTTCGACGTGCCCCTCGGTGATCGCCCGACCCCGATCGCGCAGGGCCTCCACGGCCAGCAGCTCAACGCGCGTCTGCGCTTCGAGGAAGCGTGGGAAGACGTGCGCACTTACCTGGTCGACGTGCTCGACTGGGCCGGCGCCGACACCGTCGAGGCCGAGGAGCTCGCGGTCATTCCCGGACTCGACGAGGTGTTCGCCCTCGCCGACATCAAGGAGTTCGCGACGAGTGGCGACTACGACCTCGTCGTCGTCGACTGCGCACCGACCGCGGAGACGATTCGCCTCCTGTCGTTGCCCGACGTGCTCAGTTGGTACATGGAGCGCATGTTCGACACGCAACGCCGGCTTACGAAGCTCGCCCGACCGATCCTGCAACGCGTGTCCGGTATCCCGATCGCGGGCGACAGCGTGTTCGGCGCGGTGCGGCGCTTCTACGAACGCCTCGACGGTGTGCGGGAGCTGCTGACCGACGGCGACATCACGAGCGCGCGACTCGTCGTCAACCCGGAGCGCCTCGTCGTCGCCGAGGCCCGGCGCACGTTCACGTACCTGTCGCTGTTCGGCTACCACGTCGACGCGGTGATCGTGAACCGCATCTTTCCCGCCGAGCTCGACCATCCATGGCTGGCGCAGTGGCGCGCGACCCAGACCGCGCACCTCGACGTGATCGCCGAGGCATTCGCGCCGCTGCCGCTCCTTCCGGCCGAGCTCGCGAACGAAGAGGTCGTCGGCATGCCCGCGCTCTCGCTCTTCGCCAAGAATCTCTACGGCGACGCCGACGTGGTCGCGCGGCTCTCGCACACCGAACCGTTCCGCGTCGATGCGTCCGGCGCCGCGCTGCTGCTGTCGGTGCAGCTCCCGTTCACCGAGCGCGACGACGTGCAGCTCGGCCGGACCGGCGACGAGCTCGTGCTGACCGTGGGACCGCACCGGCGGGCGCTCGTCCTGCCCGACAGCCTCGTGCGACGCGATGTCGCCGGGGCGCGGTTCGTCGACGACCGCCTGGTCGTGGAATTCGTCTGATGGAACCGTCGGAGAGCGCCTCCGCCGACTGGCCCGGGGCCGAGCGGGAGCCGGGTCCTGATCTCACCGAGGGTGATCCGGTCGAGCATCTGTGGAACGCGGCCCACGAATTGTTGCGGGCCTTTCGGACACTGATGGACGCGGCCGATGAGTTCGTCGAATCCCAACGCGGCGGCCGCCCGGCCCCGCGCACCGGATCCGAGGCTCGAGAGGGACGCATGCACCACATCAATATCGATCGGGACATCGATCGGGACATCGATCGGGACGATTCCGGCCGGAGCGGGGCGTAACCCGCCATGGCGGCGACCATCGGACTCGATATCGGCGGCACGAAGGTGCTCGGCGTGCTTCTCGCCGACGACGGCACGGTGTTGAAGGAGGAGCGCCTCGCGTCGCCCCACACGGGTCTCGACGCGCTGGTCGCGACCGGCGCGTCGATCGTGACCCAACTCGGCGCGCCCGGCGCACCGATCGGTGTGGGCGCGGCCGGTCTCGTCGACCGTGACGGCAACGTCGCCTACGCGCCGAACCTGCCCAACGTGCGCAAGGCTCCTTTTCGACAGGCACTCGCCGACGCGACCGGACATCTCGTCGCGGTCGACAACGACGCGAGTGTCGCCACCCTGGGCGAGGTCACCTACGGCGCCGCGACCGGTCGCCGCGACGTGTTGCTGGTGACGCTCGGCACCGGCATCGGCGGCGGGTTCCTCTTCGACGGCCACACGTATCGCGGCGCCCACAACTTCGGTGGCGAGATCGGCCACTTCACTGTCGACATCAACGGTCCGCTCTGCGCCTGCGGCGAGCGCGGCCACTGGGAAGCGATCGCGTCGGGAACCGCGCTCGGCCGCATGGCGCGCGAGCTCGTGGCGAAAGGCGGCGGATCGGCGATCGTCGCGGCCGCGGGCGGTGACGCCAGCGCGATCACCGGCGTGCACGTCGGCAAGGTCGCGGCGCAGGGTGACCCCGATGCCCGCGGACTCCTCGTGCAGTACGCCGAGAACGTGGCCGTCGGCCTCTCCGGGCTCGCCAACATCCTCGATCCCGAGTGCATCGTGATCGCGGGTGGTCTCGTCGAGCTCGGTCCGCTGTTGTTCGGCCCGTTGCAGGAGGCGTTCGGTCGCCATATCGAAGGGGTCGACTATCGGCCCGCGGTCGCGATCGTGCCCGCGCAGCTGGGTGAACGGGCGGGCGCGATCGGCGCGGCCGTTCTGGCCCGCCGGCTGGTGTCGTGACGATCCGGATCGGTCTGGCACTTCCTTCGTTCGTCGAGGACGCGGAGATCCCGATCGCGGTCGCGCGTGCGGCCGAGGTCGCCGAGCTCGACGGCGTGTTCGTGTACGACCACCTCTTCCGCGGTGATCCGCCCGACCGGCGCCCGGCGCTGGAGTGCTTCGCGCTCCTGGGCGCGGTCGCGGCGGAGACGAACCGGATCCGGGTCGGCACGCTCGTGGCGCGGGCGACGCTTCGGCCCGCGGCCACGCTCGCGAATTCCTTCGCCACCGCGCAGCGGGTGAGCGACGGTCGCCTGATCGCCGGCATCGGGGCGGGCGACTCGCAGAGCCGTAACGAGAACGAGTCGTTCGGGCTCGAGTTCGGTACCCTCGTCGACCGCATCGCCGCGCTGCACGACGCCGTGCGCGCCGCCGCGGGCAATGGCTACCCGGTCTGGATCGGTGGTCGGGCCACCCAGGTGCGGGAGACCGTCGCCATTGCCGACGGCTGGAACGCGTGGGGCATCGACGCCGCGCGATTCGTGGCGCAGGGTGCGACGGTGCACCAGGTCGCGCCGAAGGCGGAGCTCACCTGGGGCGGGCTCGCCCGCCCGCTGGAAGAGGGTGCCGACGCGCTCGCGGCGCGCGTGCGGCCCTACGTCGATGCGGGTGCGACCTGGATCATCGTCGGGCCGATCGCCGCGAGCGACCCGGCGAACGCAGCGGTGCTCGGCGACGTCCGCGTCCGCCTGAACTCCTGAAGCCGGCGCCCGTCTCGGAGACGCCCTTCAGCCGAGCAGGAGTTGCGCGGCCGACGCGAGGTTGTCGCCCATCGACGACTGCGGGTTCACGCCGTTGCTCCAGTACGTGAGCTCGGCGAACCACACCGAGCCGAGCACGCGGACGATGCCGTCGAGATCGGCGTAGGTATTGCAGTGACCGTCAGTGTCGACGACGTCGGCAATGATCGCACGCAGCGTCGAGTCGATTTCGTGCTTCAGCGGCACCGTCGCCTCTTCCGACGACGACATGGCCGCGAGCATCGCCCGCGTGACGAGGGGAGCGCGCTCGAGTGAGCGCGACGCGCGCCGCAACACGTTCGAGACCCGCGCCGCCGGAGTGTCACCCGTCGGCGGTCGTTGCACGAGCCGTTCCCGCAGGGTTGCCGCCTGCAGTGCCATCGCGGCGAGGAGCAGCTGGTCCTTCGACGCGTAGTGCCGGTACAGCGTGCCCAGCGCGACCTCGGCCCGGGCCGCGACGTCGCGCATCTGCACCGCGTCGTATCCGCCCTCGCCCGCGAGCTCGGTGGCCGCGGTGATGAGGCGCTCCTTGCGGGCAGCGGTCTCGGCAGCCCGGGTTCCGGTCATGGCGACTCCTCCGGCCGGACCGTAGCGCGAACCTAGAACGTGTTGCAGGTGCGGGGGTGCGGTTCATTACCATCGGGAGATGCGCACGCAGCTCGCCCGGGACCTGGGCCTGGAATTCCCGATATTCGCCTTCAGCCATTGCCGCGACGTGGTCGCCGCCGTCAGCCGGGCGGGAGGTATGGGCGTCCTCGGCGCTCTCTACTTCACGCCCGAGGAGCTGCAGATCGAGCTGAAGTGGATCGAGGAGCACGTCGACGGCAAGCCGTACGGTGTCGATCTCGTCATGCCGGCCAAGGTCGAGCTCCCCGAAGGCGTCGACGCCGACGCGCTCGAGGGCCAGCTCGAGGGAATGATCAGCCAGGAGCACCGCGACTGGGTCGAGAAGGTGCTCGCCGAGCACGGCGTGCCGCCCCTGCCCAAGGAGCAGGCCGGTAGTCATCATCTGCTCGGTTGGACCGACGCAACCGCCCGGCCCCAGATCGACATCGCCTTCCAGCACTCGCCGTCGCTGTTGGTGAACGCGCTCGGTCCGCCGCCGGAGGACATCGTCGATGCCGCCCACGAGCGCGACATCCTCGTCGCCGCGCTCGCGAGCAGCCCGCGCCACGCGCAGAAGCACGTGGAGATCGGCGTCGACATCGTGGTCGCCCAGGGCACCGAGGCGGGTGGGCACACAGGCGAGATCAGTTCCGTCGTGCTCTGGCCGCAGGTGATCGAAGAGATCTCGCCGACGCCGGTGCTCGCCGCGGGCGGGATCGCGCACGGTTCGCAGGTGGCGGCCGCGCTCGCCATGGGCGCGCAGGGCGTGTGGACCGGGTCGATCTGGCTGACCGTCGCCGAGAGCGACATGACGCCGCTCGTCATCGAGAAGCTGCTCGCGGCCGACTCGACCCAGACGGTCCGCTCGCGCGCGCTGTCGGGCAAACCGGCCCGTCAGCTCCGCACCGAGTGGACCGAAGCGTGGGAGCGTCCCGACTCGCCCGGCTACCTGCCGATGCCGCTGCAATACATGTTGGTGGCCGACGTGATGGCGCGCGTGAGCCGGGTGCAGAACCGGGAGCTGACCGGCATGCCCGTGGGTCAGGTCGTCGGCATGATGGACCGTGTGCGTTCCTCGCGTGACGTGATCCAGCGCCTGGTGGAGGAGTACGTCGAGGCCGTCGAACGCCTCGACGCCCTCAACTCCTGACCCCCCGAAAACCCGCGCAACAGTTGTGCGAGAAAACCGTCGAGCGGGCGGATATCTCGCACGACGTGGCTCTGGGCTCTGCGCGTCAGAGCGCGGCGGTGACGGCAGCGGCGAAGCGGGCGGGGGACTCGATCATCGGGTAGTGGCCGACGCCGTCGAGGATGGTGACGGCCGCGTCGGGCCGGGCCTTGCGCAGCACGTCGGTCATGGCGACGATCGCGATCGGGTCCTCTGCGCCCCAGACGATCGACACCGGCGACGGGTGGGTCTCGATCGCACCGGTGAACCGGTGTTCCTCGGCCCGGCGGTCCTCGATGTAGCGGATCGTGCGCGGCATCATCCGGTTGCCGCCGTTGCGTTCCGCAAACAGCCACTGTGACTCGAGCTCGTCGTCGGGCACAGTGCTCGCTTCTGCGAACGTTCCCGCAAGCCCGCCCTTGAAGCCGTCGGCTCGGACAAGCTCGGTCGGCTCGTCGGGGAGTGACAACAGGAGCTGTTGGCCGTTCGTGAGATGGGCCATTTCGATGTAGATGCTTCCGTTCGTCAACACCCGACGCGTCACCGCGAACGGCAGCGTGCCCTCGAGACTCCGCGCGAGCAGCTCGCCGCCGACGGTGTCGCCCATGTCGTGCGTGAGCATCGCAACCGACGTGAGCCCGAGTTGGCGGCCGACACCTTCGACCACGTCGGCCTGCAGTCGCATGCTGTAGCGGAGATCAGGCTTGTCCGAGAGACCGAAGCCGAGGAAGTCGAGGGCGACCACGCGGCGCTCGGCGCGCAAGTCGTCGAGGACGTGACGCCAGTCGAACGAGCACGACGGGAAGCCGTGCAGCACGAGAATCGGATCGAGGTCGGGTTGCTGCGTGTGGGCGGGAACGTCGAGTACCCAGATCGACCGGCCGTCGACCGTCAGGTATCGACCCCGGGCTTCCCATTCCTTCACGTCGTCGACTGCGCTCATCGATCCTCACTCACTACTCACTCCAGCGTGGCGTACTCGGTGCCGCGATCATCGGTGTGCCGGGCGTTCACTTCGGCGACCGCCTCCCGCAGGTCCTTCAGGAATTCGTCGACGACGGGCGCGTTCCCCGCGCTCACGGTCGCGTGCAGGCTGTCGGGGGGCTTTTGGCGATCGAGGTGCCAACCCCGCTCGTGCATCGCGTCGCCGACCGCGAACACGTCGAGCCGCGGACTCGAGATCGCGAACACGTGCGCGTCGGGCTCGGTGAGGATCTCGAGCTTCGGGATCGCGCGGATGCCGGCGATGAGCCGGCGCGTCGCGTCGATCGTGCGCTCGGTGAGTCGGCGGTAGCCGTCGATCCCGAGCCGGTGCATGACCGCCCACGCCGTCGCCATCGGCAGGCCGGGCCGGGTGCCCTGCATCCCAGGCGACGCGTAGTAGCCGCCGAGCCAGTCGTCGAAGACGAAGGTCTGGTAACGCCGGAGCGCCTTCGAACGGTGCATGAGCACCGAGGCGCCCTTCGGTGCGTAGCCGAGCTTGTGGATGTCGGCGGACAGAGTGGTGACGCCGGGCACCCGAAAATCCCACGGCGCGACGGGTTCACCGTTCAGCTCCATGAAGGGGAGCACGAATCCGCCCATGCACGCGTCGACGTGCATCGACGCGCCGACGGTTGCTGCGAGCTCGGCCAGCTCCGGAATCGGGTCGATAACACCTTGCGGGTACTGGGGAGCCGACCCGACCACGAGGATGGTGTTCGCGTTGACGTGCTGCGCCATCGCCTCGACGTCGGCGCGGAAGTCGTCTCGGACCGCCACCTTGTGCATGCGCACGCCGAAGTAGTGCGCGCCCTTGTGGAACGCGGCGTGCGCGCTCTCGGCGATCACCATCTCGGGTTCGCTGACGTCTCGCTCGGCCCGGCCCCGCTCGCGCGCCGACTTGACCGAGAGCAGCACGCTCTCGGTGCCGCCCGACGTCATGAACCCGGCCGCGTCGGGCTCACCGTGGAAGAGCTGCGCGCACGCCTCGACCACTTCGGACTGGATCTCGGCCAGGCTCGGGAACGCGGCAGTGTTCAACGCGTTCTCGTGCAGGAACATGGCGGCGACGGCCTCGGCGACTTCGCGTACCTCGTCGCCGCCGTCGAAAACCATGCCGAACGTGCGGCCGTCCTGCCAGCGCGCGTCTCGGGCGCGCTTGGTGGTGAGGGCGGCGACGATGTCGGCTTCTGACATTCCGTGCACGTTCAGTGGCACGGCCCGAAGCTAGTGGCGGGGATCAGCCGTTGTCGTCGGGGAGGTCGGATCCGGCCCCACCGGCCTGGGGTGACCAGCCGATCGCGGGCGCGTTCACGGCCGCGCACGTCTGCTCGTGTGCCATCGTGACGTAGACCGGCGTGGTGTTCGGTGCCCACTTCCCGAACGCGCAGACGTCGTGGTTCGACGCGGCCACCGCGATGGTGACGCTGCCCGGGTTCTGGACGACCGACACGGTGTGCGGGTCGGCCGACGATTGGTTCCCGGCGACCCACGTGTAGTCGGGCTGTGCGGCGGCGAGCGCGCCCCGGTCGCCGGTGGCGACGTCGGAGACGGCCTGCAGCGCGGTGTGGCGGGTCGATTCCGCCTCGACCCGCGTGATGACGTCGAGGCTGGTCGGCAAGCCTTGGGTCGGAGCTCGGGGCGCGAGGGCGACGGGGGCCGGGTGCTTCGCGGCCGCGCTCGGACGGATCGTGAACCACGCGGTCAAAACCGCGGCGACCACGAACACCACCATGCCGACGAGCGCGATCCATTTCCCCGATCCAGAACCGGCAACGCGCGTGTTGGGTGTGTACGCGGGGAACGTCGGCTGCTCGACGACGATCGGCGCCTGGTACACCGCGGGTGCGAAGAACTGCTCGTCGACCGACAGTGCCGCGTCGGCGGCGGCGCCGATCGCACTGACGGGCGCGGGTGGGGTCATCAGCAGCGTGCCGCACGAGCGGCAGGTTGGCCACAACGGGCGCACCGCGTTGCCGCACGAGGGGCACGCGGTCACGACGTGCTCCATCCCGTTGCGGGCGCGGCGTTCGCCCGGCAGTCGGAGGTGTGCATCGTCACGAACTGAGTTTTCGGGGGTTTCGAGGGCTGGTCTCGGACGAACACGCACCGCTCGGTGTCGGCCGGGGTCGCCAACGTGATCTCCGACGCGCTGTTGACGCGCATCGACACCGTTCCGTTCGTGGCGGCCTTTGTCGCCGAGACGATCGGGACCCGGTACGACAGCGCGCTCACCGTCGCCGACGTCGCCTTGCTGTACGTGTGGTGCGCGGCGAAGTACGCGCGCCCGCCGCCGACGACCGTCTTCAAGAGATCGGTGGCGACTGCTTCTTGGGCGACGCTCGTCGATGGGGCGGAGTTCTGCTGCGCCGTGCGGAAGAGGACGGGCCGGACCGCGACGAGGCTCGCGGCGAGCGCGACACCGACGACGGCGAACACGACGATGCGGCGCCACTGCCGTCCCGCGATGGTGCCGAGTCGCACCGAGAGCGGTGCGACCGGAGACACAGTTGGCAGGATGACCGTCGGCTCGGGCCGGGTGACGAAAGGCGGCGGTGTCGCGACGGGGGGTCCGTTCCGCCGGGCGGCATCGATCGCGGCCAACCCGGAGGGGGACGGGGCGGATGCGCCCCCGGTCCGGGCGGGGGCCGGGGCGGTTGCCGGCGCCGGTCGGGTCTGCAGTGCGATCGCGGTCGATGCGGGCCGGTGCATCGATGCGGGAAGCGGGATCCGGCTGTCCTCCGGCTCGGGCCGAAGGGGCGCGCCGCAGCGCGGGCACAACGACCATTCGGCCGGAACTCGATGCCTGCAGGTCGGACACTCCACGGCGACGCTCCCGACTCGCCAGATTCCCCCCACCAGGGTCATCGGCGCGCGGGTCCCCAACCTTCAGTCCGGGGCGGGGGTCCTGCGCCGCCGGCGCCGGCGGGATCGCCGACTCAGCTCGGGAAGCTCTGGCCGAAGTACTGCTGCGCCAGCTCGGGCCGGGGCTGCACGAACAGCCCTTCGGCCTCGGCGGTGAGCGTGTCGCCGTCGTACATCTCGGCCCGAGACATCACCCGGCGTCCCTCGACCCGGTCGACCCAGGCCCGCAGAACCAGGGGCCGGAACAGGGGAGTGGGCTTGCGGTAATGCACGATGAGTCGGGCGGTCATGCCGGGATTTCCGGAAACGATGTTCGCGATGCCGAGCACCTCGTCGAACGCGCAGGCGACCCACCCACCGTGGACGAATCCCGGCGGGCCCTCGTACACGGCCCCGAACGTGCCCCGCGC
The DNA here is from genome assembly GCA_041691275.1 of Actinomycetota bacterium. Taxonomy (GTDB): domain Bacteria; phylum Actinomycetota; class Acidimicrobiia; order IMCC26256; family PALSA-610; genus PALSA-610. The sequence goes on along the minus strand of JBEPUZ010000045.1, from coordinate 5,160 downwards.
CTCCGCGCCCGGCGTACCGTCCGGGCGTTCGAACACTTCCCAGTCGAGCCGGGGCGAGATCGGACTCGCTTCGCCGACGACGGGCGATCGGGGCAGATAGTCGTCGTGGCGGCGCGGTTGGTAGCCGGCACCTTCCCCACGAGGCTGGCCGAGCCGTCCCGTCAGCTTCTCGACGTCCTGTGCGACCGCGCGCAAGACCTCGGGCGCGACGTCTTCGACCGACATGGCGGCGTCGATCAGCGCACGCAGCGCGCTCGCCAGCTCCGCCCGCTCGGGCGTGGCGAAGACCTCGGAATCAGGAATGCCGGGCGCGGCCTCGGACACGTTGAGTCACTTGCCCTTGAACAGGGGTGCGCGCTTCTCGCCGAAGGCCTTCGGGCCCTCCTGGGCGTCCTCGCTCGCAAAGACCTCCCAGCCAATGCCGTCCTGGTGCTGCATCGCGTCGGCGTCGCTCATGTGCTCGGTCTCGCGCCACGCGCGCAGGATCGCCTTCGTCGACAACGGCGCCATCTCGGCGACCTCGGCCGCGAGCTCGAGCGCCCGGGTCAACGCCTGGCCGTCCGGAACCACATGTCCGATGAGGCCGATCTCGCGGGCCTCGGGCGCGGGCACCGGCGGGCAGCGCAACAGGATGTCCATCGCGAGCGTGTACGGGATCTGTCGGGGCAGCCGGCACGCCGAACCGCCCAGCGGGAACAGGCCGCGCTTGGCCTCCCACACGCCGAAGATCGCGCTTTCGCCGGCAACCCGGATGTCGGTGCCCTGCAGGATCTCGCTGCCGCCCGCGACCGCGTACCCCTCGACCGCGGCGATCAGCGGCTTCGAGAGCCGATAGTCGCGCAGCAACGCCTTCCAGTGCGGGTTGTTGCCCCGGGCCATCACCGCCTGCACGTTCGGGTCTTCCGACTGCTGCCCCATCGAAGTCAGGTCCATGCCCGAGCAGAAGCTGCCGCCCGCGCCGGTGAGGATCGCGCAGCGGATCTCGGGGTCCTCGTCGACGTACTCGTAGCCGAGCACGAGCCCGGCGAGCATGTCGGGGGAGAGAGCGTTGCGCTTCTCGGGACGATTCATCGTGAGAATCACGACGCGTCCCTCGCGCTCGATCGTGCAGTGCTTGGTGCTGATGTCGAGTCGTTCTGCCACGGCAGGAGGCTAGAACACGTTCCAGCCCGCGTGCACTCGAGCCAAGTCGCATAAGCAGGTCTTTGGCCCGAAAGTGGAACGTGTTCTAGTCTGCTGCGGACACCGGCCAGTCGGAGGGAGCCCGGCGAATGGGATTCTGGCAACACGCGCTCGACGATCCCGGATATCTCGCGATCGTCGACCCCGACGGCACCGAGCACACCTCGGGCGAGATCCTCGCCCGGGCGAACCAGCTCTCGCACGCACTGCGCGACCTCGGGTTGAACCACGGCGACGCGGTCGCGGCCGTGCTCCCCAACGGCGCCCTTCCCTTCACGCTGTATCTCGCCGCGCTCCAGACCGGCCTCTACTACGTCCCGATCAACTACCGCCTGAGCGCCCCCGAGAGCGCGTACATCCTCCAGGACTCCGAGGCGAAGGTGTTCGTGAGCCACGAACGGTTCGCCAAGCTCGCAAGCGTCGCCGCCGACGAGGCCGCCATCCCGGCCGAGACGCGGCTCGCGCACGGCGCGATCCCGGGCTTCCGCTCGTTCGACGAGGTCGTCGACCCGCAGCCGACGACGCCTCCCGAGGATCGTTCCACCGGCGCCGCGATGCACTACACGTCGGGCACGACCGGCAAGCCCAAAGGCGTGAAGCGCCCGCTCGCCGACATCGATCCCGACGTGAGCGCGGAGCTGTTCACGTTCCTGCTGCAGCTCTTCGGTATCAGACCGGCCAACGGCGAAGTGCACCTCGCGACGTCGCCGAACTATCACACCGCGGTCACGACGTTCGCGGGCAACGCGCTGCACATGAAGCACACCGTCGTGTGCATGGACAAGTGGGACGCGGAGGAGACACTGCGCCTCATCGACCGCTACGGCTGCTCGCACACCCACATGGTCCCGACCCAGTTCATCCGCATGCTGCAGCTGCCGGACGAGACCAAGGAGAAGTACGACCTCTCCGCGATGAAGTGGGCGATCCACGCGGCGGCGCCGTGCCCGGTCGACACCAAGCGCAAGATGCTCGACTGGTGGGGCCCGGTCATCTGGGAGTACTACGCCGCGACCGAAGGCGGCGGCACGATCGCGCCGCCCGACGAATGGTTGAAGTACCCCGGCACCGTAGGGAGTGCGTGGCCGAACTCCGAGCTGAAGATCACCGACGACGACGGCAACGTCATGGCGACGGGCGAGCCCGGCACCGTGTGGATGCGCATGGGTGGCGGCCGCACTTTCGAGTACAAGGGCGACACCGCGAAGACGAACGACTCGCACGACGCCGACGGCTTCTTCACCGTCGGCGACGTCGGATACCTCAACGAGGACGGCTACCTGTTCCTCTGCGACCGCAAGAGCGACATGATCATCGCGGGCGGCATCAACATCTATCCGGCCGAGATCGAAGGGTGCATCCACGAGCACCCGCAGGTCGCCGACATCGCGGTGTTCGGCATCCCCGACGACGAGCTCGGGGAACAGATCAAGGCCGTCGTGCAACCGTTGCCCGGTGTCGCGGGCGACGACGCGTTGCGCGCGTCGATCATGGAGCACGTGCAGACGCGCCTCGGCAAGTACAAGTGGCCGCGCAGCATCGACTTCGTGGACGAGCTGCCACGCGAGCCCACCGGCAAGTTGTTGAAGCGCACACTGCGCGATCCGTACTGGGAAGGCCGCGACCGCGCCATCTAGCGCGACCGCAGCCGATCACACCCGAGCTCGAAGGAGAAACGTTGACCGAGGTCTTTACGGCTCATCACGTCATCGAGTACCCCGGCGGCTACACCCGCTCGGTCGGTCCCGTCATCGGACGGTTCCTCACGGGGCTCCGCGACGCCAAGCTCCTCGCGGTCAAGCTCGCCGACGGCCGTGTGCTCGTGCCGCCGACGGAGTACGACCCGGCGACGAGTGCCGAAGTCGCGGCCGAGGGCGACCACTGGGTCGAGGTCGGCCCCAAAGGCACCGTGCAGGCGTTCACGTGGGTCTCCGAACCCCGCAAGGACAAGCACGGTCTCGCCAAGCCGTTCGCGTTCGCGTTGATCCGGCCCGACGGTGCCGACACCGCGCTCTTGCACGCGGTCGACTGCGGCAGCGCCGACGGGATCCGCATCGGATCGCGGGTGGCGCCGCGATGGCGGGCCGAGCGCACCGGCTCGATCACCGACATCGAGGCGTTCGTCGTGCTCGGTGACGGCGAGGAGCCCGAACCGGCGGCGCTGCACGTCCCGACCGAGGACGAGCAACCCGTCACCGGTATCAACGTGCCGATCCGGCTCGAGTACGAGCTCACCGCGGGCGTGGCGACGACCCGCTACCTGCAGGGTCTCGGCCAGGGCAAGATCATCGGCGGTCGGGCACCCTCGAGCGACGACGTTTACGCCGCGTCGCGTGGCACCGATCCCAAGTCGGGTGAGCCGACGTCGATCGAGGTGGAGGTCAAAGACACCGGTGTCATCACCACCTTCTGTGTGGTGAACGTTCCCGGCTTGTCGGAGCTCGCACCCGAGATCCCGTACGTGTCGGCGCAGATCCTGCTGGACGGGGCGAACAACTGCTTCTTCGGCCTGATCCGCGGTTGCGCAGTCGAGGAGGTGCACATGGGTCAGCGGGTCAAGGCGAAGTGGGCCGACCAGCTCGCTGCCGACCACACATCCATCCAGTGGTTCGAGCCCACCGGCCAACCGGATGCCGACTACGAGATGTACAAGGACTACCTCTGATGCGTGACGTAGCGGTGGTGTCGTACGTGTGCAGCACAACTGCGCGCGAGGCGGTGCACAACGAGACCGAGATGATCGTCCCGGTACTGCACGAAGCAGTCGAGAAGTCGGGCATCCCGAGCAAAGAGATCGGCTTCGTCTGTTCCGGAAGCCTCGACTACCTGCAGGGCGGACCGTTCGCGTTCGTGTCGGGGCTCGACGCGGTAGGCGCGTGGCCGCCGGTGCGCGAGTCGCACGTCGAGATGGATGGGGCGTGGGCGTTGTACGAGGCGTGGGTCGCGATCCAGACCGGTGAGGTCGACAGCGCACTCATCTACGGCTTCGGCAAGTCGTCGCCGGGCGATCTGCACGAGATCATGGCGCTCCAGCTCGACCCGTACTACGTGTTGCCGCTGTGGCCGTCGATGGTCGACATCGCCGCGCTGCAAGCCAGCGCGTTCCTCGCCGCGAACGGCTCGACCGAGAACGACCTTGCCGAAGTGGCGGCTCGCTCGCAACGCAACGCGCAGGACAACCCGAACGCCGTGCGCAAGGGAAACGTCAGCGCAGCCGACGTGTTGAAGCAGCCGGTCACACACCAACCGCTTCGCGACGCCGACATCTTCCCGATCACCGACGGTTCCGCCGCGATCGTGCTCGCGGCCGGTGACCTCGCCCGCAAGGTGTCGAAGCGACCCGCGTGGATCCGGGCCGTCGAGCACCGCATCGAGGCGCACTCTCTCGGTGTGCGCGACCTGACGCGTTCGGAGTCGACGCGGGCGGCCGGCTTGGCCGCCGGCGTCGGGAACGGCAACGTCGACGTCGCCGAGCTGCACGCGCAGTTCAGCCACGAGGAACTGATCCTCGCCGAGGCGCTCGGACTCGACGCCGCGAAGACGAAGATCAATCCGTCGGGCGGTGCTCTGGCGGCCAACGCGGTCATGTCCGCCGGGCTCGCTCGTATAGGCGAAGTCGCACAGCGCATCACGAACGGCGACGCCGACCGCGGCGTCGCCCACGCAACCAGCGGTCCGTGTCTGCAACAGAACATGGTCGTCGTCTTGGAAGGTGATATCTAATGGCGGGCGATCGCGTAGCGGTAGTCGGTGTCGGGCAGACGGTCCACCGCACCGCACGAAAAGACGTCTCGATGGCGGGCCTCGTGCGCGAGGCCGCCCAGGAAGCCCTCGACGACGCGGGGATGACCTGGTCGGACATCGACGCGGTCGTCATCGGCAAGGCCCCCGACATGTTCGAGGGTGTCGCGATGCCGGAGCTCTACCTCGCCGACGCGCTCGGCGCGGTCGGCAAGCCGATGATCCGCGTGCTGTCTC
>JBEPUZ010000044.1:0-22078 GCA_041691275.1 Actinomycetota bacterium | reverse complement strand
CGCGCAGCTCGTCGTGAGCAAGCTGCGCTCGATGGGCTACGTGCCCATCGAGATCCAGCAGCAGGGCGGCGCTGGCCTCCAGAAGGAATTGAAGCTCCCGGGTCTGAGCGACCGGGTGAAGCTCAAGGAAGTTTCGGTCTTCTCCCGCCAGTTCGCGACGATGATCAACTCTGGTCTTTCGCTCTTGCGGTCGCTGAACATCCTGGCCGAGCAGACCGAGAGTAAGCCGCTGGCCGTGATCGTCAATCAGGTCCGCATGGACGTCGAGAAGGGCGCCTCGCTGTCACAGGCGATGGTGAAGCACCCGAAGGCGTTCAACCGCCTGTACGTCTCGATGGTGCGGGCTGGTGAGGTGGGCGGTGCGCTCGACAGCGTGCTCCTGCGCCTTGCCGACACGATCGAGAAGCAGGTCGAGCTACGCCGCAAGGTGAAGTCGGCCATGACGTACCCGTTGGTCGTCGCGATCCTCGTGCTCACCATCGTCACCGCGATGTTGCTCTTCGTGATCCCGATGTTCCAAGGGATCTACAAGCAACTCGGAGGGAAGCTGCCGCCCCCGACGCAGATCCTCATCGACATCTCGAACGTCTGCCGCAAGCTCTGGTGGGTCGTCTTCCTCGTCGAGATCGCGGGCGCGTTCGGTTTCCGGAAGTGGATCAACTCCGAAGATGGCCGTAAGAAGTGGGACGCGATCAAGCTGAAGGTCCCGATCTTCGGCAAGCTCGTGCGCAAGACGGCGCTGGCGAGGTTCTCGCGCACGCTGTCGGCGCTCGTGCGGTCGGGCGTCCCGATCCTCGAGTCGCTCGACATCGTGGCGGAGACGGCCGGTAACTACGTCGTGGCCAATGCCGTGCGCGAGACACAGGCCGCGGTGAAGCGGGGTGACCCGCTGTCGAAGAAGCTTGAGGAGCACCCGGTGTTCCCGCCCATGGTCGTGCAGATGATGGCGGTCGGCGAAGAGACGGGTGCGCTCGACGAGATGCTCGACAAGATCGCAGACTTCTACGACCAGGAGGTCGAGGCGACGGTCGACGCGTTGACGTCGCTCATCGAGCCGCTCCTGATCGTCGTGATGGGTGTCTGTGTCGGCGGCATGATCATCTCGCTGTACCTGCCGATGTTCAACATCATCAAGCTCATCAAGTAGCGAGCCGGCAGCAGCCGCCGGCCCGTTCAGGGTCGGCGGCGAAGTGACTGAGTTCACGTTGCGCGCCTGACACCGCTCGTATTGGCGTAGGTGCGCCGATCGCGTGACTCATTCGCGGCGATTTGTGTTGTCGTTCCCGGGGTCGCGTACGGCGGAATTCACGATCCCGACGGGATGCGTTCAAGGACTGCGGGGAGCGTGTCGATGAGTCGTTTGCGCTCACCGCGGGGCACCTCTTACACCCCCGGCGCACGAAAGGGGTTCATGCAAAGTGCGTTATCTCCACACACTTGCTTCCCGTCGTCGGGACGAGGAGCAGGGCTTCACCCTCATTGAGTTGATGGTGGTCGTGTTGATCATTGCCATTCTGATCGCGATCGCCATTCCGACCTTCCTGGGTGCGCGTGCGCGTGCACAGGACCGCGCTGCTCAGTCCGACATCCGCAACGCGTTGACCGCCGAGAAGACGGTGTACACCGACAACCAGTCCTACACGGCGACGACTGCAACGATGCAAGGCATCGAGCCGTCGCTGAACTGGAACGGTGCAGTCGTTGGTGGTCGTGCCGCCACGACTGTGACGGTCGACGCCGCGTTCAACACGGTCTGCGTCACGGAGACGTCGAAGTCCGGAACAGTGTTCAGCCTTGCTGACGTTGCGAGCGGTACCGGCGCCGGCACCTACTACAACAAGGGTGTTTGCACGCTTGCCCTTGCGACACTTCAGGCGGCACCCTGGAACCAGACGGGCTGGTAACCCGTAGCAAAGCGTACGTATGTGTTCGCGGGCCCGGGCAAATGCCCGGGCCCGCTTGCGCGTGCTATCCGCAAACCCTCATGCCGAACGCCCCGCGTTCGAAAGGGAACTGTGACCCTCGCGCCGGAGTCTCTCGCCGATCGAGTCTCGGCCCGAACCGGGATCAATTCTTCCCGCGGGCACGTCGCGGCGGCCGCGGTTCCGGCCGCCGTGCTGACCGTTGTCGGGGTTGCGCTGGTCGTCCTCACCCGCGTGGTGATCCTCCCTTGGATCGAGAGCGTCAACAACTGGGTCATCTCGCAGGATGTCTGGACGCCATTGCCCGCGTCGCGCTGGATCTCGAACGGCGATCTCTTCCACATGTACGAACCGCTCGTCGGACGGACCGGTTATCCGTATACGCCCGGTCTCCCGATCCTGCTTGCACCCTTCACCGCAGTCGGCGATCACTTTCATCTGCTCGGCGACTACTTCTACTCACATCGGCGCCCACCGATGTTCCTCGTCATCGGCCCGGTGGAAGCGTGTCTCGGCCTGTTCCCGATCTTGCACATGTGTGGTCGGGCGGCCGGCGTCCGCGGCGCACGGATGTGGCGCCTGCAGGGTCTCCTGTTTCTCGTCGTGGCCTGGGCGCCAATCGGATGGTTCCATCCGGAGGACACCATCGCGTGTGCGCTCCTGCTCGCCGCGTGCCTGCGCACCGAAGGTGACGACTGGCGCGTCGTCGGCGCGCTGCTCGGAACCGCGTTGCTGTTCAAGCAATGGGCGCTCTGGCCCGCGATCCCGATCGCTCTCGCGGCTCCGCCGGGCCGGCGTTCGCTGGTCGCGTTCTACTGGCTCGCCATTCCCGCGCTCGTGCTGGTGCCGTTCCTGGTCGCGAGCCCCGGTACCTGGTCGAGCCTGACCGGGACGCGAGCCAGCCTCGACTTCGGGCATGTGCAGCTGTGGGCGACCGCGGCGTTCGGCGGTCGCCAGCTCGCGGACCCAACCTTGTTGCGGGTCGCGTGGGGCATAGCAGCGGTCTTCGTCGCCATCCGGGTGCGGCACCGCGCGACGGTCGACACCCTGTTCGCCGCGGTCGGCGCGGTGATGTTGCTGCGCCTCGTCTTCGAGCCGGTGCTCTTCGGCTACTACCTCGTTCCGCCGACGGTGTTCGCGGTCCTCTGGTGCCAACGGAACCGCAAGCCCTTCACATTGCGGGCAGTTGCGGCATCGTTGCTGTGCGCCTTCTGTTCTCCGCACACGTTCCCGGAGCCGGCGTTCTTCGCCATGCTCGCGATCGGGCTGGCGTACGTGTGCGGCCCGATGATCGAGTCGCTCGCGAACGTGTCTCGCGTCCGCGCCCGACTTGCGCCGAATGCGCCCGGGGTGATTCAAGCCCCGAACGGCGGTAGTCGATAGTTCGCGTACCCGGATTGTCCGTACGGGTCCGTTCCTACGAAAGGATGCGAACGACAATGCACAGCGAGCATCTCGACGCTCGCGCTGCCCAACCTCGAGAAGATGGCTTCACGTTGCTGGAGCTCATGATGGTGATCGTCATCATTGGCATATTGATCACCGTCCTGGCCCCCACCTTCCTCGCCGCCAACTCCCGGGCCAAGGACCGCGCGATGCAATCGAGCCTGAGAACCGCCGTCACCGGCGCGAAGTCCCTGTATTTCGGGAAGGCCGACTACACGACCGCGACTCCCGCGGCGATGACGGCCGAAACCGGTGGTCTGGTCTTCATTGCCGGCACCGCCGACCCTACGGGCCAGAACACGGTCTCGGTCTTCCCCGTGACTGCCACGACAACGCAGATCATCCTGGCCGGCCGGTCGAAGTCGGGTGCCTGCTTCTACGTCTTCGACGACGAAGCAGCCGGTATCACGAAGTTCGCCACCGCAAACGGTGCCGGCAACTGCGCCGCCAACGGGATCCTGCCCCCGCCCACCGAACCCTCCTGGAAGGCGACGTGGTGACATCCGTGCCGTATCTCCCGCGCTCCCGCGCGGGAGACACGGCACGGTGACACCCCCCGCCTAGCCTTCGATCACCATGCCCGCACTGGTCGCCGTCATCAGCGGCATTTACGGACTCGTCATCGGATCCTTCCTCAACGTCGTGATCTGGCGGGTGCCGCGCAAGGAGTCGATCGCGTCGCCGCCGTCGCACTGTCCGGGCTGCGATGCCAAGATCGCGAACCGCGACAACATCCCCGTGGTGTCGTGGCTCCTGCTCCGAGGGCGCTGTCGGCACTGCGGCACGGCCATCTCGGCTCGCTACCCGTTCATCGAGGTCTTCACCGCGATCGTGTTCGCGGCGGTCGGCGCCCGCTTCTCCGATTCGTGGGCGCTCCCGGCGTACCTGCTGCTCGCGGGTGTGCTGATCGCACTGTCGGCGATCGATCTCGAGCACTACATCCTTCCGAATCGCATCCTGTACCCGGCCGACGTCGTCGCCCTCGTGCTCCTCGCGGTCGCGTCTGGAGCCACGCACGATTGGGGGGCGTTCGTGCGGGCGCTGATCGCCGGTGCCATCGCGTTCACGATCTTCTTCGTCATCCACATCATCTCGCCGCGGGGTATGGGGTTCGGCGACGTCCGGCTCGCCTTCCTGCTCGGGCTGTGCCTGGGCTGGCTCGGGTGGGGTGAGGTTGCGGGCGGATTGTTCGCCGGCTTCCTCTACGGTGCGGTCGTCGGGGTCGTCCTCATCGCGGTGAAGAGCCGCAGTCGCAGACAACAGATCCCGTTCGGTCCGTTCCTCGCCGCGGGCGCGATGACGTTCGTCCTCTTCGGTTCACCACTCGTCGACTGGTACCGCGGCTTCGGCCGATAGTCGCAATTCGACCGCACCGCCCATAGCGGCGCGCCAGTCGGTCGACAACTCGATATTGCCGCCACGAAAGTGTGCATTCGCGTTACAGCGCGATGGAGTTGTTGTCGATTGTTGTCCCTGAACTCGGTGCAAGAAGCCGTTGGGAGTGCAGGGGGTGACGACCGTGAGTGAATACCAGCACGAACTACTCACGGTGCGCGAGGTCGCAGATGCGATGCGCGTGTCGACGATGACCGTCTACCGCCTCATCCGAGCGGGTGCTCTCCCGGCGATCCGGGTGGGCAAGCACTTCCGTATCCGCGCCCGAGACCTCGACGAGTACCTCGAGGCCCAAACTTTCGGAGGAGGGGACGCATGGCCCGCCGCCTGATCGGCCTCGACATCGGCACCAACGCGGTGACGATCGCAGAGGTCACCGCCGGCACACCACCGCGCCTCGACATGTTCGCGCAGGTGGCATTGCCGCGCGACGCCATGCGCGAAGGTGAAGTCGCAGACGTTGATGCGATCACCGACGCGGTCACCCGCCTGCGGACCGAGGTCGGCCTGAAGAAGGTCTCGGTGCGCATCGGCATCGCGAGCCCCCGCGTCGTCGTCCGCCAGGTCGAAATGCCGGTGATGACGCGCGACGAGCTGAGGGGCGCGCTGCAGTTCCAGGCCGGCGATCTCATCCCGATCCCGATCGAAGATGCGGTACTCGACTTCGCCATCCTCGGCACGTCGGCGTCGAATCCCGATGCCGGTCACGAGCCGACGATGCAGGTTCTGCTGGTCGCGGCGTACGAGGCGACCGTCGCCAAGCTCGTTGGCGCAATCGAGGCCGGGGGCCTCGAGGTCGGCGCCGTCGACCTGATCCCGCTCGCACTCACTCGCGCCCTCGCCCGTCCGGTCGGCGCGTTGGTCGGCTCCGGCGGCGTGGCCCTCGAGGAAGCTCCGGGCGCCGAAGGCATCGTGTCGTTTGGCGGCGGCGTCACCGCGATCGCGGTGCACGAGGGTGGGGTCCCGCAGTTCGTGCGCGTGCTCGGAAGCGGTGGGCGCGAGCTCACCGACGCCATCGCCACCGATCTCGGTGTCCCGCCGGAGACGGCCGAAGCCCTGAAGCGCGCGCTCGCCAATCCCGACGCCGACGAGATGATCGTGCGCGCCCGCACGTCGGTCGACCGCCCGCTCTCGGTACTACTCGACGAGGTCCGCAGCTCGATCGACTACTACCGCAACCAGCCCGGATCCGCTCCGCTCCGCCGCGTGGTCGTCACCGGCGGCTCGGCCCAGCTTCCGGGCTTGCCGGAGCGCCTGGCCGCGCTCGTCGGCGTGCCGGTCGAGCCCGCGTACATGCACGACCTCCTGCGGATCGGCAACATCGGATTCGCGCCCGACGAGCTGCCGCGGCTCGAGCCGTACCTGCCCGCTCCGGTCGGCTTGGCGCTCGGCGGCGCGAACGTGGGCACGGTCATCGACCTCCGTCCTCGTCATCGGAAGTCGTCGTCGAAGTCGCGCGGACGTATCGATCGGCGTGCGATCGCAGCCGCGGCCGTCGCCGCCGTCGCGGTCGTCGGTCTCACGTATACGGCGCACAGTGCCGCGACGAGCGCGCAGAAGAAGAACGAGGCCGCCCAGGCCACCGAGAAGAAGCTGCGCTCCCAGCTGTACTACGCGCAACTGGGTCCGGCCCAGTCGTCGGGTGCGGCGTCGGGAGCGGCCCTCAAGGCGAGTGTCGTGTCGGTGCTGGGTCAGGACGTCGCGTGGACGACGATCCTCGGCGACCTCGGCTTGAAGCTGCCGCCGGGGGTCAAGCTCAACTCGTTCACGGGCGTGCACACGATCGCGCCGGTCGCGACCGCCGTGACGACGCCAGTGAGCACTCCGGCCGGAACCGGCGCCTCGGGGGCCGCCGCCACAACTCCGGCGGTCGCTCCGGCGGTCTCCGCCAACAACATCTGCTCCGGTCTGGTCCCCGCGGCCGGAAATGTGACGTTGGTCGGGACTGCACCCGGCCTCCCGTCGGTGGCGGCCCTGGTCGACGCGCTCAGCAAAGACTCCGACCTCTCCGTCGTCTGGGCCTCGAGTGTCAAAGCCGGCGCCACCGCGGGCTCGGTCGACTTCTCCATCACCGCCTCGCTGGGCACGACCGCACGCGGCTACCGGCTCGAGTCGTTCTTCAAGGAGACGAAGTGCAAGTAAAAACGAAAAACCTGGTCGTCGGCGCACTCGTCGTGCTCCTCGTCGGCATGCTCTGGTATCGCGTCGTGTACTCGCCGATGCAGAGCAAAGCCTCCAAGGCCAAGACGGCCGCGCACGACGCCGACACCCAGTCGACGAACCTCCGCCAGACGTTGAAGGCCACCGGCGACGCGGGCAAGAAGACCGCGAAGTCGGCTTCGAACGAGTCGCTGCTCGCCGCGCTCCCGGCCGATCCGGCCCAGGCTTCGTTCTTCCGCGCGCTCGACGCCCTCCGTACGAGCTCGGGCGCCGACTGGCAGACCGTGAGTCCCAGCGTCCCGACTCCTTCCGGAACGTACAGCTCGATCACCGTCGCGATCACCGTCTCGGGGACCGAGGACCAGATCGACCGCTACCTCGCCGGCCTCGCGTCGATGTCCCGAGTCTTTGTGGTCGACAACCTCTCGATCGGTCCGGGCGGGAGTACCGCGGCTGCGGGTCCGGTTGCCACGCAGGGTCCGCCCGGCGTCGCGTTCGTCGGCGGGCTCGAGCAGGCCGCCATCTCCGGGCGCATCTTCACGTCGAGTGCCGGTGCCGCGTCGACGACGACGGGCGCAACTGGTGCAGCCGCGACGCCGACGACGGGCGCGCCCGCTCCCACCGGCGCCGGGGCGCCGGCGGGGACGGTAAACGGCTAGGGAGAGCGACGGCTGTCGTACAATCCGGTGACCCCGACCGACGTGACGGCGGTGCCGTAGGGCGCCGCCGCCCAGGAGGCACCGTGTTGCGGTACCTGACGGCGGGCGAGTCCCACGGACCCGCGTTGGTGGTCACCGTCGAGGGCCTGCCTGCCGGTGTTCCCATCCTGATCGACGACATAGCGAACGAGCTGGCCCGGCGCCGGCTCGGCTACGGCCGAGGGCCGCGCATGCGGTTCGAGAAGGACGACGTCGAGTTCCTCGGTGGTGTGCGCCACGGCCGCACGCTCGGCAGCCCGCTCGCCATCCTCATCCGCAACAGCGAATGGGCAACGGGCAAGTGGGCGGAGGAGATGTCGGCGGCGCCGGGCAAGACCGCGTCGCCACTGACCCAACCCCGTCCTGGTCACGCCGATCTCGCGGGCATGCAGAAGTACGGCTTCGACGACGCTCGGGACGTGCTGGAACGCGCGTCGGCACGGGAGACCGCCGCACGCGTCGCCGCGGGCGCGGTCGCGAAGACGTTGCTGACCCACCTCGACATCTCGGTGTTGAGTCACGTCGTGCAGCTCGGCGCGGCGACTGCGTCGATCGCGCACCGCCCCCGGCCCGACGACCTCGCGCAGATCGACAGCTCCGAGGTGCGTTGCTTCGATCCCGATTCGGAATCCGACATGATCCGCGAGATCAAAGAAGCGGCCAAGGCGGGCGATTCCCTCGGCGGTGTGGTCGAGGTGCTCGGTTACGGGGTGCCGCCGGGCCTCGGGTCGCACGTGCATTGGGACCGCCGTATCGACGGACTGCTCGCGCAGGCGTTGATGAGCATCCAGGCGATGAAGGCCGTCGAGATCGGCGAGGGCTTCACGACGGCCGGGGTCCGCGGCAGCGTTGCCCACGATGCGATCAGCTGGGACGCCGACGCGCGTGAGTACCGCCGCGAGACCGCGCACGCGGGCGGCATCGAGGGTGGCATGACCACCGGCGATCTTGTCGTCGCCCGCGTCGCGATGAAGCCGTTGGCGACGTTGAACCGTCCGGTGCTGAAGACCGTCGACGTCGAGACCAAGGAAGAGACGGTGTCGTTCAAGGAGCGCACCGACGTCACTGCGGTTCCCGCGGCGGGTGTGGTCGCAGAGACGATGGTCGCGCTCGTGCTGGCCTCGGAAGCGCTGCGAAAGTTCGGGGGCGACTCGCTGACGGAGTTCGTGCGCAACCACGACGCCTACCGTGCGACTCTCTCGTGAACGCGCCCTGGTTCAGAGGCCCGGCGTGACGGGGAGGCATCTCGTCCTCATCGGGTTGATGGGCGCCGGAAAGACAAGCGTCGGCCAGGAATGCGCGCTCCGCCTCGGCCGCCCCTTCGTCGACACCGACGAGCTCGTCACCGCCATCGCACACCTCTCAGTGAACGAGATCTTCGCAACAGAAGGCGAGCTCGGCTTCCGCAACCGCGAGCGCGCGGTCGTGGCCGACGTGTGCACGTCGCCGGAGCCGCTCGTGGTCGCGTGTGGAGGCGGCGCCGTCATCGACCCGGAGAACCGACGCGCCCTGCGCGGCGCCGGTTTCGTGGTCTGGTTGCAGGCCCCGTCGTCGACGCTCCTGACCCGCGTCGGCGACGACTCCACCCGGCCCTTGCTGCGCGACGATCCGCAAGGCGCGCTGACGCGCCTCGGGCGACTGCGGGAGATGACGTACGAAGCCGCGTCGCATGCGGCGATCGACACCGACGGGATCGATGTCGACGCGGCGGCCGGCGCGGTGCTGGCGGCCTTCGCCGGCGCGGCCACATGAGCGCGCGCATCCGGGTCGACCTCGGCGCGCGCGCCTACGACATCGTCGTGGGCGGCCACGCAGTTGCCGAGCTCGCTTCGGTGCTGGCGGGCCGGCGCCGGGCCGCGCTCGTCACCCAGGGCGCGATTCCCGCATCGGTGATCGCCGGCGTTGGCTCCGCCCTCGACGGCGCCGCGGTGGAACATCGCACCTTTGTCATGGGTGACGGCGAAGACCACAAGACCATGAGCACGATCGACGACCTCTGCCGTCGCTTCGCGCAGTGGGGTCTCCTGCGGGGCGACGCGGTGGTTGCGATCGGCGGGGGAGTGGTGGGCGACACCGCGGGTTTCGCGGCGTCGGTGTACTACCGCGGCCTCGACGTGGTGCAGGTCCCGACCACATTGCTCGCGATGGTCGACTCCGCCATCGGCGGCAAGACCGGGGTCAACATTCCCGAAGGCAAGAACCTGGTCGGTGCGTTCCATCAGCCGGCCGCGGTGCTCGCCGATCCGAGCGTGCTCGCGTCCCTTCCCGATCGGGAGTACCGCTGCGGCCTCGGCGAGATCGCCAAGTACGCGCTGATGGGTGACGACTTCGTGTCCGATCGCGTCGCCTCGCTGACCGCGCGCGATCCTGAGGTGCTGGCCGAGGTGATCGCGCGCAGCGCCGAGATCAAGGCGCAGTTCGTGAGTGCCGACGAGTTCGAAAGGACGGGCATGCGGGTGGTCTTGAATTATGGCCACACGTTGGCGCACGCGCTCGAGACCGCGTCGGGCCACGCGCTGTTGCACGGCGAAGCCGTGGCGATCGGGCTCGTGTTCGCGGGCCGGCTGGCGGGCACGCTCGAGCGGATCGAGCCGCAGGCCGTAGCGCGTCACGAGCACCTCGTCGCGGCTTTGGGTTTGCCCACGCAAGCGCCCCCCGGACTCCGCGCCGACGAGCTGATCCCGATCATGGCTCGCGACAAGAAGTCGGGCGGCGGGCTCACCTTCGTGCTCGCGGGCCCGAGCGGAATCGAACGGGTCGTCGATCCCGATCCCGCGGCCGTGCGCAAGGCGCTCGCCTCGGTCGGGGTCGAAGGATAGGAGAGGACTACGAACATGACGACGATCTTGCTGCTCTCCGGGCCGAACCTGAACCTGCTCGGCGAACGCGATCCCGCGCAGTACGGCACCACGACCTTGGCCGAGCTCGTCGCGATCGCGACCGAGACCGCGGCCAAACGCGGTCACGACGTCGAGCACCTCCAGTCGAACCACGAAGGTGTGCTCGTCGACGCGATTCACGGTGCGCGTGGTCGCTGCGCGGCGATCGTGTTCAATCCCGGCGCGTTCTCGCATTATGCGTACGCCCTGACCGACGCGCTCGACACCTTCGACGGCGTCAAAGTCGAGTTGCATCTCTCGAATCCCCACGCGCGCGAATCGTGGCGGCATCATTCGGTGATCGCACCGGTGGTCGACGGCACGATCGCAGGGTTTCGGGCTAACGGTTACCGATTGGCTGTCGACGCGGCCGCCACCTTGTTGGAGGAACGAGCATGACCACAGGCCTTTCGACCGCACCCCTCACGCCGCTCGACGTCGGGTCCCGGCTCGGTCGCCTGCAGTCGCGCCTGAGCGACGCGACCATCGACGCGCTGTTGGTGACCAAACTCGCCAACGTCCGTTACCTCACCGGCTTCACCGGATCTGCAGGCACCTTGCTCGTGACCGGCGCCGGCGCGGTCTTCGTCACCGACGGCCGGTACACGCAGCGCGCGCAGGAAGAGCTCGACGCGGCCGGGGCACGGGCCGAGATCCAGATCGGGCTTACCGGCGCCGCGCAGAAGGAAATCCTGGTGCGCGGGGTCGCCGCCGGGTCGCGACTGGGCCTGGAAGAGAACAGCGTCACGTGGGCGCAGCAGCTCGACTACGCGAAGGTGTTCGCGGGCACCGAGCTCGTGCCGGCAGGTGAGCTCGTAGAGACGTTGCGCAGGGTGAAGGACGCGGGCGAGATCGATCGCATCCGGCGCGCGTGCGCGATCGCCGACGACGCGTTCCAGAGTCTGTTGCCGATGCTCGGGAAGCGGCCGACCGAACGCGAATTCGCGCTCGCGCTCGAGTTCGCCATGCGCGAGCGCGGTGCGAGCGGGAACAGCTTCGATCCAATCATCGCCTCGGGACCCAACGGCTCCAAGCCGCATCACGTCCCGAGCGATCGGGTCATCGAACGCAACGAGCTCATCGTCTGCGACTTCGGCTGCATCGTCGAGGGGTACTGCTCCGACATGACGAGGACGGTGTCGGTGGGCGATCCCGGGCCCGACGCCCGACATCTCTACGAGGTGGTGCTCGAGAGTCAGGCCGCGGGCCGCGCCGCGGTCTCGGTCGACGTCGCGTGCTCCGAGGTCGACCGGGCGTCGCGCGACGTCATCGCCGACGCGGGATGGGCCGACGCGTTCTCCCACTCGACCGGTCACGGCGTCGGGCTCGAGATCCACGAGGCCCCGCGGGTGGCGACCACTGCCGGTGATACCTTGCTGCTCAACGACGTCGTCACCGTCGAGCCGGGCGTCTACCTCCCCGGCATCGGCGGTGTGCGCATCGAGGACACGCTCGTCGTCGGCGCGACCGGCGCCGAGGCCCTCACCCTGACCACCAAGGATCTCGTGCTGTGAGCATCTCCACCAACGACTTGAAGAACGGCATGGCCCTCAATCTTCCCGAGGGTCTGGTGACGGTCGTCGAGTTCCAGCACGTGAAGCCGGGCAAGGGCGGCGCCTTCGTGCGGACGAAGCTGAAGAACGTGCGCAACGGCGCGGTGCTCGACCGAACCTTTCGCGCCGACGAAAAGGTGAAGGTCGCTGTCATCGACAAGCGCGACATGCAGTTCCTCTACCGCGAGGGCACCGACTACGTCTTCATGGACACTGAGACCTACGACCAGCTCCAGGTCCCGGTGGAGAGCGTCGGGAGCGCGGCCAACTACTTGAAGGAAGGCGACAGCGCGGTTCTTCCCACCTACGAGGACGAGGTCATCGGCGTCGACCTGCCCGCGTCGGTCGAGCTCGTCGTGACCGAGACCGAGCCCGGGATGCAGGGCGACCGCGTGTCGGGTGCGCGCAAAGCCGCGACTCTCGAGACGGGCTTCGTCGTGCAGGTGCCGCTGTTCGTGAACGTGGGCGACCTGGTCAAGGTCGACACGCGCTCGGGCGACTATCTCTCCCGCACGTAGCGAGCAGAAGGGCATACCGGTGGCGACGCGCCGTGCTGCGCGAGAACGTGCCCTGGGTCTCGCGTACGAGAGCGAGATGCGCGGGCTGAGCGCGACCGCGCTCCTCGCCGAACAACCCGTGGAACCCGACGAGTACGCGTGCCGCATCGTGATCGGCGCCGACGACCACAGTGACGACATCGACGCGCTCATCCGCAAATTCTCGGAGCATTGGTCGCTCGAACGCATGCCCGCGGTCGACCGCGCCCTGCTCCGCCTGGGCACCTTCGAGCTCGCGTGGGTTCCGGAGACCCCGACCGGCGCGATCATTGCCGAGGCCGTCGAGCTCGCGAAGCAGTACTCGACGAAGGACTCGGGTCGCTTCGTCAACGGCTTGCTCGCCCGTATCGCCGAGGACGTCCGCCCTGAGGTCGTCCCGACCCCCGAGTGACGGTCCCGAGTGCAAGTGACCTCCACGTGATGACCGCGCCCGACATCACCGAGATCGTCGTTCCCGACACCGTCGAGGAGCTGCTCGGCACGGAGGAGACGAGCCCCGATGTGCCTTGGGTCGTTCTCGTGTGGAACGACCCAGTCAACACGTTCGCCTACGTGATCTTCGTGTTCCAGAAGTTGTTCGGGTACTCGCGCGAGAAGGCGAGCCGGTTGACGAACCAGGTCCATTTCGAAGGCAAGGCCGTCGTCGCCACCGGCACGCGGGAGAAGTGCGAAGCCGACGTCGCCCGGCTGCATTCGTTCGGGCTCTGGGCCACCATGCAGAAGGACGACTGAGTGGCGCGCCGCATGTTCAAACGAGCCCGCAACCGCACGCTCGTGGTCACGATGTACACCCAGGAAGTCGAGCTTCTCGTGATGACGGCGCGCGACATGATGGCGATCGTCGAGGAGCCGCCCGAAGGCGAGGTCCGCGACCGCCTCTACCCGCGCGCGTACCTCGATCCGACCGAGGAGAAGGCCCAGGGTGAGTACGACGCCCTCGTGCACGACGATCTCGTCGAGAACCGCCGGGCCGCGCTCGGGGTGATCGTCGCCGGCCTCGACGGCGCGGCGCCCAACAAACGCGGCCTGGTCGAGATCGCGCTCGATCCCGCCCAGGAGATGCAGTGGTTGACCGCGGTCAACGACGCCCGGCTCGTGATCGGCACCGCGCTCGGCGTCACTGAAGACGCCGACACCGAGTTCGAGCCCGACGATCCGCGCTTCGAGTACGGCGTGCTGTACGGCTGGCTGACCCAGGTCCACTTCGAGCTCGTTTCGGTGTTGCTCGACGAGATCGGCGAAGCCGGAACCGACGACCCGGCAGCGCCGGGAGCCTCCGGAGCCTGATCGACCCGTTTGCCGGACCAGGCTTCCCGGCCTTCGGGGAATCGCGGCTCCCTCCGTCGGGACGGCACCTCTGCGTGGCCTACCCTGGGCCCGGATATGCAGTTGCCTACGGCGGCCGACGAGCCTCGCGATCCGCGCACCATCGCGGTGGACGTGTTCCACGCGGTGTCGCGTTCGATGCGCGGTGCCGACGACGTCGTCGGCCTCGCGGTCGTGGCCCTGCTCGCGGGCGGGCATCTGCTCGTAGAAGGCGTGCCCGGCACTGGGAAGACCCTGCTCGCCAAGTCGCTGGCGAACGCGATCGGCGGCCGGTTCGGGCGGGTCCAGTGCACTCCCGACCTGCTCCCGGCGGACGTCACGGGCACGTCGGTGTACAGCCCGGCGACCGGCGCCTGGGAGTTCCGGGCCGGTCCCGTGTTCGCGAACGTGCTCCTGGTCGACGAGGTGAACCGGGCGTCGCCCCGCACCCAGGCCGCGCTGCTCGAGCCGATGGAGGAGCACCAGGTCACGATCGACGGCGACACCCACGCACTGCCGGTGCCGTTCTTCCTGGTCGCGACCGAGAACCCTTTCGGCCACGCGGGAACGTTTCCGCTGCCCGACAGCCAGCTCGACCGGTTCGCGATGGTCTGCACGATCGGGCGGCCCGACCGGGAGGCCGAGCGCCAGATCCTGAGTGGCGGCGGCGGCGTGGAAGCACTCGACGACATCGATCCGGTCACCACTCCGGCCGAGCTCGCCGTCGCGATGAGAGCCGTCCGGCGCGTGCACTGCGCGCACTCGGTGCTCGACTATGTGCTCGATGTCGCCGACGGTACGCGCAACCATCCTGGTGTCGCGCTCGGCGCGTCGCCTCGCGCGAGTCTCAGCTTGCTGCGCGCCGCGCAGGCGCACGCGACCGTGACCGGTCGCGACTTCGTGTCGCCCGACGACGTCAAAGCCGTCGCGGCCGCATCGCTCGCGCACCGCATCGTGCTCGCGAGCGGCGTCGACGTCGCCGCCGGTGCGCGTGTCATCACCGAGATCGTCGAGCACGTTGCCGCGCCCCACGGTTGATCCCACGTCGCTCGAGCTGACGGCGGGTGAAGCCGGTCGCGGTCCGGGATCGGCATTGCGCGGCGCAACGCCCGGGCATCAGGGGCCGGGTGACCTCACGCTCACGTCTATCGTCCTCTTCACGCTCGGCGCCTACGGCGTCGCCGCGGGCGCGGCAACCGGCCAAGAGGCCGTGGTCGCGGTGGGCGTCTTCGCCTTCACCTTGTTCGTGGTGGGGATCGTGTGGCCGATCTGGTCGACGGCGCGCCTCAACGTCTCGGTCGTAGCGCCTACCGACGCGATCGTCGGCGAAGCCGTCGGCCTGCGCATCACGGTCACGGGTCGGGCCGCGCGTATCGACGTGCGCGCGCTCGATCCGCCCGGCGACTGGTGGCGGACCGCGGCGCCGGCCGAGGGCCGGCTCCCGCACACGGCATCCCGTCGGGGTGTGTTCCGGACGGCGCGCGTACAGGTGCGCACCTCGGCGCCGCTCGGTGTCTTCGTGCGGACGCGCACGCTTCGGGTCAAGCTCGCGGCTCCGATCGTCGTGGCGCCCCGGCCCGCGATCGCGGCCGCCATCCTGCGACCGATTCCCGACGAGCGCCTCTCGAGCGGATCGGCCCTGGTCGTGCACGGGAGTGGTGACACAGTTCGAGCCGTGCGGCCGTACGCGCCCGGCGACCCGGCCCGGCTCGTGCACTGGCCCACCAGCGCGCGTCGCGGGGAGATCGTGGTGCGTGAGCACGAGCCGCCCCCCGCGCTCGGGATTGCACTCATCGTCGACCTCCACGGTCCCGCGCCGGAAGCGGCTGCGAGTCTCGCCGCGGGAATTGGCGCCGCAACGCTCGCGTCCGGCGGCGTCGTGTGGTGCGGCACGTCGGAAAAGGGCGAACCGGTCGGAGCAATGGTGGGCGATGCCCGAACGTTGGGTCGTCGCCTCGCCCGGGCCGGACCCGGTCCAGTGCCCGCGCCACCCGACGGGTGGCCGACGGAGTTGGTGCACGGATGAGGCGGAGCGAGCCCGCGACGCCGGACCGCTCCGCGCCGGCGGCGTGGGGGAACCGCAGCGCGGACCCGCCGCCCGATCCGCGCCGGGTCGCTCCGGCGTACCGGATCGTCGCCATCCCGGCCGCCCTCGCGCTGGGTTCGGTTGGTGGCATCGCGGCGGAGCGCGCGCACTACCCGTGGTTGCTCGGCGCCGCCGCCGGCGCGATCGCGGCGGTGCTGGGTGTGCTCGCGTTGCCGTCGGTGCCGACCCGGCGCGCCGTCGTCGTACTGCTCGGGCTCGGCGGCCTCGCCGCGCTCCGCCACGCGTCGTTCGCGGGTGCCGACCGGAGTTGGCTCCTCGTTGTCTGGGCGTCGGCGACGATGCTCACGCTCGTGCTCGTCGACCGCGCCGACGCGGAGATGGTGCCGGCGCTCGCGGGCGGCGCGCCGCTTCCCGATCGCCTCCCGGAGATGGTGCGGGTCGGCGGCATCATCGCGCTCGTGGTCGTGATCGCGGCGGTCGCGTTCGTCCCGACCGTGACCGAGCGTCTGGGTCGCCACGTTTGGCCCGGACTCCAACCCGGAGCCTCCGACATCGACGGTGCCCCGTCGTCGCTGCAGTCGAGCAGTCATCTCGACCTCACCACCAGACCGCGGCTCTCGAACACGGTCGTGTTTACGGTCGACGCCGCCCACGCCGACTTCTGGCGGGGCGAGACCTTCGACTCGTACGACAAGACGAGCTGGTCGAACACGAGGCCGGGATCCCAGAACTTCCTGTCGCATGACGGCGGCACCAAGGTGTCTGTCGCGCCCGCGACCGACGACGTCGGCGCGGTGACCGGCACCGAGTTCCGCCAGACCTTTCACATCGAAGCGGGCTACTCCGACGTCGTGTTCGCGGCGCCGTCGCCCCGTGTCGTCGAGACCGACAAGCTCTTGAGCGAGCGACCCGACGGCACCATCCGCGTCGCCCCCGAGTCGGGACCGGGTTTCGGCAGGGGCGCGGTGTACACGGTGTACAGCCGTAGCCTGCCGGTCACCGAGGACACCCTGCGGGCCGCCGACAAGACGACCGTTCCCGCGGCGATCACCGCGCTGTACGCGCAGCGTCCCGACACCGAGCCGCGGGTTGTCGACCTCGCACGCCAGATCACGGCGGGTGCGCCCACCCGGTTCGACAAGGTACGCGCGCTGGAGTCGTGGATGGGCGCCAACACGAAGTATTCGCTGAACGCTCCGATCTCGAACGCGCGCGACGTCGTCGACGACTTCTTGTTCCAGTCGCGGCTCGGTTGGTGCGAGCAGATCGCCAGCAGTCTCGTGGTGATGGCCCGCAGCGTCGGGATCCCGGCGCGACTCGTCACCGGGTTCGCGCCGGGCGCGCGCGACGCGCTCACCGGTCGTTTCGTGGTGCGGGAGAAGGATGCGCACGCGTGGGCCGAGATCTACTTCCCCGGCATCGGTTGGCAGGGATTCGACCCCACCGCGGCCGTACCGCTCGCAGGCGAAGTCGCCTCGGGCGGATCCTGGTTGGCCACGGCCCGCCACAACGCGGTCGCGCTGGCCGTCGCATTGGTGTTTGCGGTCGGGCTCGCGATCCTTGCGCCGGAGCTCCTGGCGGCGGCCCGGCGCCGGCGGTTCCGCCGGGCATCGTGGAGCGCGTCGGCACTACACCGGTTGGAGCGGGCGGGCCGCAAGGTGGGCCGGGCGCGGGCACCGTCGGAGACGCCCCGGGAGTACGCGCGTGCGCTCGCCGAACAGCTCGGCGACGATCGGCTGAACGCACTCGGGGACACGCTCGACACCGCGCTGTACTCGCCCCGCGGCGTGCCGGCCGCCGATCGAGCCGAAGTGGACTCGGTGCTAACCTCGCTCTGACCGTGAAGGGGATCCTGTGAGGTCCCTACGGAGGAGAGATGATGTCGCCTCGAGAGGCCGACGAACGTGACGCGCGCGACAGCAGCGGCCGAGACATCGGCGCCGGCATTCCCATTCCCGGTCCGGGCGTCGTTCCCAGTCCAGGCGTCGCTCCCGGTCCGGACGCAGTCCTCCGTACCCACGTCTTCGACGAAGCCGATCTGCGCCGGGCCCTGACCCGTATCGCCCACGAGATCGTCGAGCGCAACCACGGCGCCGACGAGGTCGTCCTGGTCGGCCTCTATACCCGTGGGGTCGCGCTCGCGCGGCGCATCGGCGCCGCGATCGCGTCGTTCGAGAAGATCGAGCCCGCGCTGGGGTCGCTCGACGTCGCGTTCTACCGCGACGACATCGGCCTGCGGCCGGTCGCGCCGAGCGGACCCACCGAGGTGCCCGACATCTCGGGCAAGGTGGTCGTCCTCGTCGACGACGTCCTCTTCACCGGCCGCACCGCCCGCGCTGCGCTCGATGCGCTGCACGAACTCGGGCGCCCGCGCGCGGTGCAGCTGGCGGTGCTCGTCGACCGCGGCCATCGTGAGCTGCCGTTGCGCGCCGACTACGTCGGGAAGAACCTGCCCACCCGAACGTCCGAAGACGTGCGGGTGCGCTTGGCCGAGGTCGACGGCGACGACGGCGTAGACCTGTGGGGTGCGCCCGAAGCGGGGGACGAACGCCTATGAAGCATCTGCTCTCGGTCGACGATCTCGGCGGTCGCGCCGGCATCGAATCGATGCTCGACCTCACCGACTCGTTCCTCGAGATCACCCAGCGGGAGATCCCGAAGATCCCGGCGCTGCGCGGCAAGACCGTCGTGTCGCTGTTCTACGAGGACTCGACCCGGACGCGCTTGTCGTTCGAAACCGCGGCGAAACGCCTCTCGGCCGACACGATGACGTTCTCGGTGTCGACGTCGTCGGTCAAAAAGGGCGAGAGCCTGCTCGACACCGTGCAGACGATCGACGCGATGGGCGTCGACGCGATCGTCGTCCGCCACGGCGCCGCGGGCGCACCGCACCGGGTCGCGTCGTGGAGCTCGGCGCGCGTGGTCAACGCGGGCGACGGCTGTCACGAACATCCCACGCAGGCGCTGCTCGACGCGTTCACGTTGCGCCGTCATCGCGGACCCTCTCTCGACGGTTGTCGCATCGCGATCGTCGGCGACATCCGTCACTCGCGGGTCGCGCGCAGCGGCGTCGCCGCGTTCCACGCCCTCGGGTGCGAGCTCACGCTCGTCGGTCCGCCCACGTTGATGCCGGAACGCCTCGACGGGTGGCCGGTCACCGTCACCAGCGATCTCGATCACGTGCTGCCCGACGTCGACGTCGTGTACCTGCTGCGCATCCAGCGCGAGCGCATCGGCCAGGCGTTGTTCCCGAGCCTGCGCGAGTACTCCGCGCGCTGGGGTCTGAGCGTCGAACGGGCTGCGCTCTGCAAGCCCGACACGCTCGTGATGCACCCCGGTCCCATGAACCGTGGGATCGAGATCGCGGGAGAGGTGGCCGACTCCAGCCGCTCACTGGTCACCGAACAGGTCGCGAACGGAGTCGCCGTACGCATGGCCGTGCTCTGGTCGCTGCTCGGCGCCGGGGGGCCAATTGTCTAAAGGGCGCATGTGTGATGTCTGACGCTGAAGTCTTCATTCAGGGTGGAAGGATCGTCGACTCGACCGGCGATCGAGGTCCGGCCCACGTGCGGGTCATCGACGGTGTCGTCGCCGAAACCGGCCCGGAGCTCACGCCGAGCGCGGGCGCGTTGGTGCTCGATGCCGGAGGCTGCATCGTGGCGCCCGGGCTCGTCGACATCCAGGTGCACTTTCGTGAACCCGGGCGCGAGGACAGCGAGACGATCGAGACCGGATCGCGGGCTGCCGCGTTGGGCGGATGCACCGCCGTCGTGTGCATGCCGAACACGCTGCCTCCGATCGATGATGCCGCGGTCGTGCAGTCGATCCTCGATCGCGCCCGTGCCGTCGGGATGTGCGACGTGCGTCCGTCGGGGTGCATCACCAAGGGTCGCAATGGCGAAGAGCTCGCTCCGCTCGGCGAGCTGTACGACCTCGGTGTGCGCGTGTTCACCGACGACGGAGACTGCGTCGCCGACGCGCTCGTGATGCGCCACGCGTTCGAGTACGCGGCCGCGCTGCCCGGTGCGATCCTCGCCCAGCACGCCGAAGATCCCGCGCTCGTGCGCGGCGGGCACATGCACGAAGGTGCGTGGTCGGCGCGGCTCGGCATCCCGGGTCGCCCGGCGGAGGCGGAGTCGACGATCGTGGCGCGTGACCTGCAGCTCGCGAAGCGCACCGGTGGTCGCTACCACGTGCTGCACATGTCGTGCGCGGCATCGGCCGAGTTGGTGCGCGCGGCCAAGGCCGACGGGGTGCGCGTCACCGCCGAGTGCACGCCCCAACATCTCGTGCTGACCGACGAGTCGTGCTCGCACTTCGATCCGGTCTTCAAGATGAACCCGCCGCTCCGGGAACAGTCCGACGTCGACGCGTTGCGCGCTGCGCTTCGCGACGGGACGATCGACGCGATCGCCACCGATCACGCTCCGCACACGGCCGAGAGCAAGGACGTGCCGTTCGAGGAGGCACCTCCGGGGATGCTTGGCGTCGAGACCGCGCTCGCGGTGGTGCTGACGACCCTGGTCGAGCCCGGCATCCTCACGCTCGCGCAGGCGCTCGGCGCGCTGTCGTGGCAACCGGCGCGCGTCGTCGGCCTCGACGCCGATGGTCACGGCGGCCCAGTTGTCGGCGGTGCGCCCGCGAACCTCTGCGTGATCGATCCCGCGCACATGTGGTCGGTCGATGGCAGTCGGCTCGCGAGCAAGTCCCGTAACTCGCCCTGGGACGGATGGAAGCTCACCGGCAAGGTGCGCCACACGATCTACCGGGGCTTCCCAACCGTGAGAGACAACGAGGCGACGAGATGAGCCCAGACCGATGAGCGTCACGCAGACCGAAGCGCTGTTGGTGCTGGCCGACGGCGAGACGTTCGATGGCATCGCGGTCGGCTATCAGCCCGCCGACGGCGTCGCGACGGGGGAGGTGGTCTTCAACACCTCGCTCGCGGGCTACCAGGAGATCCTCACCGACCCGTCGTACGCCGGGCAGATCATCACGTTCACGTACCCGCACATCGGCAACTACGGCGTGAACGAGCGCGACGACGAAGCGCGCGTGCCGCAGTGCCGCGGTGTGATCGTGCGCGATCTCGCGCGTCGGCCGTCGAACTGGCGGGCAACCGACGACCTCGACGGGTTCCTGACTCGCAACGAGGTTGCCGGCATCGCCGGGATCGACACGCGCCGGCTCACCCGCCACATCCGCAGCGCAGGCGCGATCCCGGGTGCGTTCGGGGTCGCCGACCGCGACACGCTCCTCGCCGCGGCCCAGGCCGACGGCGGCACCGACGGCTGCGATCTTGCGTCGGTAGTGACCACCCCCGAGCCGTACATGGTCGGCGCCGACGACGCGACCCTCTACGTGGTCGCGTACGACTTCGGCATCAAAAGATCGATCCTCGACCAACTCGTCGCCGTCGGCTGTCAGGTCGAGGTCGTCCCCGCGGGGACGAGTGGCGCCGCCGTGCTCGCCCGGGCTCCCGACGGTGTGTTCCTCTCGAACGGCCCCGGCGATCCCGCCGCGGTGACCGCCGGACGGGAGAGCGTCGGCGCACTGCTCGGCAACGTGCCGGTCTTCGGCATCTGTCTCGGGCACCAGATCATGGGACTCGCGCTCGGCGCGGAGACGTTCAAGCTGCGCTTCGGGCACCACGGCGGCAACCATCCGGTGCGGCACCTGCCGACGGGCAGGATCGAGATCACCAGTCAGAACCACAACTACGCAGTCGACGGCGCCACGCTCCCCACGGGCAGCGAGGTGACCCACCTGAACCTCAACGACGGCGACGTCGAAGGGGTACGCAGCGAGAGCCTGCGCGCGTTCAGCGTGCAGTACCACCCGGAAGCGGGTCCGGGTCCGCACGACGCTCGCTATCTGTTCGAAGAGTTCGTGCAACTCATGAAGGCGAGCTGAGGGTGCAAGCGCATGCCGCGTAGGGACGACATCGAGACGATCCTGCTCATCGGAAGCGGGCCGATCGTCATCGGCCAAGCGTGCGAGTTCGACTATTCCGGTACCCAGGCATGTCGGGTGCTGAGGGAAGAGGGCTACCGGGTCGTGCTGGTGAACTCGAACCCGGCGACGATCATGACCGACCCGGAGTTCGCCGACGCCAC
>JBEPUZ010000043.1:0-22052 GCA_041691275.1 Actinomycetota bacterium | reverse complement strand
GAGGAACACGTCGTCGAGGCTGGCGGTGTGGATGGCGAACGTGGTGATGCGATCGCGGCGCGGGTCGATCTCGTCGAGCCGCGCCCGCACGTCGGCCGCGGTCCCGTCGGTCGCGACGCCGGCGGTGCGCCCACGTCGATCGACGTGCACCGCCCGCCGGCCGAGGTGGGCGACGACGTCGTCGAGTGCGGCCGCGTCGGCAAGATGCACGTCGAGCCGGTGACCGCTGACGCGTTGCTTCAGCTCGTCGGTCGTTCCTTCGGCGACGATTCGGCCGCCGTCGACGACCGCGATGCGGTCGGAGAGCCGGTCGGCCTCTTCGAGATACTGCGTCGTGAGGAAGACGGTGACGCCGCCCGCGGTCAGGTCGGCAACGACCTCCCACATCCCCTGGCGGCTGCGGGGGTCGAGCCCCGTCGTGGGCTCGTCGAGAAAGACGACCTCGGGTGGGACGACGAGACCGGCCCCGAGGTCGAGGCGCCGGCGCATGCCGCCGGAGTAGGTGCTCACGCGGCGATCGGCGGCTTCGGTGAGGTCGAACCGGGCGAGGAGCTCGTCGGCCCGCGCCCGTGCCCGCCGTGCCGACAGGCCGAGCAGGCGACCCATCATGCGGAGGTTCTCGGCGCCGGTCTGCAGTTCGTCGAGGGCCGCGTACTGGCCTGTGAGGCTGATGCGCCGGCGGACGGCGTGACGCTCGGTCGCGACGTCGAAGCCGGCGACCCGCGCCGATCCCCCGTCGGCCTCGGTGAGCGTGGCCAGAATGCGCACGGCGGTGGTCTTCCCCGCGCCGTTCGGGCCGAGCAGCCCAAACACGCTGCCGCGCGGCACGGCCAGGTCGATGCCTCGCAGCACGACCGTCGGTCCGTAGGACTTGGTCAGGCCGTGGGCCTCGATGCCCAGGTCGCAGGTCATGTCTCTCCTCATTGCGTATGCCGTACTCTATTATGCGTACGTTATACGCAATGCGCTACTGTGTGTCAACCGAGGAGCGCGTGATGACGGAACCAACGTCCGGCGAGCCGCCGGCCTCGAGCCTGCCTGCGAGCATCGAGCTCGCGTGGGGGCTCCGCGAACGCCCGACGCGGGGGCCCAAACGCGGGTTCACGTTGGAGCAGGTCGTCGCCGCGGGCATACGCGTGGCGGGAACGGACGGGCTCGCGGCGCTGTCGATGGGACGGGTCGCGGCCGAGCTCGGCGCGTCGACGATGTCGCTGTACCGCTACGTCTCCGCCAAGGACGACCTGCTCGCGCTGATGGTCGACGCCGCGCTCGGCCCGCCGATGCCGGTCGGTCCTGACGAGCGCGACTGGCGATCGGGTCTCACCGCGTGGGCAGTCGGCGTGCGGGCCGCGTACCGTCGCCATCCCTGGTCGACGCGGGTACCCGTCAACGGTCCGCCGCTCGGTCCGAACAATGTCGCCTGGCTCGAGCGGGCGTTGCAGAGCATGCGAGCGATGCAGCTGACCGAACAGCAGAAGCTGTCGAGCGTGCTGCTCCTCAGCGGCTTCGTGCGCGCCGACGCGATGTTGAGCTCCGACCTCGATGCAGCATCGGTCGAGGGTGCGCCCGCATCGGGCTACGGCGCCGCGCTGTCGGCGCTCATCGATCCACTCCGCTTTCCGTCGCTCCAGCGCGCGATCGCGTCGGGTTCGCTCGATGACGACGACGGCATCGAAACCGAGTTTGCGTTCGGTCTCGCCCGAATCCTCGATGGCATCTCGGTGCTCGTCGAATCGGCGACGGCCTGACGCCCGTTAGAGCCAGCCGCGCGTTTCGGCTTCCTTGATCGCCTCGAGCCGGTTGCGCGCTCCGACCTTGCTGATCGCCGACGAGAGGTAGTTGCGGACGGTGCCTTCCGACAGGAACAGCCGGCCCGCGATGTCGGCGACGGTAGCGCCCTCGCGCGCGGCGACGAGTACGTCGCGTTCGCGTCCGGTGAGAGGCGATGAGCCGCCCGCGAGCGTCGCCGCCGCGAGCTCCGGATCGACGACGCGTTCGCCCGCGGCGACGCGACGCACCGCGTCGGCGAGCTGTTCCGCGGGTGCGTCCTTGACGACGAAGCCGAGCGCGCCTGCTTCCATCGCCCGCTGCAGGTAGCCGGTACGGCCGAAGGTCGTGAGGATGAGCACCCGGCACCAGGGCGCCTGCGCCGCGATCGCGCCGGCCGCGGCGAGGCCGTCGAGACCCGGCATCTCGATGTCGAGCAGCGCGACGTCGGGACGGTGCTCGAGTACCGCGGCCACGACCTCGTCGCCCCGCCCGACCGAGGCTGCGACCTCGAAGTCGGGTTCGAGCGAGAGGAGCGCCACGAGCGCCGATCGGATGAGGGCCTGGTCGTCGGCGACGAGCAGCCGGATCGTCACGGGACCTCCACCGCGATGCGCCACCCGCCGTCGACGGTTCCCGCCTCGACCGTTCCGCCGACGGCCGCGACCCGTTCCCGGAGCCCGGTGATGCCGTTCCCCGTCACTCCCGCGCTCGTGCCGAGACCGTCGTCGCGGATCTCGACCGACCGCGCTCCGAGCGTGATCGTGCAGTGTGAGGCGCGAGCGTGACGCACGACGTTGGTCGTACCCTCCCGCACGACCCACCCGAACAGCTCCTGCAGCTCGGGATCGACGACGTCGGTGGGCGTGAGGACGCGGGCGTCGATGCCCGTCGCCCGCAACACCTCCTGCGCGGTGGCGAGCTCGTTCGTCAAGGTGACGACGCGGTAGTTCGACACTGCCGCGCGCACGTCGGCGAGCGACCGGCGCGCGAGCTCCTCGACTTCGGCGATCTCGACCGCGGCGCGCGCGGGGTTGTGGTCGGCCAATCGGCGCGCGAGGTTGGCTTTCACGGTGATGGTGGTGAGTGAATGCCCGAGCAGATCGTGCAGGTCGCGCGCGATCCGATTGCGTTCACCTTCGGCGGCGAGCGTCGCCACCTGCGCGCGCGCGTCGTCGAGAGCGTGGTTCGTGCGGATGATGCCGAAGAACGCCCACATCGCGAGCGACACGAGCGCGAGTGACGCAGCGTTGGAGGCGTCGAAGTCGGCGTGCCACGAGCCGATCGCGGGAGGCAGGAACAGCGCGAAGAGCGTGAGGACCCCGGCCGCGGGCAGACCCCAGCGCTCGCCCGACGCGATGCCGACGATGGCGATGTAGATGCACATCACGAACGCATCCTCGTGTGCGAGGACGAGCTCGGCGCCGGTCAGACCGATGAGCGCGAAGTAGAGAAACCAAAAGCGCCGATCGTTGCCGGTCCACAGAGCGGGAAGCGACGAGAGATAACACGCGGAGAAGATCACGAGCAGGCCGTAGCCGACAACCGCCCAGGCGCCGTGACTGTGCTTGTTCACGCCCGACGCGGTCTCCAGGAGGTAGACGAGGAAGATCGCTGGGAAGATCAGCCGCCGTCGCCCCATGCCCCAACGGTTGTGCTCGTCGACGAGGTCGTCCGGGCCCGCGTGCCGCATCCAGGGCCCCTGAGTGCCAGGTCCCCGCGTCCCCGCGCGGGGCACTGCCGGCGGCGGGGACGGTTGCAGTTCGGTCACGACCGGGAGCTTCGCACTCGCGGCCGCCGGGCTCGCGACTTCGGGCTCATCGTCGGGGTCAGACCCGGTCGGTGTCGCGGCTGTACACGCGCATGGCGACCCGCAGGCTGACGAGCGTCCACACGCCGATGACGATCCACGCCTGCGCCGGCCACGCGTTGCCGCCGACAGCGGAGTTGCCCGCCTGGACGAGCCAGTACGACGGCAGGAGCTTCACGACCGACTGCAGCCAGCCGCTCGTCGCGATCGGGCCCCACGAGCCGCCCAGGATTGCGAACAACGACGTCAGTCCGCCCAGCGCGGGACCCATCGAGTCGACGGTCAGGAGGTGTCCGAGGATGATGCCGATCACCGCGAACGGAGCCAACGCCACGAGCACGTAACCCGTCAGCTCGAGCCAGTGCAGCGCGCTCAACCGCACGCCCAGCGCCATCCCGGCTCCGTAGAGCAGGACGATCGACAGGCACGCGAGCGCATACCCGCTCAGGACCTTGGTGGAGAAGTAGGTGCGGATCGAGAGCGGCGTGATGCGCAGTTGCCGATGCCATCCGATCGAACGTTCGGCGGCGATGCGCGCGCCGCCGGCGATCACCGCGGCCATCGAGCCCCAGCCCAACATGCCGACCATGTAGTAGGTGGCGAAGTTGATCCCACCGAGCTGTTGGTTCTTGTTCGGGCCGGCCACGAGGAAGAACATGAGCAGCGGGAACACGAGCGAGAACAACAAGAATCGCGTGTTGCGAAAGGCGCGCAGCAGCTCGTAGCGCATGTAGGTGTGCGTGCTCGGCTTGGCGACCTCGCGGCGTCGTAGAGGTGTGACGGCGGTCATCGGGTCTCCTCCTTCGGAGCATCGCCGGTCAGGGCGAGGAACGCGGTTTCGAGATTGGCGCCGAGCACCTCGATGTCGTGCGCTTGCGGGAACTCGGCGAGCATCGCCCGCAGCGCGGTGTCGGAGTCGCGGCACGTGAGGATCACGGTCTCGCCGTGCTGTTCGGCGCCGGCGACACCGGCGAAGGTGCCGAGGCGATCGATCGGTGCGTCGGGAAGTGTCGCCCGGATCGTCTTCATGCCGACGCGGGCCTTGATCTCGGTACTGGAGCCGTCGGCGACGACCCGGCCCTGCGCCAGGAGGACGATGCGATCGGCGAAGGCGTCGGCCTCTTCGAGGTAGTGCGTGGCGAACACGACCGTCTTGCCACTACGGGCGAAGGCGCGCATCGCGGACCAGAACGCGTGCCGCCCTTCGACGTCGAGCGCGACCGTCGGCTCGTCGAGCACGAGGAGATCGGGGTCGGCGACGATCGCGATCGCGAACCGTACGCGCTGGGTCTGGCCGCCGGAGAGCTTCTCCGTACGGCGGTCGGCGATGTCGGCGATCCCGGTGAGGTCCAGCACCTCGTCGACGGATCGTGGCGACGGGTACAGCGACGCGCTGAGGTTGACGAGCTCGCGGATCGTGAGCTGGCCGATCAGCGACCCGGTTTGGAGCATGGCGCCGATCGCGCCCGCGGCGACGGCCTCTGCGGGAGTCATGCCGAAGATCGAGACGCGTCCGTGGTCGGGGCGGGTGAGGCCGAGCAGCATGTCGATGGTGGTCGACTTGCCCGCGCCGTTGGGGCCGAGCAGCGCGACCGTCTCCCCGGGCGCGATGTCGAGATCGACGCCGCGCACCGCGTGCACCGCGCCGAAGGACTTGTCGAGTCCGGCGAGCGTGATCCCGGCGGATGAGCCGCCGGTCGCCGGCGCCGAGGCCGGCTCGATCTCCACAGAGGTGGAGGGATCGGTGGTTGTCATGCACCGATCGTGCGCTTCTCGCCCTCCGCCCGCCAGACGCCGCCGTGACCAAATGGCCGTGACGAATGTCATGCCGCCCGTGTCTTCCCGGCCTGGATTCGGAGGCCGGACGAGCTGTCGGGTCTTCCTCAGAGTCCGATAGGTGCGACCGATGAGGGGCGGTGACGCCCAGCGGGGGCAACGGGCGGAGCGCACCGATCGAGGTGGACGCGATGCGCAAGGCCGGTCCCGAGGACGACGTCGACATCTCTCTGATCGAGCCCGTCGACTCCGAACGCGCGCTGCAGGCCGCGATCGTCGAGGCCGAATCCGTCGCGATCGCCACGACCGACCTCGACGGCCGGATCGTGCAGTGGAACCGCGGCGCGGAACGCCGATTCGGGTGGCGCGCCTCGGAGGCGATCGGGCGTTCCGTCAACCTCATCGTGCCGGCGGACCGCCGGTCGGAGATCGATGCGATGGTGTGGCGCTTGCAGCGCGGTCACGACGTCGCGCCGTTCGAGGCGACCCGGCACACCCGCGCGGGCGGTGAGGTGCACGTGTACGTCCAGCTCGTGCCGGTGAAGAACGAGCTCGGCGCGGTGGTCGCGGTCGCCCACCTCGCCCTGGACCACACCGCGTTCGCGGTGACGACCTCGGAGCTCGCCGCGCGCGCCGAGCGCGAGCGCAACGCCGCGCACCGGTACCGCCGCATCTTCGCCGCGAATCTCTTCGGGGTCTGTTACGGCGCGGGTCGCCGGATCTTCGAGGCCAACGACGTGATGCTCCGGATGATGGGAGCCGACCGTCATGATCTCGAGGCGGGGATTCCGCTCGACAAGCTGCTGGCCGGTGGCCTCGACGGTGTCCGGCGCTCGTCCGTCGGCGATGGCGAAGGTCAGGAGTTCGAGATCAGCCGCCCGGACGGATCGACGACGTACATCGTCAGTGCCGCCCTCAGGCTCGCGCCCGATCCCGGCTGGGTCGCGATCGCGGTCGACGTGACGCACCGCAAGGAGGCGGAGCGCGACAGCGAGTACCGCGCGCTGCACGACGCGCTGACGGGACTCCCGAACCGGCGCGTCCTGGTCGACCGGCTCGAGCACGCGCTGGCGCGTTCGAATCGACGCGAGTGCCTGACCGCGGTGCTGTTCTGCGATCTCGACCACTTCAAGCAGATCAACGACGATCTCGGTCACTTCGTGGGGGACCAGGCCCTGCAGGCAGTGGCCCGTCGCCTGGAACTGCAGCTGCGGGAATCCGACACTGTCGCGCGGACTGGTGGTGACGAGTTCGTCGCCCTCCTCGAGGATCTGGCCGCACCCGAAGACGCCGCCGTCACCGCCGAGCGGATTCGTGTCGCACTGGCGACGCCGGTGATAGTCCAGGGCCACGAGCTCAACATGACGTGCAGCATCGGGATATCGCTGAGTGGCAACGGCGACGATCGCGTCGAGGCGCTCCTCGGTCGGGCTGACCTCGCGATGTATGTGGCCAAGCGCAACGGCCGCGACCAGATCGCCCTCGGCGCCGACGAGCCGGGTTCCCGCGCCGTCCGCCGTTCGGTCATCGATCTGCGCGATGGTCGATCCGGTGACGCTGCCGCGCGCTGATTGTCATTCGGTGGCGGAAGTCGATGACGCCGCGCCGGCAACCGGACAGAGCCCTCGGTCCCGTCCGCATACGGCGAAGTCGCACATGCGGCACGTATAGCCGCCGATAGGAGCCGGCCCGAGGGCTCGGTCGGCGAGGCGCTCGTGAGTGGTCGCGGCGAGGAGCTGCTCGAGGATCCGCGTGAGGGCGGCGCGGTCGGCGCGACTGAGCGGCGACAGCACGTGATCGATCGTGTCGGCGCGTGCTTCGAGCACCTTGCGCGCGGCCCGGCGTCCGGTCGCGGTCAGCACGAGCGCGACCGCGCGGCGGTCGGCGCCGGGGCGGCGTTCGACGTAGCCCTCGCCGACCAGACGGTCGACGAGCCGTACCGCTCCGGACGGCGTGAGTCCGACCGCGTTGCGGAGATCGTCGATCGAACGACCACCCAGGAACTCGTACAACGCGATCAGCGCGGCGGGCGCCGCGTCGGTGTGCTTCGCCGCGGTCTCGGTGGCACGGCGTATCTCGTCGCCGGCGACCAGCGTGAGCGCACCGAAGAGGTTTGTCGTGCGATCCGGACGGCGCGTCTTCATGGAGGCGAATGTACCCAAGTTTGGCAACAGACACGCCCGGGTATATGTGTGACTCACTCACATAACTGCTGTCACACGAAGGAGCCGCAGATGTCGACCAAGATCTCCGCGACGTTCGAGGTCACGAACTGGGACGAGAAGCCGTTCGACGAGCACGAGGGCGCCGCCAAGCTCACCACCGCCGCCGTGACGAAGACCTACTCCGGCGGTATCGAGGGAACGTCGGTGACCGAGTGGCTGATGGGCTACGCCGACGACGGCACCGCGACGTTCGTCGGTATCGAGCGGATCGACGGCTCCGTCGGCGACCGTCGGGGAACGCTCGTGCTGCGACACGTCGGTACGTACGCGGCCGACGCGGCGAAGGCGGAGCTCGTGGTCTTGGCCGGCTGCGGTAGCGGCGACTTCTCCGGTGTCGGCGGAACGGGAGACCTCCTCGCCGACCCGTCCGGCAAGGTCGAGCTCCAGCTCGACCGCTAGATGCCGCCCCGCTGGACGGTGCGGTCGAGGATCCCGAGCGTCGCGCGCAGCGCCGACTCGGGGATGATCGGGAAGATGTTCGCCTCTCTCCACTGGGGGTCGATGCCCGACCAGTCGTAGTACGACGTGACGAGTGTGCCCTCGTCGGTCGGTTCGAGGGTGTACCCGTACACGTGGCCGATCTGCGGCTTGATCTGGCCCTCGATCGTCCACGCAACCTCGCGGTCCTGTTCGAACTTCGTGATCTTGACCGTCACGTCGTACAGGCCCATCGGGAAGTCGTTGAGCGCCTCGCGATCCATGTGGATGACGAAC
This sequence comes from Actinomycetota bacterium, assembly GCA_041691275.1. Taxonomy (GTDB): domain Bacteria; phylum Actinomycetota; class Acidimicrobiia; order IMCC26256; family PALSA-610; genus PALSA-610. Next base: position 13,760 of record JBEPUZ010000043.1, on the reverse strand, counting down.
GTGTCACCGACTGCTTTTGCGGGCTCGCCGCTCGAGCTCATGAGCATTCCCGAGGCATCGATCATCACGTGGCCCTCGGGGGAGCTCACGATCGGGAAGATGGCGGCCGGATCGGCCTTGATCGTCCGCTGGACTTCCATGCGCTCAGTCGTCATGCCCGCATCCTGCCACTCGGCGGCGGTGCCTGGCCTGCGCGCCTCGGTCCGGGCGCTCCACTACGGGAGCGGAATGCTCTGCGCGAACCGGAAGGCGTCGTCGGGGTCCCAGCGTTTCTTGACCGTCTTCAGTCGGGAGAGGTTGTCGCCGTAGTAGGCGTGGAGCGAATCGGTCAACGTCGGGTCGATGTAGTTCTGGTACGCGGCCTCGGAGACGTGCGGGCGCAGTGTGTTCCTGAACGACGCAATCCACGCCTGGTGCTCCGCGACCTGGTTGGGAGAGTCGGACGTGTCGTAGCTGACGCTGTACTGCGCGCAGCAGAGCGCGTTGCGATGCACGAACGCGGTCGCGGCGGCGGGTACGCGATTGATCGCGCCGCCGTAGGAGTCGAACGCGATCGCGCCCGATCCCTGCTGTTGGCTGCGGGCGGTGATGGCGCCCACCATCGCCTGGATGCCGGCGTCCGAGGGCGCCTGGTCGAGATAGTTCGACGCCGCGAACGACGCGCTTCTCGTGAGCGTGCCTTGCGGGTTCTGACTCGGCAGATGGCACGCCGACTGACTGAGTTGGCTGCAGCCGGCCTCGACGTACATCGCATGCGCGAGCGGGATCGTCTCCAGGAAGTTCGTGGTGGGGGTCGACCCCGACTGCGTGACGAGTTGCGCGATGAGCGGCGCAACGCCCGCCCGCGCGCCGCCCCAGATACCGCCGATCGAGATCGACGGTCCGGCGTTGCCCGGCGCGGTCGACAGGATGCAGTTCGACCACAACGCGTCCGGAGCGCCGTCGATCCACGTCATCCATGCGGGCAGGACGTCGGCGGCCGCAGCCCACGGGAAACGCAGCGTGAACAGCGCGACGTCACCGGTCGGGAAGGTTGCGAACTCCAACCCCGTCGCGATCCCGAAGTTGCCGCCGCCTCCGCCACGACACGCCCAGTACAGGTCACTGTTCTCGCTCGCGGTCGCGTGGACCAGGTTGCTGTCGGCGGTGACGACGAACACACCCGTCAACGCGTCGCACGTGAGTCCGTGCTGACGGCCGACTACGCCGATGCCGCCGCCGAGCGCGAGCCCGGCGATGCCGACCGTCGGGCACGAGCCGCCCGGGATCGAAGCACCTTGACCGTTGAGACTGCTGTAGACGTCGATCAACCGCGCGCCCGCGCCGATCAGCGCGTTGTCACCGGCAAGCGAGACGCCGTTCATCGCGGTCACGTCGACGACGAGCCCGGTGTTGCTCGAGTAGCCCGCGTAGCTGTGGCCGCCGCTGCGCGCGGTGAACGGCACATCGTTGTTGCGCGCGAACTCGATACAGCGCTGGACGTCGGCGGGATCGGCGCAGAACGCGATCGCGGCCGGTCGGATGGTGTCGAACCGGGGGTCGTACAGCTGGAGGTCGGTCGCATAGCTCGCCGCGTTCGGCAGCACGAGCCGCCCGTTCAGCTTGCTCTGGAGCTGGCTCCATACCACCGGGCCTCGAGCCGGCGGCGGCGAGGGCGACGCCGCGGGGCTCGCCGAGGCACCGGTGGGCGGTGCGCCTCGGGATCCGCCCGACGACGAGCACGCCGCGAGGGCGGCCGCGCCTGCGCCGGCCGCGAACAGGCGCAGCAGTGTCCGGCGGTCGAGCACGGTCTCCCCGAGCGCCGGTTCGACGGCCACCGTGTCGCCGGAGATCGGGTGCGCGAGCATCGCGTCACTCTTACCGAAATCGCGTGCTGACGCAGCCGTCGTGATGATCTCGACCGACCGCGATTTCTCGTGACGCGTGCAATCGCCCCACCGGTGATCACCCGTCGACGGGTTCGCCGATCTCGCGCAACGCCGTGGCCAGGGCCGCGCGCAGGCGGCGCGTGGTGGCTGGGCTGAGGTGACCGACGAGCCCGGTTCCCGGCTCACCCAATTCCTCGACGGTCAGCTCGATCCTCGGGTCGGCGCACTCCTCGCAGTCGTCGAGGACCGCGACGATCCAGGTGATCTGCACGCGTTCGGGGTCGTCGGCGGGATGGTCGTCGGAGCCGTAGTCGGCGAGTTTCTTCATGCTCGGAGTCAATCATCACGTCTGGCATCACGTCTGGCATCACCTCTGGACCTCTGCCATCACCTCCGCCACATCCGCGGTCGGTGCCCGGTACGGGTCTCGACGGTGCGTGCGCCGGATTCGACAGCTCGGGTCAGGTCTGGCGCCTGCACTTCTGACGCTCCGCGTCACTCACACAAGGGACGAGGCGCACGCGCCGGCCCTTCCTTTGTCGTCTCGTCAACCCGGCGATTCGTCGGTAGGTTTGCGCGTGAGTGTCGTACGTTCGATCAAGGGGGATCCGATGTCGGAACGAGGGCGCATCGCGCTGGCCGAGGCGATCGGGACACTGATACTCGTCGTCGGCGGTCCGGGTACTGCGATCCTCGCGACGGGTGGGTTCTTCCCCAAGGGATCGGTCGGAGTGCTCGGCGTGGCGATCGCGTTCGGACTGAGCCTCCTGTGCGCGGCTTACGCGATCGGGTCGATCTCCGGGTGCCACATCAATCCCGCCGTCACGGCCGGGCTCTGGGTCATGGGCAAGACGAGGAGCGGCGACGTTCCCTTCTACATCGGCGGTCAGATCGTCGGTGGCCTCGTCGGCGCCGCGATCATCTTCGTGATCGCGCACAGCGTCACGGGCTTCAGCGCCAAAGGCACGGGTTTCGCCTCGAACGGCTACGGCTCGCACTCCCCGGGTGGGTTCAAGATCGGGGCGGTGATAGTGACCGAGGTCGTGTTCACTGCGCTCTTCGTATTCGTGATCGCGAGCACGAGCCGCAAGTCGATGTCACCCGGATTCACCGGGATCACCGTCGGCCTGATGCTGACGCTGATCCACCTCATCACGATCCCGGTCGACAACACCTCGGTGAACCCGGCCCGGAGCCTCGCCACCGCGGTGTTCCAGCACGACTGGGCGCTGAAGCAGCTGTGGGTGTTCATCGTCTTCCCGCTCGTGGGTGGTGTTCTCGGCGGGCTCACGTGGAAGGCGCTCGTACCCGCCGAAGACGCCTGAATCGGTCGGTGGGCACTCAGCCGGCAGGAACGGTCGGGAAGCCGTCGGCGATCCAAGCCTGGATGCCGCCGGTGAGATCTGTCGCGCGGTGCAGGCCGAGCTGCTGGAGCGCGGCCGCGGCGAGACTCGACGCGTAGCCCTCGTCACACACGACGATGATCGTCTGCTGGTGCGACGTCACCTCGGGAACGCGGTCCACGCTCGCCGGATCGAGCCGCCACTCCAAAACGTTCCGGTCGATGACCAACGCATCGGGGATCAGGCCGTCGCGGTGGCGGAGCTCAGACGGCCTGATGTCGACGATCAGCGCACCGGCCTCGGCGGCACGCGCCGCTTCGGCGGGGTCGACCCGCTGCAGCGACCGCCGTGCCTCGTCGAGGAGCTCGTCGGCCGAGCGTCGCGCCATTCGCGTCAACATATCGACGTCGATCACCCCTCGCGGCATCCTCCGGATCTCGTCGGTGCCGCGCCCTTGCGCGAAACTGCGCACATGACCCTTGTGCACCGAGTGCTGTACCCGACGCCGATCGTCTCGCTCGACGAGTACGTGAGGGTACGAGGCGGCAAGGGCCTCGAGGCCGCCCGCCGGCTCTCGAGGGAGGAGATCATCATCGAGCTCGAGGCTTCCGGTCTGCGAGGGCGCGGTGGAGCGGGCTTCCCGACCGGCCGCAAGTGGCGGACGGTGCGCGACTACTGCTCGGGATTCGAGCGCACGTCGGTGGTCGTCAACGCGGCTGAAGGCGAGCCCGGGACGTTCAAGGACCGCACGATCATCCTGAACGACCCGTTCCAGGTGCTCGAAGGCGCGCTCATCGCCGCACGCTCGGTCGGGGCCGACGAGGTGATCGTCGCGACCAAGCACTCGTTCACCGAAGAGGTGCAGCGGCTCCGGCTCGCCATCGGCGAGATGACGGCAGCGGGCTGGACCGACGGGGTCCAGGTCTCCGTCTTCGAGGGACCCAACGAGTACCTCTACGGCGAGGAGACCGCGCTGCTGGAGACGATCGACGGGCGCTACCCGTTTCCCCGCATCGCGCCGCCGTACCGCCGGGGCGTGCGGGAGGTGGTGGAGTCGTCCGCCGACCTCCACACCCAGAGCGGACTGTCGGCCCACGTCGAGATGGCCGGTCCCGGCGCCGACAACGACGCGCCGCCCGCGCTGGTCGACAACGTCGAGACGCTTGCGAACGTCGCCCGGATCCTGGCGCGCGGGGCGGAGTGGTTCCGCACCGAGGGGACCGAGGCGTCGCCGGGGACGATCGTCTGCACGGTGACCGGTTCGACGGTCCATAGCGGCGTCGGTGAGGTCATCATGGGGACCCCGTTGCGCGAGGTGATCGAGGCGATCGGCGGCGGGCCCCGTCCGGGTCGGGAGATCCGCGCGGTGCTGCCCGGCGTGTCGAGCCCGTTTATCGTCGGCGCCGACCTCGACACGCCGGTGAGCTACGAGGCGCTCTCGGCGATCGGGAGCGGTCTCGGTTCGGCCGGTTTCATGGTCTTCGACGACGCCGACGATCTCGTCGCGGTCACCGCGGGCGCCTCGCGCTTCCTCGCGGTGGAGTCGTGCGGGCAGTGCACGCCGTGCAAGCTCGACGGACTACGGATCGCGGAGCTGCTCGCGGCGACGACGCGGGGCGCGGCGACGACGCACGATCTCGACGAGTTGCGCTCCCGGATTGCGAAGGTGGCCGACGGTGCGCGCTGCTCCCTCGCGACGCAACAACAGGTCCTCAGCGGGAGCCTTCTCGACCTCTTTCCCGAAGACGTCGAAGCTCACCTCGAAAAGCGCGCGCGTTCGGACGCGCCCCGACAGATTGCCGAGCTTGTCGCCATCGATGCCGGTGTCGCGCGCAGCGACGAGCGGCACGCGGCGAAGCAACCCGACTGGACCTACGACGCGGTCGACTCCGGGAAGTCGCCCGCCGAGCGGCTCGGTGAACACCGCGACGAGCGCGCGCTCGACGAGTAAGCAACCACCGGTTTCGCACGATCCGACCGCGTTCGGACGCGACGACGCCTCCGGTGGCTATGGCAATGCGTGAACCGGAGGCGTCGTTCGAGCGACCGCGCGTAGAGGGGGTTGCGGGCGCCGTGAGCATTGTCGGCGCCAGACACCGAACTCTGTAGCGCTGTGGCGTCGATCGCTACATTTTCCTCGCCGCGGCGCCGAGGAAGACGAATGAACCTCACCCAGTGCCCGTACGACGGCGCCCAGGTCGACGTGGAAGTCGCGGCCGGCGGCTCGTTGCTGCTGACATGTATGGCGTGCTCGGCAGCGTGGGAGCGGCACGGCAGCTGGACCGGACGGATTCGAGAGCCTGATCGCGCCAAACTGATCATCGCTCGGAGGCACTCGCCGCTGATAACGCCGGCGGAGCCCCTTCCCATGGTCCTTTCCGGCCTCACGGAGTCTTCGACCGTTTCCTGAGTGTTTGCTGGACGAAGGAACGGTCTTTGAACCGTCCGATCCGTTCACTGTGAGCTGGTCGAAGTCTCAGAGGCTTCCTGAAGCGCTCGTGCAATCGCAGCGGGTTTCCGCGGATTGCCTGACGAGCACGTCTCTGTAGCGTCGACCTCGACGTCCTTTGTTGTCCAGAGCAGGCGTTTACGCGTTCCCCAAATGGACCGTATGTCGTTTACGGTGTTGTCAGTCGACCAATCCGAGAGGGATATACCTATGCCGCGCTATCGAGTCACGTTGAGACGTTCGTCTGTCGAAATCGTGGAAGCCAGTAACCAGTACCAAGCCGCGATCGTCGCCCGGGATCTGTTCGGCGACAGCGTCGAAGTCGCCGACGTCGCACCGGCAGTGGGCCGGCCGTCGAACACGAATGGCGCCCGCGCCACGGCTCCTGTGACGGCGCCGACGAAGGTCGCGAAGAAGCGGCGCCCGCTCTCGCCCGAGGCCCGCGCGAAGCTTGCGCAGAACCTCGTCAAGGCGCGCGCGGCCCGTGCGGCCAAGGCCAAGGCGACGAAGCGAGCGGCGAACGCGACCAAGCGCACCAAGCCGGCGAAGAGGCCGACGAAGCGCGTCGCCAAGAAGCGCTGACCTCGCTGCGCCGGCGGGAATCCGGCTCCGGGAAAGTATGACAACCGGCACAATTCTCCGTGCCCCGCTTCACCCGGGTCTCGGGTCGGTCGATACAAGTCCGCCACCGGTCGTCGGTGGCGGACGACGCGTCGACTCCCTGCCTGCAATCTGGTCGCCTCGGCAGGGGCGAGCGAATGGCGAAACCCGCGTCCGTGCGTATTCGGCACACGGGGTTTCGTCGCATGCTGCAGGGCACCGCACGGTATCGGAACGACGGGCAGGCCTGACCGGCGATGCTCGAGCTCCGACTCACCGCGGACCCGAAGCGCGTCGCTTCGATGCGGGATCTGGTGCGGCGTGAGTGTGACCGGTCGAAGGCCGGCGCCGACCACGCCGCCGAGGTCGCGCTCGTCGTCGAGCAGCTCGTCGACGTCGAAGGTGAGCCGGTCGGGCGGCGCGGTTTTCGCGCGCGACGGCGGGGTGACGTGTTCGTGGTGGTCACCGTGCAATCGGACGAGACGATGCTCATGCTGCGGGACACGCGTGAGGAGCACGGCGGGCTCGGCGAATGCCGCCAACGACTGCTCGAACAGCACACGTCGAGCTGGTCGACGATCGTGGGGCCGGACGGCCGGACGGTATGGGCCGAAGTGCCGCGTGCGCCCCGACCGGAGCCTGTGCCTGCGCCCGACGCCGGCCGCGCGGTGGAACGGGCCGTGCTCGGCCCGGCGAGCTCGACCGAATCGTCGCGCCCGACGACGAATCCCGACGCGACGGCTACGCCGGTCGCGATGACCGCGTAGGCGGCTCGACCCGTGCGCCGTCGCGCACGATCCAGTACCGCCGGTCGTCGTCTCCCAGTACCTCGCTCCGTATGGGCGGGCCCGATCCGGGCCGACCGTGATGCGCGACTGCGCCGTCGGGCGCGTACTGGACGATGTAGGCCTTGCGGACGTCGTCGGTGAGATTGCGTTGGGTCGCATGCGGAGTGAGCGAGGTGAACACGACGATGCTGCCCGCGCGTACCGGGACGTCGACCGCTTCCGCCCAGTCGCCCCAACACTCCTCGCCGACCGGAGTCGACGCGTGTTCCAGCGTTCCCTCGCGGTGCACGCCGGGCATTACCGCGATGCAGCCGTTGTCGAGCGTGGCGTCGTCGATCGCGATCCAACAGGTCAGGTATGCCTGCGGCTCTACGTAGGTGTAGCCGTTGTCCTGGTGCCAGAGAACGGGCTCGGAACCGTGAGCCTGTTTGAACACCGATTGGTCCCAGTACAGGCGTACGTCCGGGCCGACCAGGTCGAGCGCCAGACCCGCGAGCACCTCACCTGCGACGAATCCGCGGACGAAGGCGCTTCGGGTCACGGCGTGCGGGGCGATGACCTGCGAATCGAGGCCGGTGACGCCGAAGCGACCGTCCGGTACGCCGGCGAGGAAGCGCCTGGCTTGTGCGTCGCCTTTCGAAAGCTCGGTGTCGAGCTGATCCAGCGTCGCGCGATCGAAGGCGTCCTCGACCACGAAGTAGCCGAGCTCGTCGAACTGCCGCGCCTGGTCGGCGGTGATCGTCGCGGGCTCGGCCGCGTGATCGACCCAGGTGAAGGCGGTGTTCCACGGATGCCGGACGCGTCGCATCACCGGCGACGCTAGCCCCCGTGAACCGGGCAAGCTGCGGGGCATGACTACGTATCCGGCAGGGTTCTTCGACCGCGGCGACGAGCAGGACGACCGCGCGTTCTACGCATTCCCCCGCTACGTCACCCACATCGACGAGGGCGCCATCGCCTCGGTGGGCGCCCTCTACGACGAGCTCGCGGTGCACGGTGAGGTGCTGGACCTCATGAGCTCGTGGGTCTCGCACTTCCGCGAGACCCCGAGCGCGCTCACGGTCCTCGGCATGAACGCCGACGAGCTCGCGGCGAATCCGCAGGCGAAGTCGTGGATTGTGCACGACCTGAACGCCGATCCGGTCCTGCCGTTCGTCGACGATTCCTTCGACCATGCCACCTGCTGTGTCTCGGTCGACTACCTCACGCGTCCGGTCGAGGTGTTCCGAGACATCGCCCGGGTCGTGCGCCCGGGCGGCGTGTTCGTCTGCACGTTCTCGAACCGTTTGTTTCCGACCAAGGCGATTCGCGGTTGGGTCCATTCGCAGAGCGCGACGCACGTTCAGATCGTCGCCGGCTATTTCGCTGCAGCCGGCAACTATCGCGCCGCGGAGAGTCGTGTGTGCTCGACTCCGCCGGGCAGCGACCCGCTGTACGCAGTCTGGGCGCGCGTGCCATGAGCCGAGTGCACGAAGTCGATAGCGCCGTCGGGTTGCGTGAAACCCTTCGCTCAGATCTTGGTCTTGCCTTCGGCGATGATCGCGGCGCGATCGGCCTTGAGCTCGTAGCCCCTGGCGATTGTCCGGTTCGTGGCGCGGGCGAACTTGCGGTCGTAGGTCGCCTGGTTCTTGTAGAGGTGGGTGAGGGTCGCCGCGTCGAACGGCTTCGTGCTCCCGAACAGCGCGCACAGCACGCTCGACGGGTTCGCGGAGACGCCCGACAGCGTGGCGACGGGCACGTTGTTCGCCGCCGTGCGCACACCGCCGATCGCGTTGCCCGCGGCGTCGCGCTGCACAACCGGTGCACCGTTGACGAGCGCGACCTTCATTCGGGGCGCGGGATCGGGTGCCCGGCCGGTGCGAACCCACCGGTTGAGCTGGGCGAGCGCGGCCGAGACGACGAAGTGGGTCGGCGCGGTGTTGACGAGCCCGTTGCACGGCAGGATCCCGGCGTTCCCACCGAGGATGAACGCGTCGGCGTGCGATCCGCCCGCGACGTCCCACAGCCGGAGGTGACGATTGTCGGGCTGGCGTGCGTCGTAGTAGTGCAGCAACGTCTCGTCGGTCTCGGTCTCGAAGAGGAAGACGGGAACGTCGATGTCGGTGCGGATGCGCACGCCCCCGGACGTACCCGAAGTTGCGGTCCCGCTGTCGATCGGGATCGCGCCGCCGCCCCGGCTGTGCACGAGGAAGCCGTCGAAGAGGTGCGTGATCGGTTGGATCGCATCGATGTAGGTCGTCAGCTGGAACGCCGACTGCGATTCACCCACGGCCAGCATGCGGTCGACGTGGAGACCGCCAAGAGCGTCGAGCGAACCGGGACGGCGCAACGCGCGTGATATCTGCGAGTACATGTCGAGCGCGTACTGGTCGCCAGGGTGATGCAGCGAGCCGTAGCGCGCGGGATCGGTACCGACGAGCCCGCCGGTCGGCTGCCCGACCTGGACGATTCCGGTGCCGCCCGTCACGCCGACCTTCTGGACCGACACCCCGACCCAGGCGTATCCCCTGCGCGTGATCTCGCTACCGGCGTACGTGAAGTCGGGGGCCGTGTCGGATCCCGCGCTGACGTTCAGCCATTCGACGAGCACCGTTCCGTTGAACAGCCTGGGGTTGCTCGGGCGGCGCACGATGATGCGTGTGCGGTACGAAGCCTGATCCTTGGGCGCGACCTTCCAGCGTCCTTCGGCGCCTTGCGTGCCGATGCTCTTGAACGAGCTTGCGGTGCCGCTGGCGAAGTACTCGTTTTGTGTGTACTTCGTCGCCGCGAGATCGATCGCGCCGCTGAGCAGCGACACGCCGTTGCCGCCGGTGATCGGTCCACTGATCACCGCGGCCGGGCCGCGCGGCGCCGGTCGGTGTGACGGGAAGTCGTGCCGTTCGAGCGTCGCCCCGGTGTGTGACGACGACTGGGTGGTCGGGAACGACGACGAGGTGCATCCGGCGAGCGCGAGCGTGGCCGCGACGGCGACTGTCGAGATGACGAATGTCTTGCGGGTCATGCGCGGAGTCTCGCGCAGTTACGGTGGCGGGCGCATGGACGAGCAGGAGATGCGTGGCCGGGTACGCGCGGCGCGGGTTGCGCGGCTGGCGACCGTCGGGCGCGGCGGACACCCGCATCTGGTGCCGTGCTGCTTCGTGCTCGTCGGCGACGTGGTGTACTCGGCTGTCGACGGGAAACCGAAGTCGACCCTTGCCCTACGCCGGCTCGCGAACCTGCGTGCGCAGCCGCACGCGTCGCTGCTCGTCGACCACTATTCGGACAATTGGTCGACCTTGTGGTGGGTGCGGGTCGACGGAGACGGAAGGGTGCTCGACGACGGTCCCGAACGCGCGGACGCGATCGATCTACTGACGGTGAAGTACCCGGTGTACGCGGTCGAGCGTCCGCCCGGCGCCGTGATCGCGATCGACGTCTCGCTCTGGCGCAGCTGGCCCTGACTCGCGCTTTGATCCCGGTGCCGCGCCCAATCCGGCGGCGGCGTCGCCCTACTCTGCTCGGGGTGAGCGAGTACGGCGATCCCGACCTGGAGACAGTTGCGCCCCTGCCTCCGCTCGCGGTCGAGACGACCTCGCCGGAACAGCCGCCGCCGCCCCGGAGCAGTCGGCGATCCGTCGCCGCGGCAGTGGCCGCGCTGGTCGTCGTGTCGCTCGTCATCGGGTTCGGTGTCGCGACGGTTGTGCTGAACGCTCGGGACAAGAGCACCGACGACGCCTCGGCCGCGCCGGTCATCCCTATCCCGTCGCCGACGTTCACGCCGGGCAGCACGCTCTCGCCGTTCGCGCCGGGAACTCCCGGGTCGTCCACACCGGGTTCGACCGTTGCGCCCGATCCCGACGACAGTGCGCTGACCGGGCTGATCCTCCACCAGGCCGACGTGCCTTCCACCGACTCCGTCGCGCTCCTGCCGAACGGTGCCGACCTGACCGTCGCCACCCTTGACCTGTGCAACGGCACGTTCCCGAGCGAGACCCAACGCACGGCGCGCCGGCAGGTCGCGCTCGTCACGGGGAAGAGCGATGTCGTGCTGAGCACCGAGGCGATCTTCTATCGAGCTCCGGCGAGCGGCGTTCAGGCGTTCCAGGAGTTGCAGTCCGTCGCGGCCAAGTGCCCGTCGTCTCCCGTGGTGAGTCCGGTCGGTGAGGACACCGCGACGACAACCTTCCACAAGGCTCCCGACGGTTCGTGGCCGCAGACGGCATCGGTGGAACGGCTCGCGTTCGACTTCACCACCGTCGACGCCACGACAGCAGGCGCGTCGCACTCGATCGCGGTGTACCTCCGGCGCGGGCGGGCGTTGATGGGCGTCTACTTCGACCAGCCCGACGGCGCTCAGGACGCGGTCGCCGGACAAACGACCGTCGCCGGCATCGTCGGCGTGTTCGAAGCGCGCCTTGCCCAGCTCCCGGCCAACGTGGTGAACGGCTGAAGGTCCGTCGTTGCTACCGCAATGACACAGGAGCGCGTGTTCGCGGATCGACAACTGGCGTATGCTCGATGGACTGCTCGGGCGTCGTTCCGAGCGGTGTCTGGCGACCCTCCTGGACCCCGAGGCTGGTCGGAGTACGACCAACTCATCATCTCCTGAGAGCTGAGACGCCGATGACATCGTTGCTCGATCCGCCTGCGCCCGCCGAGCGCGCGCCCGAACCCCCTCCGAGCCGTGCAAGCGTGCGCGCCGGGCGTCTGGTCACCGGACTCCTGATGATCGGCCCGCCGATCGCGCTCGCGATCGCGGTCCCGCTCATGTGGGGACACGCGGTCAAGCTGCTCGACGTCGTCCTCGCCGCGATCTTCTACGTGGTGACCGGGCTCGGCATCGCGGTCGGGTACCACCGCCTCTTCACGCACCGCAGCTTCCGCGCCGTGCGCTGGTTGAAGATCCTCCTCGCGTCGACCGGTTCGATGGCCGTCGAAGGCTCCGTCGTCGGGTGGGTCGCGATCCACCGTCGTCATCACATCTTCAGCGACAAGCCCGGCGATCCGCATTCGCCGCACGAGTACGGGCCGGGTCCGGGCGCGCAGCTGCGCGGGTTCGCGCACGCGCACGTCGGATGGTTGTTCAAGGCCGACCAGACGTCGGCGGAGCGCTACGCCCCCGACCTGCTCGCCGACGCCGACACCGTGATCATCAGCCGGTTGTTCCCGGTGTTCGCCGTTGCGTCGCTCGCAGCACCGTTCTTCCTCGGGTGGACGATCACCGGCGCGCTGAGCGGTGCGCTCACCGCGTTCCTCTGGGCCGGTCTCGCCCGCATGATGCTGCTGCACCATGTGACGTGGAGCGTCAACTCGATCTGCCACATGTTCGGCCGTCAGCCCGCGACCGAGAAGGACTCCAGCACCAACTTCGCGCCGCTCGGGATCATCTCGTTCGGCGAGGCGTGGCACAACTTCCACCACGCGTTCCCGCGCTCGGCGCGCCACGGTGCGCTCCCGCATCAGGTCGACCCCGCCGCCGCGCTCATCCGTCTCTTCGAGCGTGCGGGTTGGGCGACCGACGTGCGCTGGCCTACTGCCGCGCAACTCGCGATCTGTCGGTCAGACTAGGAGGATGTGTTTCTCCCCCGAGGCTGACCTCGTCGTCGGGGGATTGGTCGTCGCGATCGGTGTCGACGCGCTACGACACATCCGAGAACCCAAGCAGGTCGTGCTGGCGTCGCTACCCCTGCTGTTCGGGCTGCACCAGGTCGACGAAGCGTTTGTCTGGCTGGGCCTCCAGGGTCACGTGTCCGAGTCGATCGAGCGCGTCGCCGTGTGGGTGTATCTGAGCTTCGCCCTCGCGGCTCTTCCTGCAATTGTTCCCATCGCCGTCTTCGCGGTCGAACGTTCCCCGGCGCGGCGCAAGCTGATCGGCGCGATGGCCGCGCTCGGCATCGCGGTCGGCGTCTCGCTCGCGGTCGCGGTGTTCCGCGGATCGGTGAACGCCGTCATCGACGGCCGCCACATCGCCTACGACGTCAGCGCATTGCGCCAAGGCAGGCAACTCACGGCGCTCTATGTCGTCGCCGCGTGTGGAGCATTGCTCCTGTGCAGCTATCGCGACATCGCCTTGCTCGGTGTGCTCAATCTGATCGCGGTCCCGGTGTTGATGTGGATGACCGTCAGCGGTTTCATCTCACTGTGGTGCTTCTGGGCCGCGATCGTGAGCGTCGTCATCGATCTGCACTTTCGGCGAGCCGTTTGCCGGCGACTCCCGAACCGGACGCCAAGCGCGATCGGCGCAACGACGTAACGTGAAGCATGCGCGTTCTCGTGGTCGGAGCCGGAGGCGTCGGGTCCGCGATCGCCAAGGCCGCGGCGGAATCCGAAGTTCTCGAGCATGTCGTCGTCACCGATCTCGACCTCGTCAGGGCGAACGCGGCCGTCGAACGATGCGCGGATGCGAGATTCGTCGCGCGGGCACTCGACGCGTCGGATGTAGCTGCCATCTGTGAGCTGGCGCTCCACGAGCGCGCCGACGTCGTCATGAACGCGTGTGATCCGCGACTCAACCCTTCGATATTCGTAGCCGCGCTCGACGCCGGCTGTCATTACATCGACATGGCTATGACACTTTCCCAACCTCATGCCGAGCGACCGCTCGAGGTCCCCGGTGTCATGTTGGGCGAGGCGCAGTTCGCGGTCGCAGATCAGTGGAAGGAACGCGGGCTCCTCGCACTGGTCGGCATGGGAGTCGAGCCCGGCCTCTCGGACGCTGTCTCTATACACATCT
>JBEPUZ010000042.1:0-22130 GCA_041691275.1 Actinomycetota bacterium | reverse complement strand
ATGGAACACGACGGCGACGTGTTCATGGTCCTCGACGAATCGATGTACGAGCGAAACCTGCTCGGCCTGCGGTTCGCCTACGCCGCCGAGACCCCCGAGGAGTTGGCGCGCGACATCGGTCTGCCCGAGGCGGCGTTCGCGGCGACGGTCGCGCGGTACAACGAACACGCCGCGCACGGTGTCGACCCGGAGTTCGGGAAGCTGCCGCCGTTTGTCCAACCGTTGGTGCCACCGCTCGGCGCGATCGATCTCGGGGTCGCGCGGGGTGCGATCTACGCGACGTTTACCCTCGGCGGGCTGCATACCGATGTCGACGGGCGCGTTCTCGCAGCCGACGGCTCCGCGGTCGCGGGACTGTTTGCGGCGGGCCGCACGAGTGCGAGCCTCGCGGCCGGCGGCTACGTCAGCGGCATCAGTCTCGGCGACGGGACGTTCTTCGGGCGCCGGGCCGGTTCCGCGATCTGATCCGGTCCGGAATCGCCAAACGGACAAATCGTCGAGCGCGAGCACGCGCGCGCACGCTGTGGCAAGCTGCCGCCAGGATCACCGGACAGGGGGAACACGGGATGGATCTGGACCGTCGGGATTTCGTCAAGGGCGCGCTCGGAGTCGGTGGCGCCGCACTCCTGGGCACCAAATTGGGCACGTCGGGCCTGAGCTCCACGTTCCGGGGTATCGCCGGTGCGGCCGCCCCGAAGCTGCCCGATCCGCAGCAGTCCGGCATCGAGCACATCGTCCTCGTGATGATGGAGAACCGGAGCTTCGACCACATCCTCGGTTGGCTTCCGGGTTCCGACGGTCAGCAGCGCGGCCTTGAGTTCAACACGCCCGACGGCAAGCGGCACAAGACGTTCCATCAGACCCAGCTCGACGGATGCGGATTCGCCGACCCCGACCACTCGTACGCGGGCGGCCGCATTCAGTACAACAACGGGAAGATGAACGGCTTCCTCCTCGACACGAACAACGATTCGTTCGCGATCAGCTACTACAAGGCCGCGGATCGACCGTTCATGGGCACGCTCGCCAAGCACTACACAACGTGTGACCGGTACTTCTGCTCACTGCTCGGCCCGACGTTCCCGAACCGGATATTCCAGCACGCGGGGCAGACCGACCGCACGTCGAACACCTTCATCGCGTCGGCGCTGCCGACGATCTGGGACCGGCTCAACCAGCCCGGTGGTCCGACGGGTCGCTACTACTACAGCGATCTTCCGATCATCGCGCTCTTCGGCTCGCGGTACCTGTCCATCGCGCACACGCTCGACCAGTTCAAGGCCGACGCGGCGGCCGGCACGTTGCCGAACGTCTCGTACCTCGATCCGAGCTTCGCGGGCGAGAGCGCCGGAACCGCCAACGACGACCACCCCGCATCTGACCTGCGCGCCGGCGACGCGTTCCTCTCCTCGGTCTTCCACGCGGTGTCGACCGGCCCGGGTTGGGACAAGACCGTGCTCGTCATCAACTACGACGAGTGGGGAGGCTTCTACGAACACGTCCGTCCGCGCCGGGTCACGCCGGGTCTGACGATCGGCGCCGATGCCCACACCGGAGTCGACCTCGACCTCGACGCCAACAACAAGGTGCTGACCGGCTTCCGCGTGCCGTGCATCGTCGCGTCGCCCTTCACCAAGCGATACCCGGGCGGGTCCGTGAACCACGGGTTCTACGACCACACCTCGGTGTTGAAGATGATCGAGTGGCGCTGGGGTCTCGCCCCGCTCACGCAGCGAGACGCGTCGAACTCCTCGACCGATCCGGGGAACCTCGCGAACGTGCTCAACTTCCGCAACCCGAATCTCAAGGTGCCCGCGGCCATTCCGGTGCTCGCGCCCTTCGTCCCGAAGGGATGCGCGCCCGCGGCGACGGCGAACCTGACCTCGAAAGAGGAAGGGTTGGCGGCACTCGCCGGTATCGACGCACCCGGTCGCGAAGACTGGGCCGGGCTGAAAGCCTCGGGCTTGGTTGACGCCTACCTGTAGGGACGCATCCGGCGTCGTACATCCATCTGGTTGCGGGGAAAACATGCGAGCTCTACGGATCGTGGCCTGCGTCGTCGCCTCAGCGCCCAGGACTGCCAGACGTTCTCCCTCGAGCTCGACGTTGCGACGTCGGTCGCGTACTTCCATGACCACGCCGCCTCCGCGATCGCGAACGGCGCGACGACGACCGGATACGTCGCCGGCGTCGGGGCTCCGTTCACGTTCAAGGCGCCGCCGACCACGTTCGACTTCCGCCTTCCTGACACCCTCCTGTACGACGGAGTGAGCCCGACCGCGCAGGTCGCCGGTCTCGAGTGGAACGTGAAGTCCGGCAGCCTCCCGCCCGACGGGTTCCCCGGTAGCAACGACGTCTGGACGTACGTCGGCAGCGCAACTTGGCAGTTGCGGGTCTGGATCCTGCGCCCGTTCCAGAACGAGCCCGACGTGTTCGCTTCCGGCCATCCGTGCCTCGCGGGCGGAGGTCCGATCTACAACCTGAGCGACCCGTGCTACACGTCGACGCACACAGTGCCACTGCAGATCCTCGTCTCGAACGACGACGGGTACAACGCGCCCGGGATCGACGCGACGGTGAACGGTTTGCTCGCGTTCACCAATGTCCACATCACGGTCTCCGCGCCGGCGACCAACGAGAGCGGAACCGGGGGCTCGACCTCGCCGGACCCGCTGACCGCGACGCTCAAGACGACGCTCACCGGTTACCCGGCGTGGTCCGTCAACGGATTCCCGGCCGACTCGGTCCGCTACGCGCTCAACACGCTCAAGGTGAACCCCGACCTCGTGGTGACCGGCATCAACAACGGCCAGAACCTGTCGCTCCCGATCATCGCCATCTCCGGAACGGTGGGCGCGGCGCGCGTCGCGGCGCGCGTCTCGATCCCGACGGTCGCGCTGTCGCAGGGTCTTGGCACTCCCGACGACTTCCCGACCGGTGTCACGGCGATGACCAACTGGGTGACGCGGTTCCTGCTCGGTCGAGCGGGACCGCCGCTGAGCGAGACAGTCGTGAACGTGAACATCCCGACGTGCGGGACCACCGGCTCCATTCGCGGCACGCTCGTCCTGCCCGCCGCCACCTCGTACTCGGGAGCGTTCGGGCCCGTGAACTGCGGCTCGACCGCGACCGGGCCGACCACAGACGTCGAGGGCTTCAATAACGGCTACGTCACCGAGACGAGCATCGGCAACGGCTGACACCCTTTCAGCGACGGGAGTGAGACCCGCTGATCGAGGGGACACTGACCGCATGGCCGGTCCGATGAAGGTTCGTACGCGTCTCGAACCCAGGCGCACGAACCCGGTGAGCACGGCCATCCATCATGTCGACCGTGTCTCGTCCCGGCCCGCAACCGCGGCGGTCGTGGCCGCGTTCATCGTCGGGTTCGGCGTGGCGCTCACGATCGCGGGCTTCCCGGAGTCGTGGGAGACGGCGTTCGCAGCCGCCTGCGCGGCGGTAACGACGATCATGGTCTTCATGATCCAGCACACCCAGAGCCGCGAGCAGGCGGCGACTCAGCTGAAGCTGGACGAGTTGATCAGGGCCCTTCCGGGCGCCGACGACCACTTCGTGCACGTCGAGTCGGGCGCGGACGACGAGCTCGCGGAGCTCGAGCAACGCCAGATCGACCACCACCTCTCACTTCGCGCCGACGACTGATTCCTGCACAGCACAGGTTCGTCCGCGGCGGGCATGCCGTCCGGCTGGCGGGAGTGCGAGATGGGCGCCCGACCGTATTCCGCGGACGGGATGGACGATGAGCGTTGAGTCGTCGTGATCGAGGGCCGATACGCGCGAGATGGACGGGCGCCTCGATCAGGATCTGGGAACGGATCTCGACGCCGATCAGGCGAACCTGCTCGTCGCGTCCGCCGCGGAGATGATCGGGATCGTCGACGAGCTCGGGATCGTGCGCTATCTGAACGAGACAGCCCGCTCGACCTTGGGCTTCGAGCCCGGCGACATCGTCGGGAAGAGTGTCTTCGACCTCGTCCACCCCGACGAGGTGGAGTACGCGGTCGAGTCGCTGTCGGCGACGGTTTTCCACGGCCGGTTGCACGCGATCCCGCTCGAAGTGCGGGTAGGCGCGGCCGACGGTTCGTGGCGCTACCTCGAGATCGTGGCGACGAACCTCCTGAACGACCCGCGCGTCCGCGGTGTCGTCCTCAGCTGTCGTGACATCTCGTACCGTGACGCGTCGAACCGACGGTTCCGGTTGATGTTCGAGCAGTCGCCGATCGCGCTCGCGCTCGTGGCGCCCGAAGGGTCCGGCGTCATCGCCAATGCGACGTTCGCCCGACTGTTCGAGACGTCACGCGAAGCGCTGCTCGGCCTGCGCGCCGAAGACCTCGTGCATCCCGAGGATCGCGAGCAGGCGGTCGCGGATCGCGCGCTCCTGACGTCGTCCGGCAGGGCGAGTGTCTTCGCCGAACGTCGGTACGTGCGCGCGAACGGCGAGACGTTCGTCGGCCGGGCCTCGACGTCGGTGTTGGCCGACCTCGACGGCGCGATCGAATACGTCTCGATGACGATCGAAGACGTCAGTCTCGAGTTGAGCGCGGCCCAGGCGCTCGCGAGCAGTCAGGCCCACGCCCGCGCGCTGGTCGACAGCTCGCCCGACATCATCGCGATCCTGTACCCGGACGGTGAGTGGGAAGCGAGCGATCAAGGAACCCGTCTGCTCGGCTATCCGAAGGGGTTCGAGCCGGACGGGGGAGTGTTCTCGCTCGTGCACCCGGAAGACTTCGAGGCCGCGGCGGCGGCGTTGGGCGAGGTGCTGGCGGGGACGCGCCCGGCGGCGGTGCCCATTGAGGTTCGTTTGCGCGCGGCCGACGGCGCGTACCGCGACTTCGAGTGCGTCGGGCAGAACCTCGAGCACGATCCGCGGATCGGCGGCGTCGTCGTGACCGCACGCGACATCTCCGAGCGCAAGCGGTCCGAGCAGAAACTCCGCGCCGCGGAAGAACGCTTCCGGGTCGCGTTCGAACAGGCGCCGATGATCGTGTCGATGGTCGATCTCGACGGCGTGCTCATCGACATCAACCCCATCGGGTGTCGCATGCTCGGCTACTCGCGCGATGCGCTCGTGGGACGTCCCGCCGAAGACTCCGTCCACGCGGAGGATCGCGAGCTCGCGATCGCACTGACGACGCGCCAGCTCGGCGGCGAACCGGTCGCGGCGGAGTTCCGGCTCGAGACCGCGTTCGGCAAAGAGATCTTCGTGCTGTCACAGGCCCAGCTCGTCGCTGGTGTCGACGGTGCGCAGGAGCCGTACGTGATCACGTTGCAGGCCGACATCACCGACCGCAAGGCGTTGGAGCGCGAGCTGGAACGGCGCGCTGCGCACGACGATCTGACGGGCCTGTGGAACCGTTCGAGCCTGGTCAACTATCTGGAGAAGACCCGTCAGAGCCGGGTTGCTCCACCGCTCGCCGTCATGTTCATCGATCTCGACGACTTCAAGGCGATCAACGACACGCTCGGCCACGACGCCGGCGACGCGGTGCTGCGCGCGACCGCGTCCCGCCTCGTGTCGGTTACACGCGCGGGCGACCTCGCGGCGCGTTGGGGTGGCGACGAGTTCATCGTGGCGTGCGAGCACGCCGGTTCCGTCGACGACGTCTGGGCGATCGCGGAGCGGATCCGCGGCGCGCTCGTCGAGCCGATCCAGTACGGCGAGTGTGAGATCCGCTGTGACGCGAGCATCGGCGTGGCGCTCGCCGGTCCGGACGACGATCCCGGTGTGCTCATCGACCGAGCCGACGGCGCTGCGTATACGGCGAAGCGTTCCGGCAAGGGGCGCACGGTGCTCAGCGACGCGTGCGACGTTCCCCGCTTCGCGTGATTTGACGGCCGGCCCAGTCGCGCCAACCCTCGGGCACGTCGTCGACGGCTGCGATGCGACGCAGCATCTCGAGCGATGCTCCCTGCTGTGCGGCGACGAGGTCGGCGATCGTGAGTCCGTGCAGGGGCGAGACGTCGACGACGATCGGATCGCCGGCACCGATCTCGCCGGCCTCGACAATGCGCAGATACGTGCCCGATCTTCCGCTCTCAGCGAATCGATCGACGAACTGAGCGTCACCCATGCGCATGCCGAGCTTGAAGCAGGGTTCACGGGGTTGTGCGACTTCGAGCACCGCGGTCCCGACGTGCCAACGCTGGCCGACGACGCACGCCTGGAGATCGACACCGTCGGTCGTCAGGTTCTCGCCGAACGTGCCCGCGTCGAGTGGGGTCCTCAACTCCTCGCCCCACCAGGCGTAGTCGTCGGTGGCGTACGCGTAGACGGCCTTGTCGGGCCCGCCGTGGACCCGGCGATCGGCCTGGTCGTCACCCAGGAAGTTCACACCTTCCACGCGGATCGGGCCGTCGACCGGATCCTTCCAGATGGCGCTGGTCACCGCTCGTCCACCCCACGTCACGGTGCGAGGCAGCCCGACGTTGACCGAGACGATGTGCGCCCGATTCGGCATGCGTCCATTCAACCCGATCGCCATTCAACCCGATCGCGGGGGCCGTATTCCTTGCGTGCGGGATCTCCGAGCGCGGAGTGGCTGGACATGCGGTATCTCGCGGGGAAGGCTGGGTTGAGCGCTCTTGCTCTCCGACCGGGCGCGAGGGAGACGATTGCCGTGCAGCTGGTGGACGGTCGTTACAAGTGCAACTGGTGCGGGGCCGACCTCGATGTCCCGTACCTCACGCGCGACACGATCGAGATCACGACCGAGCACGAGGGCGAGCACCTGCGCATCATCGTGGTCGCCGGGGACGAGCATCACCGCTGTTCCCGTCCCGCCGATACGAGGTAATCGCGCGGCCGGCACCCCTGCGTTTCGTCGGCCGGCATCTATCGGAGATCCTGGTGCACCGGCCGACTACCTTCGAGCCATGGCTGACTACGTCATCCCGGAACCCGAGCCCAAAGAGATCGACGAGACGCTCTCGATGGAGCTGCGGCACCTCACGGCCAATGCCGTGCTCATCGGTCATCCGTCTGGAGCCGAGAAATGCGAGAACTGCCGCTACTACCTCGAGCCGACGGCTGATCTGTCGTATTGCTGGCACCCCAAGCTCCGCATCCTCGTCGGATCCGAGTGGTGGTGTCAGTGGTGGGATGCCATCCCCGACGAGTCGTAACACTCGAACGGGTGACGTAACTCGCGTCACGTGTGCATCACCGCACCATCGTGAGCATGGTTCGCGCGTCGTGCAGTTCGGAGAGAACCTCCGATTTGAACCCGCAAACCCCGCACAACAAGAGTTTTTTCGATCCTCGTCGACGTAACCGGGGTGACCAGGGAGAACACGTTCTTTCTACATGCGTACTCGGTTGCGCGAATCCCTTTTGACCACATCCGCCAAGTCGGCGCGCCTCAGGATTCCCAAACCGGTTGTCGATTGAACCCCTGAATCCACGGCACCGATCGTCACGCTTGCGGGCGGGGTGCCCGCCGTCGTGCCAGGCGCGGGGTCGGTCGCGGAAGGCAACGCGGGAACGACGAACCTCGTGGTGCCGGTGAGCCTGACGTTCCCGTCGACCAGCGCGGTGTCTGCACGCTGGTCGACCGAGTTCATCTCGCATGGTTCGGCGATTGACGAGGCCCAGCCCGACGTCGACTACACCCCCGTTTCCGGAGCGGTCTCGTTCGCGCCGGGAACGACGACGGCAACGGTGACGATCCCGGTCCACGGCGACACGATCCCGGAAGGCGACGAATACGTCGTTGTCGCCTTCGGGAGTCCGGTCTCGGCGACGATCGGCGGCTTCTACGGTCTCGGCTTCGGCACCATCACGAACGACGACTTCGCAGTGGTGGATCCCGGCGGCGCGTCGATCCCCGAAGGACAGGCAGGCACCTCCGACCTGGAGCTTCCCGTCACGCTGTCGAAACCGGCCGCCGTGCCCGTCACGGTGCAGTGGAACACCCTGTTCGTCGAGGGTGCGTCCGCGGTTCAGGCGACACCCGGAGTCGACTACACGCCCGCGAGTGGCACGGTGGCATTCGCGCCGGGCGAGACCGCCAAGACGGTGACGATCAGTGTGATCGGTGACCAGGAGGTCGAACCGGGCCAGTGGATCGTGGTGTCCTTCCACACTCCGACGGGACCGGGCCGCGTGGGTGGCTACTACGGGTTCGGCTTCGGCTTCATCGCCAACGACGACTGACCGGACGGCAGGTCCCGATCGATCGGTCGCGATCGGGCGTTTCCCGCGGACCGGGAAAGGGAACCGTTGGGATGTACAGCCCCTCTCGCATTGGAGAACGCATGCCGAATACAGAAGACCTGAAGGGCCGCGCAAAAGAGGCGGCCGGTGACCTCACCAACAACGACGACCTCAAGAACGAAGGCAAGGCCGATCGCGCCTCCGGCAAGGCGAAGGAATTCATCGAGAAGGCCGAGGGCAAGGCGAAAGACCTCGTTGACGACGTGAAGGACAAGCTGCACAAGGACTGAACCGGGTCACGGTTCACCGACCGGACTCCGTGGGAGCCCGGGAGACGAGCGCGCCGAGCGCTTTCGAGGTCACGTTCTCCGTGACACTGACGGCGATAGATCGTCAGGGCCTCGTTGCGCTCGGCGATCGCCCGACTCGGCGCCGCGTGCATCTGAGCTCGGTGTGCTGCTGCGTCGGGTGCTCAGTGCGCGGAGCCATGGGTTCACTGCGATCTGCGTTCCCGTGTCGAAGAACGCCTCCTGCATGATCGCCACCGAAGACTCCTCGCTCATGAAGTCGGTCGACATGTGGCGGACGACGTCGGCACCGGGTTCGATCACGACGGTCGGGATGCCCCGCTTCTCCAGCGCGCGTACCTCGCGGTCGAGGGTGTGCCGGCACAGATCGCGAATCGCCTGTGCGGCCGACGGACGGCGCGCCTCGCCGGTCATCGGCGAGATCACGACCGCGAGATCGATGTCGTGGCCGACCAACACGTCGGCATTGGTCGCCGAGATCGCGCCACCGTCGACGTAGACCTCCCCGTCGATGTCGACGCCCGCGAAATACCCCGGCACCGCACATGAGGCCGCAATCGCCGAGGACAGCCTCGGCAACGGGGCGCGCGACCCGAACGTGATGCGGCGCCAGTCGCGTCGCCGGACCGCGCACACGAGCAAGGGATCTTCGGGCCACTCGCGATCGTCGAGAAAAGCGAGATGCTCCCCGAGAACCTCCCGGCCTTCGGGGAGCACCATCGAAAGTGCCCCGACGGGGATCGCGCGTTGCCCCAACGAGAGTCGGAGCAGGCCGATGATCATCGCGAGGCTCGGCAGGCGCGGGACGCGCAGGAAGGTGCCGAGCGTCAGCGGAGGGAAGGCCGGGCGGTCCGTGAGCGAAGACACCACGGCGGGACTTGCCTGCAGCGCTTCCGCGCCGACGACGAGCGCGGCAAGATCCGACGCGGGCACGCCTATACGCAACAACGTGCCGACGAGCGACCCGGCCGATGTTCCGACGACGACCGAGGCGGTGCGGACGTCGAATCCGAGATCCTGCTCGAGCGCTGTGAGCGCGCCCGCGTGGTACGCGGCGCCGACCGCGCCGCCGCCGCCCAGGACGAGTCCGATGCGACCGGGGGGAGCCGGAGGCCCCGAGGACTGCGGGGTCCTCAGGGAGAGGGTCCCGGCGGGGAGCGGAGATACCGAGGCGATCGAGGCGCGGGTGGGCACGAGCCTTCGATACCCAACTTCGGCTTCGATACCCAACATCGCGCGATGCGTCGAGTGCACCGGGCCGGGCCGGGATCATTACTCGTCGAAACGGACCTCGCCGTCCAGGACGTCGAGCGCTGTCTCCTCGAGTGTCTGGCCCTTGGAGTTCGCCCGGATCTTCAGGCGCGCCAGAGCCTCGTCGATGCCGCAGCCGACCTGGGCCGCCACCATCCCGGTCGCTTGATGGATCCGGTAGCTGAGATTCTCGTCCGGCCCGCCAGCCATGGCCCCGGACAGTACCGGAGCCGTCGCTCTCGGCATCCCGGTCCTCGACCGGCGCAGCGCGGCCGTCCGCGATTTAGGCTGCGCTTCATGGGCGGGGACTGGTATCTCGACTCGATCGACGAAGTGCTCGCGCTCGCCGAGGGACTCCGGCGGGCGCTCGATCGGACCGACGAACTGCTGTCGGCGGCGCGAGAACAACGTCTCGCGGGGGAGCCTCTCGGAACGATCATCAGGCAAATGGCGGAGGACGGCGGCAAGCCCGCCCGCCACACGGTCGACGACGCCTACCGCGACTGGACCGCTGCCATCAGTGCCTACCGGGCGTCAGCCATCCGTGCGGTCGTCGACGAAGAAGGAATGTCGCACTCGGATGTAGCGCGGCTCGCGGGCGTGTCGCGTCAGATGATCGGACGTCTGTATCGCTCTGCATCTCCGACGAGCTGATGCTTCCTGACGTTTTGCCGCTTGACGCAACCGTCGGTTGCCGCTCGATACTGCACGCGCCAGTCATGGCGCGCGATTCGGAGAGGCGCCTTGCCGCCCGCCAGCTTACGAGGCGCCTCTCCGGCGCACACGCCCGGCCGACAACACCGGGCGTTTCGGGCGCGCGTGCACGGGTACGTCACTGACGTGAACGTCACCCTCTTGATCGTGATCCTGGTCCTGATCGTTGTCGTCGCGATCGCGTTGGCTGTCGCGCAGCGCAGGCGTCGGTCGGGCGGAGTCATCGCCGCCAAGCCCACACGCGGTACCAGGCGCGGACGGGGAACGCGGTGAGCGGACTGCTCCTGCGCGGCACCGATCTCAACGGCCTGCCGGTGGTAAGCATCGCCGCGGGCGAGGCGCTCGCCGACGTCAAGGACGTGGTGTACAGCGCCGAGCGCGGCGCCCTTCTCGGCTTCACGCTCAACAAGCGGGGTTTCTTCTCCGGCCCGATGAAGCACGTGCTCGCGTACGGTGACCTGGCCGCGATCGGGCGGGACGCGGTGATGGTGACCGACGATTCAGCTGTCACCGACGAGGCCGCGGCACTGTCGGCGGTCGTCGCTGAATCGAGTGAGCGCGACGTCATCGGCAACGACGTGCTCACCGACGGCGGCAAGCGCCTGGGTCGCGTCATCGACGTCGTGGTCGAGGTCACGAGCGGCGACGTCGTCGGCTATGAGCTCACGGGCGACGAGACCCTGCAGGGTCACGCGGGACGGCCGCTGCTGATCCCCATCCCCGCCACGCTCGCGGTGTCCGGGACCGCGCTCATGGTTCCCGCGTCGGTCGAACCGTTCATTCGCGACGACCTCTCGGGCTTCGGCGCCGCGGTCGACGAGTTCCGGGGTCAGCTGCCCCAGGAGGCCTGATGCTGCTCACCAACACGCTCGGCGAGAACGTCGTGAGCAAGTCGACCGCGGAGACCCTGGGGTCTGTCCAGGGTGTGATCATCGATGCCGGCGACCGCAGGGTCGTCGCGGTACAGGTCGGCAAGGGCCGCAAGGCGCGAGTCGTGCCGTGGGGGTCGGTCAGCGGCGTAGGGAGCGCCGCCGTCGTCGTCGACGACGAGGACGCTTTGCGGGAACCCGCCGACGGCGAGGATCGCTACGTCGGCGGTTCGGTCAAGGTGATCGGGGCGCTCGTGCTCTCGGATCGCGGGAACGGGCACGGCGACATCGTCGACGTCGAATACGACGAGGAGACGGGTTCGGTCATCTCGATCCGGACCGGCGCCGCCACGATCGCCGCCGAACGTCTCTTGTCGATCGGGAGCTACGCATGGGTGGTCGCCGCCGGAGACGACGAGCCCGCTTGAATCGAGTGCCGCGTGAGTAGCGTGGCCGCTCTGATCGATCCGACTCCACCGCACGCCGGCTTCTCGCTCCCGTGGGACTCGTCCGAGGTGGACGACCCGGTAGTTGCCCTGGCGGCGGCGCGCCGGGATCTCGGTGACACCTTCACCGTCGAATCCGGCGGTATCACCTACCTGTTCACGTTCAGCGAAGTCGGTCTCGGCTCGTTCTACGCGATCGAGGAACGCGACGCGAGCAAAGGTATCGCCGACTACCGGATGCTGGTGCGAAAGCTCCCCGACGAGCTGTTCGCGGAGCGCCGAACGTTTGCGCACGATCTCTTCGGCGCCGAGGAGATTCAGGGGTACCTCGACAACCTCGAATGGGCGATCGACACGCAGATCGACGATCTGCGCGACAGTGGCTCATTCGAGGTCTTCGAGTTCGCGAAGACTCTCGGTCACCGGCTCGGGCTTGCGTGCTGGATCGGCCGCGAGGCGCCGATCGCGGATCTCGTTCGCGAGTTCGAGATCCTCGACGGAGCGGAGGCCTTCGTGCATCCGAAGCGATCGCGGGGCGCGACGAAGGACGACGAGCGCGCCGCGCTCGTACGTGTCGAACAGGTGGTGCGCAGGCTCCTCACGCGCGCCGGTCGCGCACCGAGCTTCCTCGACGACATCGCGCAGCGGTGGGACGATGTCGAGGATCCGGCCCCCGGAATCGCGGGTGACGTCGTGCTCCTGCACATCGCCACGATGACGAATCTCTTCGCCGCGCTCGCCTGGTCGATATCGCAGACGCTCCTGCACCCGAGCTCAGCTCCGGTCGAGCAGTGCGCGCTCGAGGCCGTGCGGGTCGGGCAGCGTTCGATCATGTTGCGCGAGGTCCTGCGGCCGATCGTGTTCTCCGACGGTGCGCACGACTATCACGTTTCGCGCGGTGTGCAACTGGCGACCATGTTGCCGTTGACGAACTGCGAGCGCCCCGGTCGTGGCTACGAACCCGAGCGGTGGGCCGACCGCGCGTTGCGGCGCGATGTCACGGTGACCACGTTCGGGCACGGATCACATCGATGTCCGGCGCAGCGGTTCTCGGTGTCGGCCATCGTGCGCACGGTCGCCCGCTTGACGGAGACCTTCACGATGACGCCGCAGTTCTACGAGGTCGTACCGTTGGCCGCCCAGATCGGGGGCGTCGCCCGCAGCGAGCTCCCGTGCATCGTGTCGTATCGGAGAAGGACGACCTAGCAAAGAAGGCGCGGGTAGCCGTCGAAACTGGGTAGGGAGAAGATGTGGACGTCGTCGTCGCCGGGGCATCCGGATTCGTGGGCCTGCACCTCTGCGCGGCATTGGTCGAGGCCGGGCACGACGTCCGCGCGATGACGAGACATCCCGACTCCTACACCGGGCCCGGCACCGCGGTACTCGGCGACGTTGGGGATCCGTCGACGCTCGACGGGGCGTTGTCCGGCCGCGCCGTCGCCTATTACCTCGTGCATTCGCTCGCGTCGGCGGACTTCGCCGAACGAGATCGCGAAGGGGCGATCGCGTTCGGTGATGCCGCCGCGCGCGCCGGCATCCGTCAGGTCGTGTATCTCGGGGGCCTGGGTGACGAGCGCGACGCGCTCTCGCCCCACCTGCGGAGCCGGCGCGAGGTCGAGGGCATCCTGCAGGCGCGAGTACCGACCACCGTGTTGCGGGCCGGGATCGTGATCGGGGACGGCGGGATCTCGTGGGAGATCCTGCGCCAGCTGGTGGCGCGCCTCCCGGTGATGATCACCCCGCGCTGGGTGCAGACGCGCACCCAGCCCATCGCGGTCGCCGACGCGATCGCGTTTCTCGTCGGTGTCCTCGGCGTGGCCGACGCGATCTCCGAGACGTACGACATCGGCGGACCCGAAGCGATGACCTACGGCGACATGCTCAGGATCGTGGGACACATGCCGGGCGGGATCCTGAAGCTCATCGTCCCTGTTCCGATGTTGACGCCGCGCCTTTCGAGCCATTGGCTGCGGGTCGTCACCGACGTCGACCTGCAGACCGCGCGCAGCCTCGTCGACTCGATGTCGAACGAAGTGGTCGTGCACGATCATCGCATCGAGGCTCTCACCGGACATCACCCGATGGGGTTCCGCCAGGCAGCAGAACAGGCTTTGCGCGAGCGGGCCGATCGCCTGGCGACGCGTGCCGCCGGCTGAGACCGGCGCGCAGCGCGGCCGAATGCGATTCCCCGCGATCTCGGGTCCCGACGGTTCGATGCCCCCGCAGGTCGTGATCGCCACGACACTCGTCGTCGGCACCGCTGTGCTCGGTATCACCCTCGCGGTGTCGTCGGGCTCGGTCGCGTTCTACGCGCTGGGCATCGTGCTTGCCGCCACGTGGATCGTGGGCGCTGCATGCGCAGGACCGTTCCGGTGGAGCGCCCGGGAGCGGGGGATCGATCTTCGGATCGACGTCGGACTTCCGATCGTCCTCGGTGCCGCCGTCTTCGGTGGGTTCGTGGTCGCCAAGCTCCTCGTCGACCAGATTCCGTACCTCGCCGACTACGTCGCCGACGTGCTCGCCCGCGCCCACGACGGCCGGAGCGGTGTCGTCCTCGTCGTCGCGTTGTTCAACGGGCTGGCGGAGGAGGTCTTCTTCCGAGGCGTCGTGCAGTCGGCGTTCGCGGCACGCTTCGGCACGGGTCCGGCCGTGTGGTGGGCAACCCTCGTCTACGCGGCGGTCACGGTCGCGACCTTGAACCCGGCGCTGGTGGTCGCGGCACTGGCCCTGGGCGCCATCCTCGCCGTGGAGCGCCGGTTCGTCGGCGGCGTGCTCGGCCCCATACTCACCCACGTCGTCTGGAGCACACTCATCATCTTGTTGCTGCCGCGCTAGGGGGGTCCCATTCCCCGGGGACCGCGCTCTACGCTCGAAGCATGTGCCGAAACATCACTGAGCTCCGGGGCCTCGAGCCGCCGGCGACACGCGAAGAGATAGAGGCGGCGGCCCGGCAGTACGTGCGCAAGGTGACGGGTGTGACCCGCCCCCGCATCGACGTGGCCGGTGCGATGGAGGCGGCGGCGCTCGAGATCGCCGCGATCACCGAGCGACTCCTCTGCGAGATGCCGACCCGCCGGCAACCGCCCCCCAAGCTGCCGCCTTTGCGACGACCCGAGGTACGGAGCCGGCTGGGCCTCGATCCATTCGTGGGCTGACCGCCTGCGCACGGCGATCAGCGGCCCTACGGGAGCTTGCCTTCGCCCTTCGCGTTCGCGCCACGCTCAATGGCTTCCTTGTACGCGCGCGACGAGGCTTCGTCGCCGCCATCGGCGCGCGCGGCGGCCTTTGCCTCGTCCTCGGTCGGAGCCGCGTCTGCATCGGCGGTGACTCGTGCGTCGGCCTCTTCTTCCTCCCGGGTCTGCGCGCTGGGACGGGTGCGATCGGATTCGGTCATTGCGTTACCTTCCGTCGAGGGCTTGTGTCGGGTGTACCCACCGCTGAGGCAAACGATGCGGTGAGGCCGAGTGTTCCGGCTCACGCTCCTGTGGACACGCGATGAAGCGAGCTCGCCCTTGGTCGGCTCGAGCTGGGCGCGCGATCGACGTCGAGGTCGACGGGTGCCGGCGAGCCGGGAACCCGCGGCCGCTCGTCGATCACGAAGGGCGAAACCCGCGGTCGGAGCGAGGTCGGAGCCGGCTGGACCAGCTCGTCGTGCGGGTTAGCATCGACGCGCCCGTGATCAGCGGTAGACCCGAACAGGAGCCGGAGTGTTCGGAACGGATCTCGAGCGCGACGATTCCGCCGTGTCCCGATCGCAATCGCTCGCTGACACGAGTGCGGCGGCCGGCGCCGCCGCGCCATCGGCCTCCGGGCGTCGGTTCGGACTGCACCGGATCCCGATCGTGGTGCTCGCCGTCGGTCTCACGATAACGGCCGTGATCGCCTTCACGGCCCGGTCGGTGCACGACAACAACGAAAACCATCTGCTCCGGCAGCGCGTCAGCGAGGCCGTCGCCGTGCTGACTGTGGCTTCGTCGAGCACCCAGGCGCCCTTGTCCTCGGCCGCGATCCTCGTCGAGGCCACCCACGGCGATCCCGGCGACTTCACCGGGCTCATGCAATCGCTCACGACGGGCGCGCCCTATGTGTCGGCATCGCTGTGGGATGCCGACGCGACCAGTCCGCATCCCCTTGTCGTCGTGGGGGCGCAGCCCGAGCTCGCGACGCAGTCCTCCGGCGCGATCCAGCAGTACTTCGCGCGCGTGAAGGCCAAGCGGACGGTCGCGATCCTCGACCTCCTCGGGTCGACGCCCCGCCGAATCGGGTACGCGTTCAGCGCGGGTCCGAACGCGCGCTATGTCGTGTACGCGGAGTCGGATCGACCGGCGAACCGCCGTTCCACGGTCGACTCGAACACTGCGTTCTCCGACCTCGACTACGCGATCTATCTGGGCGACAACGTCGACGCGAGCCATCTGCTCGCGTCGAGCGTCGTCACTCCCGTGTTCACCGGTCGGACCGCGACCGACGGCGTCGCATTCGGTGATTCGCGTCTCACCGTCGTGATGACGCCGCGCCGGGAGCTGGGCGGCGATCTGCTCGCCCGCCTGCCGTGGATCATCGGTGGAGTCGGTACCGCGATCGCGCTCGCGGCCTCGCTCCTGACCGAGCGTCTCGTGCGGCGGCGCGAAGACGCGGAGCAGATGGCAGCGCTGAACGCTCGGCTCTTCAGCGAGCAACGCGGAGTCGCGCAGACGTTGCAGCACAGCCTGCTTCCGGAGGTGCTCCCGGAGTTCGCCGGGCTAGAGCTCGCCGTGCGTTACGTGCCGGGGGTCGACGGGGTCGACATCGGGGGCGATTGGTACGACGTGATCGATGTCGGAGAGGGCCAGGTGATGCTCGTCGTGGGCGACGTCTCGGGGCGGGGCCTGCGCGCGGCGACGGTAATGGCGTCCCTGCGCTACGCCATCCGGGCCTTTGCCTCCCAAGGCGACTCCCCGGAGCAAATCCTCTTCAAGATGTCCCGGCTGATCGATGTCGGCAAGGACGCCCACTTCGCGACTGTATTGTGTGGTCTTGTGAACGTCGCCGAACGCCGGGTCACGTACGCGAACGCCGGTCACCCCAGCCCGTTATTGGTTACGGGGACGACCGGGGAGTTCGTCGCGACTCATGTCGGCCCGCCGATCGGCGTCGCGCACGACCCGGGGATGTCCACCTCGGTCTCGGTGCCGAACGGCGGTGTGCTTATCGCGTTCACCGATGGCTTGTTCGAGCGCCGCGGCGAGAATCCCGACGTGAGCATGGCGCGACTGCGTGACGCTGCGCTCGGTTACGACTCGCTCGACGAACTACTTGATGGTCTTCTGCGCGAGCTGACACCTGACGGCGGGCACGACGACACGGCGATCCTGGCAGTGACATGGCGCCCCTAGACAACCGTGCAACTGCGCTCGGGTCGATCGAATCCGAAACCGACGCTTCAGGCTCGCAGATCGTCAAGCTCATCGGCGAGATCGACATCTCCAACGCCGACTCGATCGGCCGCGAGCTCGACCGCGTGGTTGCCGACTCACCCAGTCGCGTGATCATCGATCTCGAAGGTCTGGAGTTCATGGACAGCTCCGGGATCGCGATGTTGCTACGTGCCGTAGGCGGCACCGCGTCGGTCGAGCTCCGCAACCCTTCACGCGTGGTCCGCCGGATCCTCGAGTGCACCGGGCTGACCGACATCTTGCGGCTCACATGAGGCGCTCGTGAGCGAGCGCCGCACTTTTCCGAGCCGAGCGGCGTCGGTACGGGCGGCCCGTCACTACGCCGTCGACGCGATCGGCGTCGCACCCCAGGCTGTCGCCGAGGCCGTCGCCATCGCCGTCTCCGAGCTCGCGACGAACAGCATCCTGCACGCAGGTACCGAGTTCACCGTCGACGTCGATCGAACCCCGGAGCGGCTCCGCATCGAGGTGTCGGATCTCGGTCGGGGCGTACCTGAGATGCGAGCCCCTGACGTCACCGAGGTATCCGGGCGGGGGCTTCTGCTCGTGCGCGAGCTCTCCGACGACTGGGGTGTGACGGCGTCCGAGCGGCAGGTCGGCAAGAGCGTCTGGTTCGAGATCCGGCTGAAGCCATCTGTCGACGCGCTGCAGGACGCCGACCTCTGATCTGCACTGCCCGATAGTCCCGTCCTGCGCCAGCCCGCCCAGGGTTGGCTCGTCAGGCGCGTCGTCCGCACGTCGGTTGGAGTGATCCGTAGGCGGGGACACTCTGAGGGTGACCTGCACCTATCACCGGCGCATCCCGAACACCGTGGCCGCCCCGGCCACCGCGCGTCGGTACATCGGTCAGGTCCTGGCGGGCGAACGCGCCGACGTGCTCGACGCGGTCGCGCTGATGGTCTCCGAGCTCGCCACGAACTGTGTTCTTCACGCCGGCTCCGACCTGGTCGTGTCGGTCGCCCGGGCGGGCGGACAGGTTCACGTCGATGTCGCCGACGAGGGGCCGGGCGAAGTGGCGATGCGCAATCCGGCGACGCACGAGGTGACGGGGCGCGGTCTGCGCATCGTGGACGAGCTCGCCGACGTGTGGGGGGTACGCGACAACCGCGACCGTCTCGGCAAGAGCGTCTGGTTCACCGTCCGGTCGTAGCCGGTGCGCTCAACGCGCGTTGGCATCTATCCGCACGACCCGGTCGCGGCCCAACTGTTTGGCCCGGTAGAGCGCGGCATCGGCTTGCTTCAACACTTCGGTCGCCGACTCGATGTGGCCGGGATCGAGCACGGCGAGCCCCGCGCTGAAGGTCAGGATGCCGCGGACGTTCCCCGCATGAGGGATCGCGAGCCGCTCGACTCCGGCCTTCATGCGTTCTACGGCCGCCGTGCCTGATTCGATCGACTGTTCGGGGAACACGCAGAGGAACTCGTCGCCGCCGAATCGGTAGAGGGCGTCTCCGGCCCGCGCGTGCGCGAGCAGCTGCCCGGTGAACGTCTGCAGGACGGCGTCACCGGCATGATGGCCGTACATGTCGTTGTACGACTTGAAGTGGTCGACGTCGACCATCGCCATGCAGTAGCGATGCGAGTAGCGCGCGACGCGCGCTTCGAGAAGATCGAGGTCTTGCTCGAACGCACGACGGTTGCCGAGACCGGTCAGAGGGTCCTGTCGTGCGATCGCGGTCAGCTCGAGGTTCAGCAGGCGCAGCCGATCGGCGGCCGACTGTGCGTGCCGGGCCTGCGCGGCCAACGATTCGGCCTTCAAGAAGAGGTTCGCGAAGACGGTGACCTTGGAGCGCAGCTCGTCGGGGGGAACGGGCGCGAAGATGAAGTCGACGGCACCCTGGGCGTACAGATCGGTGGTCACGATCTCGTCGCTGCCGTACGCCGTGATGAAGATGATCGGTGTCAGTTCCGACTGCTGGCGCTTGCGGATCAGCGCCGCGGTCTCGAAGCCGTCCATGATCGGCATGCGCACGTCGAGCAGGATGACGGCGAAGTTCTGCGCCATCACGCAGCGCAGCGCCGCGAGTCCGGAGTCGGCTTCGACGATCGTGTGACCGAGCGAGTAGAGAACGGCCTTCAACGCCAGCCGTTTTGCCGCGTTGTCATCGACGATGAGTATCGAGACGGCCGCGTTGGCGGTCATGTTCGAACGACGCTCCTTCGGGTTCTGGATCGGGGAGGCGCTCACTGGGCCAACGGGTGCTTCGAAGCTTGGGCCGGCGGATTCGCGGACGGGGATGCGACCGGCGGTTTCGACAGCCAGGGTCCGATTGCCGCGATGAGCTCGTCGGTGTTGACGGGTTTGGGCACGTAGTCGTTGGCGCCCGCTTCCAGACAACGCTGACGCTCGCCGGGCACGACCTTGCCCGTCACCGCGATGATCGGCACGTGGCGGAAGCCGTCCATGGAACGGATCGCGCGCATGGTGTCGTACCCGTCCATGCCCGGCATCATGATGTCGGTCAACACGAGGTCGACCCCGGGCGTGGTCTCGAGGATCGTCAGCGCAGCCATGCCGCTCTCGGCGACGCTCACGTCGGCCGATCCGCGCTCGAGCAGCGCCGTCAGCGCGAAGACATTCCGGAAGTCGTCGTCGATGACGAGGATCCGGAATCCCTCGAACGGTCGAGCGTCGAGCGCGTTGCGGTGATCAAGCGTGGGCTTGGTCGGCACCGCGTCGTTGGCCGGCCAGCTGTTCGCGCCGGCGAGCGAGAACGCCCGGTCCGACGCGAGCGCAGAACCGTTCCCGTTCGGTGAAGGCGGTGACGCCGGCGGCGCCGGCGCGACGGTCGGGGCCACTCCCAACGGAAGGAAGACGGTGAAGGTGCTCCCGACGCCGGGGGCGCTCGACAGGGTGATCTCGCCCCCGAGGAGCCCGACCAGCTCGCGACTGATCGACAGGCCGAGGCCGGTCCCGCCGTAGAGGCGCGCGGTCGAACCGTCGCCCTGGGCGAACGCCTCGAAGATGCGGCGCTGTTGGAGGATCTCGATGCCGATGCCGATGCCGGTGTCGCGGACGGCGAACGCGATGACCGACGGAGCCATCACCAGCGACTCGGTCGCGGGATTCCAACCGGAGCTTGCCTGGCCGATGTCGACCTGAACGTCACCGCGCTCGGTGAACTTGAACGCGTTGGTGATCAGGTTCTTCAGCACTTGGCGCACCCGCTGCGGATCGCTGACGATGCCGTCGGGGCAATCGTCGGCGACAGCGACCGCGAACCCGAGCGCCTTCGAGCGGGCAACAGGCTCGAACTCCCGCATCAGATCGTCGTGGAGCAAAGGAAGTGACACGTCGGTCATCTCTACGGTGGCGGTTCCGGACTCGATCTTCGCGAGATCGAGGATGCTGTTGAGCAGACCGAGGAGATCGCGACCTGACGCAAGGATCACCCCCGCGTACTCGACCTGCGTGTCGGTCATGTTCTGACCGGGATCGTCGGTGAGCTGCTCGGCCAGGATGAGCAGACTGTTGAGCGGCGTTCGGAGCTCGTGCGACATGTTCGCGATGAACTCCGATTTGTACTTCGACGAGACCGCGAGCTCGGCCGCTTTCTCCTCGACGAGGAGCTTCGCCTGCTCGACCTCCTCGTTCTTCTGTTCCGCCTCGAGGTTCCGGTCGGCGAGCAGGCTGGCCTGACGCTCGAGGTCCTCGTTCGACTCCCGCAGCTCTTCCTGCTGCGAACGCAGCTCCTCGGCCTGGGACTGGGACTGGCGGAGGAGGTTCTCGGTCAGGGTGTTGGCCTCGATCGTGTTCATCGTGAGGCCGATACTTTCGGGGAGCTGCTCGAGGAACGCCTGATGGGTCACGCTGAACGGTGAGAACGACGCCAGCTCCACGACCGCGCGCACTGCGCCCTCGAACAGCACGGGGAGCACGATGATGTTGAGTGGTGGCGACGATCCGAGTCCGGAGTTGATGCGTACGTAGTCGACGGGGACGTCTGTGAGAAGGATCCGCGCCTTCTCCTTGGCGCACTGGCCCACGAGTCCTTCACCCAAGCGGAACGTGGTCGAGAGGTGCTTGCGTTCCTCGTAGCCGTATCCGGCGGTGAGCTCCAGGACCGGTTCGGTACCATCGGACGGATTCGTCATTGAGTAGAAGACGCCGTGCTGTGCGGAGACGAGCGGAGCCAGCTCGGAGAGGATCATGCTCGACACCTCGGCGAGGTCGCGCTGACCCTGCAGCATGCGCGTGAAGCGCTCGCGGTTCGTCTTCAACCAGTCCTGTTCGATGTTCTCGCGTGTGGTCTCGCCGAGCGTCCGGATCATCTCGTTCAGCGCGTCCATCAGGACCGCGACCTCTCCGCTCGCCTCGACCCGCACCTGACGGGTGAGGTCGCCCTCGGTTACCGCGGTCGCGACGTCGGAGATGGCACGTACCTGGTTCGTGAGGTTGGCGGCCAACCCGTTCACGTTGTCGGTGAGGTCCTTCCAGACTCCACTCACCTCGGTCGACTGCGCCTGCCCGCCGAGCTTGCCTTCGACTCCGACCTCGCGTGCGACTCGGGTGACCTCGCCTGCGAACGCGTTGAGCTGATCGACCATCGCGTTGACGGTGTTCTTCAACTCGAGGAACTCGCCCTGCACGTCGATGGAGATCTTCTTGCTGAGGTCGCCGTTCGCGACGGCGGTGGTCACCTCGGCGATGTTTCGCACCTGACCCGTGAGGTTGCGGGCCATGAGGTTGACGTTGTCGGTGAGGTCCTTCCAGACGCCGCCGACCTCGATCGTCACGGCCGCGGCCTGACCCAGCTTGCCCTCGGTACCGACCTCGCGGGCGACGCGCGTCACCTCGGAGATGAAGCCGTTGAGTTGGTCGACCATTGCGTTGATCGTGCTCTTGAGATCGAGCATCTCGCCGTGCACGTCGGCGGAGACCTTCTTGCTCAGGTCGCCGTCGGCGACGGCGCCGATCACGCGTTGCATCTCGC
>JBEPUZ010000041.1:0-22264 GCA_041691275.1 Actinomycetota bacterium | reverse complement strand
AGAACATCGACCAGCTCTGCGCGTTGACGTGGAACAGCGGCAGGTAGATCAGGTAGCGGTCGTCGGTGCCGAGGTCGATGTTCCTCGGGCCGATCCGGCTCGCCCAGACTGCGTTCGCGTGCGTGTGGACGACCGCCTTCGGCTTGTTCGTGGTACCCGAGGTGAACATGATCCCGAACGGGCGTAGCGGTTCGATGGTGCGGCCCGCCCACGATGCGCCGTCGCCGCGCAGGTCGTCGAACGAGATGTGGGTGTCCGACCCGGACCGATCACCGATGATCGCGACCCAACGGAGGTCACGCGCGCTCGCGCCGACGTGGTCGAGGAACTGGGGCTGCGTGATCGCAGCGACGCACTGGGAGTGATCGATGAACCATCCCACTTCGGTCGGGGCCGATTTCGTGTTGGTCGTGACGGCCACCGCGCCCAACGTCGCGCAGGCCAACCAGGCGAGGAGCATCTCGGGGCAGTTGTCGGCGTGAATGAGGACCTTGTCGCCGAGCGCGATCCCTCGGTCGCGTAACCCGGCTGCGAGATCCCGTGTGTCCGAGAGGAGCTGCGCATAGGTCCAGCCGTCGCCGGGGCCCTCGGCCGGGTCCCAGACCAGCGCCGGATGGTCGGGCTTCTGCTCGGCCCAGTGCTGCAGGAGCCAGGGAATGTCCTGCCCGTGCATCTGGAGGTCGTTGATCGCCGAATCGTCCATTCCCTGCCTCTTCAGTTCGGGTCCGCGTCGGGAAACTAGCCCGGGGCGCGAGCTGCGGGGGGCCGCTCGTAGATGCGATGCTGCTCGCCGGATTTGTCCGGCGATTCGCCCAGGAGATCTGCGCTTGGGCGTGAACGAGGAGATGACATGGCACTGTTCAGCGCCTTTCGGTACGACGGCAAGCGGGTGCTCGTAGTCGGTGGCGCCAGTGGGATGGGCGCCGCCGTGGCCGAACTCGTTCAGGACGCGGGGGCTGACGTCGTGGCGATGGACTTTGCCCCGATCACACTGCCCGGCGCACAGGCGATCAAGGTCAATCTCGCCGATCAGGCGTCGATCGACGCGGCGATCGAGGAGTGTGGCGGGCGGATCGACGCGCTGTTCTCGTGCGCGGGCGTGGCCGACGGCACTCCCGGCATCGAGAAGATCAACTTCATCGGGCACCGGTACCTGATCGACCGGCTGTTGGAGCGGGGGATCCTCTCGCGCGGCGCGGCGATCGGGTTCATCTCGTCGGCGGCCGGTCTCGGGTGGGAGGCGAACCTCCCGGAGCTGAAGGAGTACCTCGACATCACCGGCTTCGATGCCGCGTCGAAGTGGGCGCAGGAGCACAACCACGCCGACTACATGTGGAGCAAGCAAGCGGTGTGCGCGTACGTCGCGCGCGAGGCGATGGGACTTCTCGAGCAGGGGATTCGCATCAACGGCATCTGCCCGGGCCCGACCGATACACCGTTGGCGCAGGCAAACAAGGACATGTGGCTCGGGTTCGGTTCCGACTATCGCGAGCGGGTGGGGATCGCGGCCGCGACCCCGCTCGAGCAGGCGTACCCGCTGGTGTTCCTGTGCAGCGAGGCCGCGGTCGGTATCACCGGGATCACGATGATCACCGACTCCGGGTACTTCAGTGCGGGCGTGACCGAGTCGTTCCCCGATGCGACCCCGACGGTCAACTTCCTACTGGGCCGGTACTGAGATATACCGACGACAGCATCAACGACGTCGGGTCCGCGCTAGGAGGATAGCTCGGCGCGGAACGCGGGCCGTTGTGCCTTGCGCTCGGCTTCTTGGCCGTGGCTGTACGTGATGAAGCCCATCCACGTGCCCCAGAACACTCCCGACAGGACACCGATCGCCGCGCTCATCGCGAGCGGAGCGATGTAGCCCTCGTCCGTGAACGAGACGGCGATCGCGACGAGACCCATCCAGATTCCGATGAACAGCGGGATCGCGACGAGGGTCGCGACGATCATGAGTCGGACCATGCGGCTCTCCGCGTCGCGGGCGGACGCGCTCTCGTCCGAAGTGTGCGCCACGACCTCCGCGGGGGCCGGCACCGGTCCCTCGACGGCGGACTCGGCGTACTCGGCGTACTCGGCGTGCTGCAATGCGCTGCTCATACCTGTACCTCAACAGAAGCTGCTAAACCACAATGATTGTTATACTACAGATATGCCGTCCTCGCAAACGAATCCGGAAGCGTCGGAAGTGCTGGACGACGCGACCGACGTTGTGCTGCTGATGTCGCGCATGCTGGTCGGGGTGGCCGCGCAGTCGCTGGCCGCGACCGAGGACCGCATCACACTCGTCCAGTACCGGGCTCTGGCGATGCTGTCGTCGCTCGGTCCGCGGAACGTCAGCGGACTGGCCGACGCCCTCGGCATCCACGGGTCGACGGCGACGCGTCTGTGTGACCGGCTGATCGCCAACGGGTTCATCGATCGGGCCGCGTCGAAGCGCAACCGCCGCGAGGTGATGCTCGCCCTGAGCGACAAGGGCCGCGCCCTCGTCGGGGCCGAGACCGCGCGCCGCCGACGCGCGATTCGCGAGATGGTCGGGCGACTCGACGAGAAGACGCATCGACAGCTCGTTGAAGTCTTCGCGGCGCTCACCGAGGCGGTGGAGCTCGAGCCCGACGAAGCCTGGAAGTTGGGATGGACAGCCTGAGGAGACTCCCATGAATCGCATCGTTGTCGGCCTGGATGGCACCGAAAAGGATCTCGAGGTGGACGACTGGGTCGCAGATCTTGCGCTCGATGACATCGTGCACCGCGTTGTGTTCGGGAACTTCGAGCGGCGACTCGCGCACCATTCTCAGGTGCCGGTGGTCACGATTCCGAGCGCATCCCGCACGCTTCGGCTCGTACCTTGACTGGCGACCGCACGGGACTCGACGAAACGCCTCCGGAAGAAGGGGTTTCAACAGTCGATCGTCGGTCGCCGCCGGTGGCAGAGGGCGGGGAGCCCGCCTGCTGGGCTCATCTTTTGTGTCCCACCTGCGGAATGCTCAGCAGCGACGGCGATCACCAAGAGTGCGCGCCCGGACGCGTCGATTGATCTCGAGGTCGGCTGCTCAGTCGAGCGATTGCGGCGGTGTGATCCCGACGTCGTAGACCAGCGCGTCGCCGTCCCGACGCACGCCCTGCGTCGGGACGTGGGGTGTGAGGCGACCATCGTGCATGAGGTGGACGACGTCGACACCTCGTACGAGCACGAGGTGGTCGGCGATCAAGCGCCGATGGCAACGCCACCACACCGACTCGCTGCACATCATGGTCGTCGGTGCCGAGCCGGCGACATCCATCAACTCGTCGATGCCGCGGCGGAAGTCTTCGGTGTCCATGTAGTCGGCGTAGGCGCGGAACGCGTCGTTGCGCAGGGCTACGTGCGGCGAGCCGGGGTGAGGGCGGCGGCGCCCGCCCAACGCCGGCTCCCAGACGTAGTCGATCCCCGCGCCGGGTATCCACTGCTCCATCTCGTCCCGACCGAACTGCGGGTTGTGCCGGCTCCCCGGAAACGCCCGCACGTCGACGACGCCGCGAATGTGTGCGTCGTCGAGCAGCGCCGTGAACGCGGTCGCGGCCAGCGTGCCGTGCCCGACGGTGTGCAGCATGGTCGTACTCGGGAGGCTGCGCTCAGCTCTCGACCAGATCGAGCGACTGCACGTGTTCCTCCTGCACCCGGAGGATCGCGTCCGCGTCGCGGAACACCACGACCCAACCGTCTTCGCGCTGTATCTCGACGTCGTCGAAGGTCTCCTGTACGACCTGTTCGGCGTCGCCGTAGACCATCCGGTATGTGGGCATGTCAGGCTCCTGTCGTTCGCGCGAACCCGCGGGCCGTGTCGCGGCGCTCACCCGACGACCGTACCCGCGGTGGTCATTCGCGATGTATCGCGACCGCACGCCGGCGTTCGTCTCGGTCGTCCAACCTGCCTGTTGCGACGCGGTGCCTGGTGCGCGGCGGGAGCGACGGCGCGAGGCGGTTGCGCGGGGCTTAGGCGCGCTCATGGTCGCTGGATACCTCGGGGAACGACACGTGTGACACCGCCTACGACGTACGGGCTTCGATCCGTTCGAGACGTCGCTGATCGTCCTCGGGGTCGGCTCCGCGTTCGCCGTTTCCGCGTTGGGCGCGAGGAGTGAGGTCTAAGAGTCCGAACGGAGGAGCATCGCGCCCGACGGCGTGAGTCCGCCGCTGCTCACCGCGGCGACGCGTGCGCCGGCGACCTGGCGGGCCCCGCCGTCACCACGGAGCTGCACGATCGCCTCGTGTACGAGACCCATGCCGTGCGTCCGACCCGCCGAGAGCTGGCCGCCGTGCGTGTTGAGCGCGACGACTCCGCCCTCGCGGGCGATGTTGTGGCCGCCGTCGAGGAAGTCCTTCGCCTCGCCGATCCCGCAGAAGCCGAGCCCTTCCAACCATGACACGCAGTTGAACGTGAAGCCGTCGTAGAGCTCGGCGACCTGGACGTCGGCGGGGCGCAGCGTGGTGCGGGTCCAGAGGTGCGCGGCCGCTCCGAGGACCTGGGGCTCGTGGGTCATCGTCGACTGTTCCCACGAGATCCGTTCGGTGATCTGTGTTCCGACTGCCTCGACGAGGACCGGGCGCCTGCGCAGATCGCCGGCCGTTTCCCGCGCCGACACGATGACCGCGACCGCTCCGTCCATCGGCACGTCGCAGTCGTAGAGGCCGAACGGCGTGCTGATCATTCGGGCCGACATGTAGTCGTCCATCGTCATCGGATCTCGATAGATGGCGATCGGGTTCAGCGCGGCGTTGGCGCGCTGGTTGAGCGCGACCCAACCGAGCGTCTCGCGCGTCGTGCCGTACTTGCGGAAGTGGTGCGATGCGTACAACGCGAGGCTGCTCGCGGGCAGGCTCAAGCCGTACGGGCCCGCATACCCGGCGACGCGCCGGACCGGCGGCGGTCCCGAGTCCGCTCCGGCCGATCGGTCGGCGTGTTGCATCGTCTTGGCCGCCAGCGCGCGCTGCTCCGCGGTGAGGGTCGCCTCCCAGACCGTACGGAAACACACCACGTGGCGAACGAGCCCGCCCGCCACTGCGAGCATCGCCGCGATCACGGATCCCGCGGGTCCGAACGTCTCCATGCCACCATTGATCCACGCCGGGCGCAGACCGAGCGCGTCCTCGACGGCGGTGATGCCGCCTTCGGCGAAACCGGGTATGTCCATACCGGGATAGGTCGACAGCCCGTCGATGTCGGAGAGTTCGAGCCCGGCGTCGGCGACCGCAGCCTTGATGGCCTCGACCGTCAGCGCGAGCGCGGGCCGCATCAGGCGCCGGCCGACCTGCGACATGCCGATCCCGGTGATCGCGACCCGATCCTCGAACTTGTCGGTCCGGATCATGGGCCGAGTGACGCCGGCGTGGGCGGCGGGGTCGATCTCGTCGGTCGGGAGCTCGTCGACGTCGCCGCCGTCGAGCTCGAACAGCGGTATCCACACGTCGTCGTGCTGTTCGAACCGGGCCCGGACCCGCGCGCCCACGTGCACGGCGTCGAGAGCGGTGTCGGGGCCGAGGTTCGAAATGATCCGCACCCGTGGGTCTTCCTCGATCGCGACGTTCACGACGAGATGGGGGACCGGGAACGCGGGGTCGGTCTGGTGTTCGATCAACGTCATGCCGACGACGATCCCGCGACCGGAGACGTCGCCGATCCCGATGTCGTCCGAACGGCAATACCGGCACACGGGGACGGGCGGGTGCAGGAGAGCCTTGCACTCGTTGCACTGCGTGAAGCGCAGGACGCCGTCGCGGCCTGCGGTCCAGAAGAACTCGTTTTTGTCGTTCACGACCGGCAGCGGTCGTTGCACGCCTGCGTTCATAGCTGTGGCAGGGTACTGACATGGGGCTCCCGGACCGCGATCCCGATGCGACCGTCGCCGCGTTCGTGGCCTGGCTCGGCACGCGCGAAGCGGCGGACCCGCCGGTGCTCGTGGGCTACGAACGGGCGGCGGTCGGCTTCTCGAGTGAGACCCTCCTGGTCGACGTCGGCCGCACCGGCCGTGACGGTACGGAGGTCGAGCGGCTCGTGCTCAAGCTTCCGCCTCTGCGCGCGGGGATCTTTCCGAGCTACGACTTCCGGCTCCAGGCGAGCGTGCAGGAGGCGGTCGCCGCGGCCGGCATCCCTGCCGCCGTCCCGGTGCAGGTCGAAGACGACACCCGCTGGGTCGGCGCGCCGTTCCTCGTCATGCCCGCCATTGGCGGGCACATCGTCGACGAGATGCCGATCCGCGACCATTGGCTGACGAAATCGTCGCCCGAGTTGAGCGCGGTCGCGCACGGCCACTACTTCGACGTCATCGCCGACATCAACCGCGTCGACTGGCGCGCGCTCGGACTCGAGCGGGTCGTTCCGGTACGCGACGACGACGCCGAGATCGACTACTGGCGCCGGTACCTCGATTGGTACGCGGGCGGCGAGGAGTTGGTGCCCGCGCTCGTCGACGCGCTCGACTGGTGCGCGGCGCACCGTCCGGATTCGGAGCCGGAACCGTCGTTCCTCTGGGGCGACGTGCGGCTCGGAAACGTCGTCTTCGACGAGACCCGCACGCCGGTCGCAGTCCTCGATTGGGAGATGTCGACGATCGGTTCTGCCGAGCACGACCTCGCGTGGACGCTCGTGCTCGAGTCGATCCAGGCCGAGCTGTTCCAACGCACGGTTCCCGGCTTCTTCGATCACGACGCCGCCGTTACCCGCTACGAGGCGCGCCTCGGACGCGCGGTGCACGCTCTCGACTGGTACGAGATCTTCGCGATGGTGCGCAGCACCGCGATCATGACCCGCGTCGCCCACCTCCAAGAGATCGAGGGGGGGCCCGCGGTCTTCCCGATCGCCGACAATCCCATTCTCGGTATCTTGCGACGCCGGATGGCGGAGGCGACGGAGGTACGGGCGTGACGGACACCGTGGCCGAGTGGGTGCGGACCCGGGCCGGCGATCCGAATCTCGGCCTGCAGTTCGAAGACTCGCGGTGGACGTGGGGTGAGGTCGAGCGCGAAATGGAGGTCCGGGCCGCGTTCCTGGCGGACCGATTGGTGGCGGCACCGCGTCACGTCGGTGTGCTGCTCGACAACGTGCCCGAGTACCTGTTCATGATCGGTGGTGCAGCGCTCTCGGGCTCCGTGCTCGTCGGCATCAACCCGACCCGTCGCGGCGAGGAGCTCGCGCGCGACATCCGCCATGCCGACTGCCGGGCCGTCGTGACCGACTCGAACTACGCGGAGCTGCTCGAGGGTCTGGATCTCGGGCCCGCGTCGGGCAACGTGATCATCGCCGACTCGCCCGAACACGCGGTCACGCTGGACGGTTACCGGGGCCCCGGCGCCCAGCCGCTCACCGATCTCCCGAATCCCGCGGATCTTCTCCTGTTGATCTTCACCTCGGGCTCGACCGGCGCGCCCAAGGCCGTGCGGGTCACGCAAGGCCGCGCGGCTCGGGCCGCGAGCGGCGCAATGGGTTTCTCCGCCGCCGACATCCTCTACTGCTCGATGCCCGTCTTCCACGGCAATGCATTGATGTCGATGGTCTTCCCCTCGTTCGCGACCGGCGCGTCGCTCGTGCTGAAGCAGAAGTTCTCCGCGTCGGGATTCCTGCCCGACATCCGCAAGTATCACTGCACGTTCACGAGCACGGTCGGACGCGCGCTGGCGTACGTCATGGCCACCCCCGAGACCGAGCACGACCAGGACCACGATCTCAAGTTCGTGCTCGCGCCCGAGGCGTCGGTCGCCGACATGAAGGCGTTCAAGCGCCGGTTCGGGCCGCCCGCGTTCGGCGGCTACGGCTCGAGCGAGAACGCGATCGTGATGGTGCCGAGTCCGGGGCAGCCCGCCGACGCGCTCGGCGTGCCCGCGCCCGGTCTCGAGGTCGCGATCATCGACCCCGCCACGGAGCAGGAGTGCCCGCGTGCCCGTTTCGACGTCGACGGCAAGCTGGTCAACGCCGACGCCGCGATCGGAGAGCTGGTCGGGCTCAACGCGCTCGACCGGTTCGAGGGCTACTACAACAACGCCGAAGCCGAAGACGCGCGCACGCGTTCGGGGTGGTACTGGTCGGGTGACCTCGCGTACCGCGACGAGCGGGGAGTGTTCTTCTTCGCCGGTCGCAACGCCGACTGGATCCGTGTCGACGGGGAGAACTTCGCGAGCGCGCCCGTCGAACGTGTGATCCGGCGTTTCCCGGGTGTCGCCGACGTGGTCGTGTTCGGAGTGCCCGACGATCACACCGCCGACGACCAGGTGATGGCCGTCATCGAGATGAGCGAGGGTGGGGAGTTCGATGCGGCGGCGTTCGACGCCTTCCTTGGCGAGCAACGCGACCTCGGCACCAAGTGGTCGCCGCGTTACCTACGCGTCGTTGCCTCGCTGCCGGTGACCGCGACGAACAAGGTCGACAAGGGGCCGCTGCGGCGTGCGCGCTGGATCGACACCGGTTCCGACTCGGTCTATTGGCGCCCGCAACGCCGCGACCCGTTGCGTGCGCTGACCGAAGACGGGCGCGAGGAGATCAGGAGGCGATTCGAATCGAACGGCCGGGTGGGGGTGTTGAGCCTATGACGGCGATCGACGAGTACCGGATCGATCCGAGCACGCCCGGTTTCTTCCTCCGTCCCGACTACTACGACGTGCTGGCGCGGCTCCGAGCCGATGCACCGGTGTACGAGTACGCCCCCGGCATCAAGGCCGTCTCCCGCTACCACGACATCCGCGAGATCAGTCGTGATCCGGAGCGGTTCTGCTCCGGTCGGGGTGTGCTCGTGAACGACCCGCTCCGGGAGGGCGGTACCGTCGTCGGCTCGATCCTCCACATGGATCCTCCCCGGCACAACGACTGGCGCCGCATCCTCAACCGTGAGTTCACCGGGAAGGCGCTCGGGCGGATGGAGGCCGGGATCCGCGCGCTCACGGTCGGCTTGCTCGACGCGATACCGCGCGGTGAAGTG
The DNA here is from genome assembly GCA_041691275.1 of Actinomycetota bacterium. GTDB lineage: Bacteria > Actinomycetota > Acidimicrobiia > IMCC26256 > PALSA-610 > PALSA-610. Next base: position 13,312 of record JBEPUZ010000041.1, on the reverse strand, counting down.
GTCGATCTCGTCGACGTGCTGACCGCGCAGTTGCCCGTGCTCGTGATCTGCGAGCTCCTCGGCGTTCCGGAGTTTGCCCGCTCCGACTTCCGCCGTTGGTCCGACGCGACGATCGTCGCCTCCGACGGCCGGGCCGCGATGTCGCCTGACGCAATGCAGGCCGTCATGGAAATGGTCGGCTTCCTCGACCAGTTGGCCAAGGACAAGGCGGCCGAGCCCGCCGACGACATCGTGTCGCTCCTCGTCGCTGCGGAGGTCGAGGGCCGCAAGCTCGATCCGGGCGAGCTCATCACCTTCAACATGTCGCTCGTGGTCGCCGGGAACGAGACGACCCGCCATCTGATGAGCAGCTCGCTGATGGAGCTGGCACAGCGACCCGACGTGCGGGCCGCGGTCTACGCCGACGCCGATTGCCTCCCGGGTGCGGTCGAGGAATGTCTGCGCTGGGTCACACCGATCCAACAGTTCGCCCGCACCGTCACCCGCGACAGCGAACTCGGCGGCGTGCCGGTGTCGGAGGGCGACTACCTCGTGATGTTGTATGCCTCGGGGAATCGGGACGAGAGCGCGTTCGGTCCGACGGCGGCGGAGTTCGACCCGTTCCGCGTTCCCGGTGTGGCGAACCTCGGCTTCGGGTTCGGCGAGCATCTCTGCCTCGGCGCTGCGTTGGCGCGGATGGAGGCGCGGGTGCTCTTCGAGGAGCTGGCGGCCCGCAGGGCCATCTACTCGCAGGTGGGCGAGGCGGTGTACCTCCCGTCGAGCCTCGTGCGCGGGCCTGACTCCGTCCCCTTCGTCTTCGACGCATGACCGACTTCTTCGACGTCGTATTGTCGCAGCGCGCGTACCGCTCGTTCTCGGACGTGCCCGTGCCCGACGACGTGATCGAGCGAGTCCTCACCGCGGCGACGCACGCGCCGAGCGCGGAGAACACGCAGCCGTGGGCGTTCATCGTCGTGCGCGACCCGACTCTGCGCGCCCGTATAGGCGACCTGACGCGCCGGGCGTGGGAGGAAGGCGGTCGCGCGTTCTCCGCGCCACGGATCCCTCCCGCCATGCTGGACGACGTCCATCAGGGTGCGCTCGGTGGCGTGAGCGAGGCACCGGTGTTGGTCGTCGCGTGCGGCGACACGTCGCACTGCCTGCCCGCGGTGATCGAGGCGTCGGTCTGGCCGGCCGTACAGAACCTGCTCCTCGCGGCGACGGCACTGGGACTCGGCTCGGCGTTGACGACGCTGGCGACCGGGTTCGGCGAGGAGTTGCGCGACGCGCTTACGCTGCCGGCGCACGTGCGCGCGATGGCGGTCGTCCCCCTCGGCTACCCGGCCAAGAAGATCGGCCCGCCGAAACGATTGCCGCTCTCCGAGCGCGTCCACCGCGATCGTTACGGCGACGCGTGGTGAGAGCAGGTCCGGGCCCCGCCGGCCCGTGCGTCAGACGCGGTACCGGTCGAGTCCGGAAGTCGTGGTAACGGTGCGGTCGTCACCGATGCCCAGGCCCTCGTAGCCGGATTGCGCTTCCAGCCATCGCATTCCCTCGACCGGGCCGAGCACGAGCGCTGCCGTCGCGTATGCGTCGGCGATCGCCGGGTCGGTACCGACGACCGTGACCGACGCGAGTCCGGAGGCGGGGAGGCCGGAGCGCGGATCGACGACATGATCGCATCGCTCGTAGCCGCCTGAGGTCGCGACCGCGTCGCCCGAGATCTCCAGTACCGCGGCCACGCGATCGCGCTCCCAGGGGTGCTGCACGCCGACGCGCCACCCCACGCCCTCCCCGGGAGATCCCGCCGCCACGAGGTCGCCGCCCGCACTCACGAAGAACGAGGTCGCGCCCGCGGCGCGCAGGATGCTCGCGGCCTTCCCGATTGCCCACCCCTTCACGAGGCCCGAAGGATCCAGCGGCGCCCGGCCGGGACGGGGCGGCAGGCCGGCGCGCGCGCCGACGGCGATGTCGAACGTCCCTCGCGACCGCAGCATCATGTTGTCGCAGAGATCGAGTACCTCTCGAACTTCCGGCGCGGCATCCGCGCGCCGAAGGCTTCCGCGGCCGATCTGCATGATCTCGGTGTCCGGTCGCCAGGTGCTGAACAGGTCGTCGACGCGTTGGAACCACGCGAAGCACGCGTCGATTGCGCCGTCGTCGATTTCGTCGCGAACGTCGAGCGTGATGACCGTTCCCCACTGTTCCTCGACGTGACGGTGGCCGTGGACGCGACCGGCGGCGCTCCTAGCCATGGGCCTTGTCGAGCGCGCTTTGCAGCGACTGTGCGTAGCTCTGACTCGTGAAGGACGCGCCCGAGACGATGTCGATCTGCGCGCTCTGCGCCTGCAGAGCTTCTTGGTGGAGGATGGGCTCCGCTTCCTGGCTGATCTCAGCCGATCGACGACGCTCTCCGGGCATCTGCACCGCGACGATGTTGCTGATGCGGCTCCCGGTGAGCGTGATCTGCACCTGCACGGTGCCGTAATCGTTGTCGGAGGGATCGCCGGTCACGGTCCGGGCCTGCGACGTGGTGGCCGGTGACGTGGCCGGTGACGTGGCCGGTGACGTGGCCGGTGACGTAGCCGGTGATCTCGTCGGCGACGTGGATCCGCCCGACGTCGCGGGCGTCGTTGCCGGGGTCGTCGCGGGTGTCGTTGCCGGTGGCGCAGCTCCCGCCGGCACGGTCGTGCTCGGCACTGTGACGGCGCCAGCCGACTTCACCGGAAGACCGGTGGTCGACTGGAAGGAGGCCAGCGCGCCGAGGCCGACGGCGGTGATGATGGCGGCAGGTATGGCACGGTTCATCGAGACACGTCCTTACAGCTCGAACCGTTCGGAATGGATGTGGGCGGAAGGAACGCCGAGCTTCCGCAAGCGCCGATGCATTGCGGTGATGAACGGCGGTGGTCCGCAGACGTAGCAGTCACGGGTCCGAACGTCGGGGACTGCGCGGTCGAGCGCGGCCACCGAGAGAAGGTCGGTGGTGTCGTCGCCGATCTGCGTTCCCGGGATGATGTAGATGCGAACGTTCGGACGACTCGTGAATTCCTTCAGCTCCGCCATGAAGACCGCGTCCTCGGCTCGGGCCACGCGATAGATCAGGACGACATCGTCCGCAGGCCCGTATCCGTCGAGCAACGCGCGGAGAGGTGTGATGCCGATGCCACCGGCGAGGAGGAGCACGCCACGATGCGTCCGACGACGATCGGTGAACGTTCCATACGGGCCTTCGGCGATCACGCGCGTTCCCGGTCGGATGCCTTGCAGCCGTCGTGATCCGTCGCCGAGGTCTTTGACGGTGATCCGGATGAAGTCCCCGATCGGGGCGGCCGAGATCGAGAACGGATGCGACTTCCACCACATGTCGGGCGTCACGAATCGCCAAAGAAAGAACTGGCCGGGTCGGGCGCCGATGCGCTCGACGTGACGACCGGCGACGATGATCGATACGACTCCCGGCGCCTCGTTCTTCACGGAGTGCACCCGGAGCCGGTGGCGGAGGTTGAGCCGTACGGGCGCGAGGACGCGCCACCACACGATCGCGCCGAAGACCAGCACGTAGAGCGCTATCCACCACGTGCGTGCGGCGCGGTCGTTGTCGAAGTCGCTCCCGGTCGCGAGTTGGTGTGCAAACGCGAGCGCCACGGCAAGATACGCGTAGAGGTGGATGAAGTACCACGTCTCTCGTTGCAGCTTCCGTCGCGCCGCGCGCACCGACGCGACCGCCACCCCGAGGAACAGCATGAACCCGACCCAGGCCATGAGCACGTCGGGGTAGTGCGAGACGAAGTCGCGGGTCTGTGCCCAGAGTGAGAGGCGGTCGCCGGCGGCATAGCCCACAGTGGTGAATACGACGTGTGCTGTGACCAGCCACACCGCCACGAAACCGAGCCAGCGATGCCACTGCGCAAGATGGTCGAGGCCGGCGGCGTGCTCGAGCCAGGCGATCCGCGACATGAAGAGGATCTGTACGAGGATGGCGTAGGTGCCGACGAGGGCAGTGATCTGACCGGTCGCGGTCGCGAATGCCCCCGGCCCGGTCGCGTCGGAGACGCCGCCGTGCCGCAGCCAGAGCCCGATGGTCACCAGCGCGCCGACACCGATTGCGAGCGCGACGAGCCGGGCATGGTCGGCTGGCGTCGCCCGGCGCGAGGATGGAAGGGGCGTTCTCGGTCTCGAGACGGTGGTGGCAGTCATGGTGTGGGGTCGGCACCAGCCGACCGTTCCAGAATCTCGGTGCGCGCTGTGGGGTTCCTGAGCTCGAGGTAAGGGGCGGGGAAAAGTCGACGCTCGGGGCCGAGCGGTCAGTGTGCGTGTCGCCAGACCGCCACCCAGTGCAACGACAGCAGCGCCAGGCCCAGTCCGGCGACGGCGACGACCACCACCGCCGTGAACCGGCGCACTGCACCGGGAGCCGCGGCGCGGCGATCGCGCCGCCAGTCCGCGACCGCGAGCGAAGGCGTCTCCAATGCGTGGCCGAGTACGTGCACCGACATCGCGCCGAACCACACGACGAAAGTCGCCTTGTGGGCGAGGCCGAGCCAGTGCGAGTGGCGCACGAGGAGCGCGCCGAGCCCGGTAGCGAGCACGGCGACCGTGGTCGCGGTGACGATCGGACCCAGCACCCGGAGCACGATCGGCGGCGGTCCCTTGCCGACGTACGAAGGTTGGCCCCGGTAGTACTGCGCGAATCGGTAGCTCGTCGTCGCGATCTTTGCGACCGCGAACGCCACCAAGGCGGTCCCGAGGAAGGCGTGCAGCCACATCAGCCGGTCGACGCTCAAGAGTGTCAGACCTTCGACGAAGAGGAGCCCGAAGATGACGACGCCGAGCGTCGCGGTGAGTCGCGCGTTGCCGGCGACGTTCGCCGCGCCGTCGGTCGGAAGACTCACGTCGTCATCATGCGGTGCCGCGACGGCGAGCGAACACGTCGCCGAGCACCTTTAACCCAAGCCTTACAAAGGCGGGCGCGCTGACAGCCGACCGAAGTCTGATCGGCGAAGTCCAGTGTCGGGCCGAACGCGCCGTCACGCGGCCGCGTGCGGGAGCCACCGAAGCGGCTACTGTCCGTACACCATGATCTTTCCCGGAGGCTTCGGTCAGCAGCGATCACGCATCGAGCGAATTCGATCGTGGCGACTGCGTCGGCGCGTCGCACACCACGGTGTGACCGCGCTCGGCGTCGCCCATCATCACGGGATGGTCGAGGCACTCCGCGTCGCGACGACCGCCGGCCGCATTCAAACGGACTCCACCGACAGCTAGGCGCCGCCGGCAACGCGCGCGAGCCTCCAGCGGGATCGCGCTACGAGCGCTTCTTGCTCGACTTGCGGGCTTTGCCGCGCTGCTTCTTGCCGGGCGGACCGGCCGGACTTCCGGACGGGGTGCTCGCATCGCCGGGCTTCTTCTGTTTTCCCATCGACGGAGCCTACGGCGTGCCGGGCCGGCCCAGGGCCGATGGGCTGTTCGGGCTGCGCTGAGTGCGCGGCTGACGGATCATCGCTTCAGGACGCGTCCCGATTGAAGACCATCGGGAAGTGGTCGATCGACCGGATCGCGGGCGTGTAGACGAGCGTGTGTCCAGGCGCGACGGAGTAGTCAGGGATACGTCGATGCCATTCCCGCAGTGCGATCCGGAGCTCCTGGCGCGCGAGGTGCGAGCCGAGGCAACGGTGCAGCCCGCCGCCGAACGCGAGGTGCCGGTTGGTCGCTCGGTCGAAGCGGACGACGTCGGGATCTTCGAACTCGGCGGGATCCGTGTTGGCCGAGCTCAGGATCACCGACACCTGGTCGCCCTTGTGGATCGGGCAACCCGCGAGCTCCGTGTCGCGGGTCGCGGCACGCGCGACTCCGAGCACCGGCGTCTCCCAGCGCAGCAGCTCTTCGATCGCCGCCGGGATCAGACTCGGGTCGTCGACCAGCAGCTGTCGTTGTTCGGGGTGCTGAGCCAGGTAGGCGAACATGCAGTCGAGGGTGGCGCTGACCGTGTCGAGGCCGGCGATCAGGAACAAGAAGCAGATGTCGAGGATCTCGGTGCGCAGCAACTTCTCGCCGTCGACCTCGACTGCGAGGAACCGGCTCAAGAGATCATCGCGCGGCTCCTTCTGTCGTTCGTCGAGGACCTCTTCGAAGTAGGCGTAGATCGAGTCGGCGGTCTTCTGCTGGTACGCCTGCATCACGTCGCTACCGTACGGCGTGCCCGTGACCTGATCGGGTCGGATGATGCCGTCCTTCATGTCGACGAAGCGCGCGAGCTGGTCGAGGGGGAGGCCGAGCAGCGTCAGGAACACGAGCGACGGGAACGGCACCGAGAACTCGAGCGAGAAATCGACGCCGTCGCGGTCGATGAACTTGTCGATGAGGTCGTTCGCGAGTTGGGCGACGGGCTCGGCGATCAGCGCCATCTCGCGCGGCGCGAAGATCGGGTCGAGGATCTTGCGGTACTTCTTGTGCTCGGGCGGATCGATCTGCAGCGGGATCAGCGGGCGCGCGTTCTTGAGGTCGACGGCTTCCATGTTCGACGAGAACGTGCCCGGATCGCGGAAGATCTCTTCGATCTCGGCCCGCCGGGAAACCACCACGCCGACGCCGTCGACGGGCATGACCGGCATCGAGTCGCGCAGCGCGCTGAAGACCGGCTGCGGGTTCGCAGCCATCTCCGGATCCATGGCTGCGAAGGGACTGCTGTCGGCAGTCGCGGCCGGCGCGGAAGTGTTTTCGGGAATCACGTTTTCCACCCAGAGCCTCCGGATTCGCTTCGCGTGCATCTCTTGCCAGAGCACGGGCGATGTTACACACTGACCTCCATGTGTAAACGGTTTGCACGGGTCGGTGCTCGAGGCTGCGGGTGACGGTCGGCTCGGACCGGTCGACGGCCGATCGCATCCTCGACGCGACCGCCGTCGCGGTGGCGTCGCGCGGCGTGACCAAGCTCACGATGTCGGACGTCAGCAGTGCCGCCGGTGTCTCCCGCCCCACGCTCTACCGCTATTTCGCGACCAAGGATGCGCTCTTCGACGCGCTCGCGGCGCATGAACAGGCTCGGTTCGACGCGGGGCTCCGAGCCGCGGTCGCGTCGTCGCCGACGCCGGACGAGCTTCTCGACCGGGCGACGCAGTTCGTCGTCGACTTCCTCTACCAGAACCGGGCCCGCCAGCTGGTCACGGTGGAACCGTTGTTCGTGCTCGAACGCTTGCGCATCTCGCTCCCGATCCAGGCCGCGTCGTTGACCGAGCTGCTCGGCGACGCCCTCGCCAGCACGCCGACGGTGCTCCGGGGCGACACGACACCGCCCGAGCTGGTCGAGATCATCGTTCGCATCGCGATGTCGCACTACCTGTTGCCGCACGCCGACCCCGACGCGCTGCTCCGCACGCTGCGCGCGCTCGTCGGCACCTCTCGACGCCCGCGCTGAGCCCGAGAGCGCTACTCGAGTCGACCGGCGAGCAGGCAGAACTCGTTGCCCTCGGGATCGGCGAGCACGACCCACGTCTGTTCGCCTTGGCCGATGTCGATCTCTTGCGCGCCCAGACCGAGCAGGCGCGCGAGCTCGTCAGCCTGGGAGCAGCCGACGGGATTGACGTCGATGTGGAGTCGATTCTTCACGGTCTTTCGTTCCGGTACCGGAACGAAGAGCAGCGTCGGGAGCGCTCCGGACGGATCGCCGATCTCGATGGCCCCGTCCTCCTCTTCACCGACCTGCAGCCAGCCGAGGACCTCCGACCAGAAGCGCGAGAGCCCCTCGGCGTCGGTTGCGTCGACGATCAGTTCTGTAAAGCGTGCGGCCATGGCGTCTCCTCCCGTCGGGGCGAGCATTGGTGCTTTCTATCTCCGGCGACGCTCGGTGAGGTCGAGATCGGAGCTCTGCAGCGCGATGAGGAGCGTGGCCGTACACACGAACACCGAACCGGTGATAGCTGCCGCGGCGGCAACGTAGGCCCGCCCGAAGTGGACGGTCTCCAGGCGTCCGTAGTGCGCGGCCAGGATCGTGATCGCCGCCACCGCGAAGGAGCCGACGAGGAGCGCGATCCCGCCGAGCGCCATCCACGGGTTGAACGACGACAGCGTCGACCGCCTCGGCGTGTCGGCGGGATCGGACCGGAGTAGCACCGCCGCGACGGTCGCGGACCAGCCGGTCACGACGAGGGCGGCGCCGATCGTGTCACTCGGGCGATGGCTGGCGGTCGCAACGAGCGAACAGCCCATCGCGGCCGAGAACAGCACCCCGAGCACGGCGACGGGCGCGCGCCATCGACGCGGGGTCACGAACACAGCGCTGACGCTGAGCGCCATCGCAACGGTCGTGTGGCCGCTCGGGAAGGTGTTGTGGAACCGGAGCGCGTCTTCGATGCCGAGATATGGGCGGGGGAGCGTGTGCTTCAGGAGCTCGCTGGTCGCGATGGAGCCGACGATGATGACGGCGGTGCCGATCGCGAGTCGGAGTCGGCCCCGAAGGAGCGCCACGACGACGATCGCGCCACCGAGCAGCGTGAGCGACGCGATGTCGATCGAGGCGTGTAGCTGCGTCGCCACGTGGACGCCGCGACTGGACACGATGCCGCGGCCGTTGAGCGCGGCCGCGTCGAGGCGTTGGCCCCAGTGGGTCCGCACCGCCAGCGTGTACGCGAGGACAAAGAGAAGCGTTGCGCCCGCGGCGATCGCGAGCAGCGCCTGGCGCGTGCGCAGCGTCGATGGCGAGTCCGGCTCGGCGTACTGCGGCACCGCAGCTCCCTTCGTCCGCCCCGTTGATCGTTCCGTGGACCGTTCCGTCAGTCGCGCACCGATTCGAGGAAGTTCACCACGGCGTCGTTGAACAGATCGTTGCGGTCGCCGGCAACCATGTGCCCGGCCCCCGCGACGTCGACCAGCTGCGCGTGGGGGACGAGCTGCAACAGCTCCTGCGCGCCCTCCTCGCTGAGCAGGTCGCTGACCCGACCGCGCACGAGCAGCGTCGGGAGCGACAGGCCGAGCGCGGCCTGTTTGAGGCGGACCGGATCGACGAGCGACGAGCGGGTCTCGTCGGCGCCCCCGAGCTTCCCGCCGATGAACGCCGGATCCCAGTGCCAGTACCAGCGGCCGTCGGCGCCGTGCCGCAGATTCTTCGCGAGGCCGCTGAGATCGGAAGGGCGGGGACGGTGCGGGTTGTACCTCTGGATCGCGTCGGCGACCTCGTCGAGGGATGCGAATCCGTCGTCCATGTGCTCGGCCATGAACGCGCCGATGCGCATGCGGCCCTGCTCTTCCATCCGGGGCGCGACGTCGACGAGCACGAGTGCGCGCGCGACGCGCTCGTCGGGATGCTCGCCGATGGCTGCGAGCGAGGCGATGCCCCCGAGTGACGCGCCGACAAGTGCCGGAGGCGAATCGAGTGTGTGCACGATCGCGAGCACGTCGCCCGCGAAGGCGTCGAGCGTGTAGTCGCCGTCGACGACCCACGCGCTCTCTCCGTGCCCGCGCAGGTCGATCGCGTACGCGAGCCAGCCCTTGTCGGCGAGGGCGGTGAGCGTCGTGCCCCACGAGTGTCGCGTCTGCCCACCGCCGTGCAGCAGGATCGCGGGCGGATTTCCGGGTTCACCGGCGACGTCGGCGACGATGCGGTTGCCATCTCTCCCGACGAGCTCGATCACGCGACACCTCAGAGTTGGGAGGATTCGGACGAACACTGATTAGCAGCCGGGCCTTTATCGGACCGAACGCGTGGGATAAAACTAGGGCGATGGACGCGCACCTTCTGTTGCCCGCGGCTCCGCACGACTCGCTCGAGGCGTACGTGGCGGCCGGCGGCGGGCGGGCGCTCGAGCACGCCCGGACGCGCGGATCCGCGTGGGTGCTCGACGAGTTGGACCGGTCCGGGTTGCGCGGGCGGGGCGGCGCCGGTTTCCCGGCCGCGCGCAAGTGGCGCTCGGTCGCTTCCGGAGGTCCGGCACTTGGCGACCGCTACGTCGTCGCCAACGGCGCGGAAGGCGAACCCGGAACGTTCAAGGATCGGCCGCTGCTGCGCTCCAATCCGTACCAGGTGCTCGAAGGACTCGCCATCGCGGCGACGGTGGTCGGCGCGCGTGAGGCGTTCGTCGCAATCAAGGCGTCGTTCCGACCCGAGATCGCGGCCCTCGAACGCGCGCTGCAGGAGATGGCCGCCGCGGGCATGGTCGGCGACGGCCCGGTGAGTTTGATCGCGGGCCCCGAGGAGTACCTCTTCGGGGAGGAGAAGGCGCTGCTCGAGGTCATCGAGGGCAACGACCCGATGCCGCGCTGGCTCCCGCCGTATCTCCACGGCTTGTACGCAACGACTCCGCAGGAGGGATGGTCGGGCGGGGGAGAGGTCGACGCCGACGACGCCGCCCGTGTCGGCTCGAACCCGACGCTGGTGTCGAACGTCGAGACACTCGCCAACGTGCCACTGATCCTCGCCGGCGGCGCCGAGTGGTATCGAACGATCGGGACCGCGCAGACCCCGGGACCGTTGATCTGCACCGTCGTCGGTGACGTCACCCACGCCGGGTTCGCCGAGATCGAGCCGGGCGCGACCTTGCGCGCCGTCATCGAGCATGTCGGCGGCGGCCCCCGACCCGGGCGCCGGGTCAAGGCGGTGCTGTCGGGCGTGTCGAACCCGGCGCTGGCCGCCGCGCAGCTCGATGCGCCCGTCAGCTACGAGGGTCTGGCCGCGGCGGGCGGAGGGCTCGGGTCCGCGGGCTTCATCGTCTACGACGACACCCGTAGCATGGTTTCGGTCGCGCAGATGGTGTCGCGATTCCTCTACGTCGAGTCGTGCGGCCAGTGTCGGGCCTGCAAGTTCGGGTGCGGCGAGATCACCCGTCAGCTCGAACAGCTCGTCGAAGCGCGTGGCGACCTGCGCAACATCGAGGCGATCGGCGCGCGCCTCATCTCGATCACCGACCAGAACCGCTGCTTCCTCGGTGAGGAGGAACAGCGCGTGATCGCGAGCCTCCTGCGCTTGTTCCCCGAGGACTTCACCGCCGAGCTCGAAGGCTCACCAGATCTGGACGCGCTCCCGGTGCCGAAGATCGTCGACATTCGTGACGGGATCGCCATCTACGACGCGAACCAGATGCGCAAGCAGCCCGACTGGACGTACGCGCCCGCGCGCTAGGCGTGTTGCGGGGCGAGATCGTCGGCAGTCAGGTCCAGAGCGCGTCGAGCTCGGCCTCGACGCGAATGCCCGCGTCGATGGAGATGCCGGGTCGGGTGTCGACCCGGGCAGTGTTGACCGTGTCGAAGCAGGCGCTCACAGCTGAAGACAGGAAGCGACTCGGCTGACCCATCGTGTGGTCGTCGTCGCGGCCGCGAGGTCGATAGTGGAACCGCAACGGCAGATACACGTGGAGATACCGGCGGGGACGGGTGACCGCGACATAGAACAGGCGACGTTCTTCTTCGAGCCCTTCTTTCGAGGTCAGCGCCATGTCGGAGGGGAAGTTGCCGTCGGCCGCGTTGAGGAGGTGCACGACGTCCCACTCGAGGCCCTTGGCCGAGTGCACGGTCGAGATGACGAGCCAGTCTTCGTCGATCGACGGTGTGCCGGCCAGATCGCCGGTCGAGTTGGGCGGTTCGAGGGTCAGGTCGGCAGCGACGTCCGACAGGCGGGTCGCGTTGTGCGCGGCCGTTGCGAGCGCGTCGAGATCGGCCAGGCGCGCGTCGGCGTTGTCGTATGCGCGCGCGACGAGCGGGGAGAGCGCGTCGCGGAGCCGCTCGCCGTGCGCGCCGACGGATTCGGACGGCCCAGGCCGCAGGGCGTCGATGAATGCGTCGGCCGCGGGTCGGGCCGCGGCCGGGAGCTCTTCGACCGCGAGCGGCCAGCGCAGGAGGACGTCGGCCGCGGTTCCGGGTTGATCGACGCCGAGCGCGACGATCGCGCGCCGGGCCCGGACCGGACCGACCCCCTCGAGGAGTTGCAGCAGCCGGAACCACGCCAGCTCGTCGCGCGGGTTGTCGGCGAGCCGGAACAGGCAGATCAGATCCTTGACGTGCGCGGCCTCGATGAAGCGCAACCCGCCGTATTTCACGTACGGGATCCGCCGGCGGGACAACTCGAGCTCGAGCAGGTCGCTGTGATGTGCGGCGCGCACCAGCACCGCCTGCTCGCGCAGTGCAATCCCTTCCTCTCGGTGCGCCAGGATGTGTTCGCAGACGGCGTCGACCTGCGCGTCCTCGTCCGCGCACCGTATGAGCCGCGGTTGCTCGCCGCCGGTCGAGTCGGCACGAAGGCGCGCCATGAAGCCTTCCGGCGCGTCGGCGCTGAGCGCGTTGGCGACGTCGAGGATCGGCTGGACCGACCGGTAGTTCCGCTCGAGCAGGATCGTGCTGATGCCCGGGAAAACTGCCTCGATGTCGAGCAGGTGGCGCGGGCTCGCGCCACGGAAGCCGTACACCGCCTGCGAGTCGTCGCCGACCACAGTCAGGCGCGGGTCGGTGCGGCGCAGCGTGCGCAGCACCTCGACTTGCAGCGCGTTGACGTCCTGGTACTCGTCGACGCAGATGTGGTCGACCTCGGACGCGAGTAGCGCGCCGAGGCGGTCGTCGGCCGCGGCTGCGCGCCAGTAGAGCAACAGGTCGTCGAAGTCGACGAGACCGAGCACGCGCTTGCGTTGCACGTAGGCGCGGCACACCGACGCGATCTGCTCCACCTGATCGGCACACCACGGGGCGACCTCGTCGATCACGACCGACAACGGCCGCTGCGTGTTGACCGTGCGCGAGTAGACGTCGAGCAGCGTCCCCTTCTTCGGAAACCGGCGACCGCGCGTCGCCGCGCCCTGTTCGTCGCGGACGAGATCGATGACGTCGGCCGCGTCGCCCGCGTCGAGCATCGAGAACGACTCGGGGAGCCCGAGCGCGATCGCGTGGCGGCGCAGCGTCCGGTGCGCGATCGAGTGGAAGGTGCCCCCGACGAGCCGCCCGCGCCGGCGTGACGCCGCCGGTGCGCCCGAGTGTCCCGACGTGTCGGCGAGATGCGCCTCGCAGCGGTGCATCATCTCCCGAGCCGCGCGGCGCGTGAACGTCAACGCCATCACGCGTTCCGCGGGTATCCCGCCCGCGACCAGCCAGGCGACCCGCGCGGTCAGCGCCGTGGTCTTGCCCGTGCCGGCGCCGGCGAGGATGCGCAGCTGGTCGCCCGCGAACGTCGCCGCGGCGCGTTGCTCGTCGTTCAGCGCGTCGATGGTAGCGAACACACGTTCGATCCTACGCGCGACGACTGGGTGACAGCGGGATGGCAACTCCACCAACAGTTGTGGGGGGGGGGGGGGCCACGGGGGGGGGGGAGCCGCCCCCCAGCGTGTGGGGGCCGGGGGCCCCCGCCGCCCCGCCCCCC
>JBEPUZ010000040.1:0-22625 GCA_041691275.1 Actinomycetota bacterium | reverse complement strand
ACGCCTGCAGCGGCATGTCGACGTGCACGCCCGGCGGCACGTAGATGAACGAGCCTCCCGACCAGACCGCCGAGTTCAGCGCCGCGAACTTGTTGTCGCCGGGCGGGATCACCGTGCCGAAGTACTTCTGCACGAGCTCGGGGTAGTCGATGAGCGCCTGGTCCATGCTCGTGAAGAGGATGCCCTTGCGCTCCAGGTCCTCACGGTTCTTGTGGTACACGACCTCGGAGTCGTACTGGCTCGTTACGCCCGCGAGGAACTTGCGCTCGGCCTCGGGGATCCCGAGCTTCTCGTACGTGGCCTTCATCTCTTCCGGGAGCATGTCCCAGTCGGAGACCGCGCCGTCCTGCTTCGGCTTCAAGTAGTAGTAGATCTCGTCGAAATTGATGGTCGGCATGTTCTTGGAGAACCACTCGAGCATCGGCTTGCGCTCGAACCGCTTCAACGCGTTGAGCCGGAACTTCGTCATCCACTCGGGCTCGGACTTGTGGTACGAGATGTCCCGGACAACCTGCTCGTTCAGGCCCTTCTTGGGCGTGACCGCGTAGCTCTCGGTGTCGTGCCAGCCGAGCTTGTACTTGCCCAGATCGATGCCCTGAACAGCCATCGGCACACGCCTCCTCGAAAATCTTGTCGTCCGTTCCGGAGAGGCCACGGCGGCTGCCGGGCCCCGCGGACGGGCAATTAACACTACCGCCATAGTAACAATCCCGGACCCCCGGACCAAGCCCGGGTCCTGGCCCCGGGCGGGTCTCAGGGACCCGTGGTGCTCGTGGTCGCCGACGAAGGAACCGTCGTGGTCGCGGCCCGGATCGCACCCGGAATGGTCGTGGTCGTGGGCAGCGGCACACCCAACTTGGCGTACGCCTTCTGGACGTCGGTTCGCGCCCGGGCGATGGCGGCCTGGTACCCGGCGAGGTTCTGGGCCGCGAGCGCGGCGTTGGCCGCGTCGAACTGCGTCTGCGCGTCCTGCAGGAGCTGGGCCGCGGTGGCGGTCGATGCGGGGACGGTCACGGTCGGTCCCGTGTTGGGCGCCGTCGTGGTGGTGGTCGTGGTCGAGCCCGTGCCGTTCCCCGGATTGAGGCCGGATTTCACTCCGCCCGACGACTGGAACTGAGTGGCGTTGCCGGTCGAGAGTGCAGTGACGACATCGTTCATGTCGTAGCCGAGCACGGCCCGCTGACCGACCGCGGCCGCGACGAATTCATAACGCGGGAACGTGGTGTTGCCCTCGCCGAGGATCCACACGGGACGCACGTACATGATCGCGTTTCCGACCGGGATCAGCTGCACGTTGCCCTGGATCACCCGCGAGCCCTGGCTCCCGAGCAACGTGAACTGGCTGCTGATGAACTGGTCGGATTGGATGAGCGTCGCCGCCTGACCGGGCGACGGCGCCGACGTATCAGGCACTTGATAAAGCACGAGCTTGCCGTAGTTGTCGCCGTCGGATTGCGCGAAGACGAACGCCGACAGGATGCCGCCCTTCAGTCGGGGCGTGAACGATCTCTCGAGCAGGAACTGTTGTTCCGGCGCGGGCTTGCCCGCCTCCGGGGGCAGTGACATCGTCAGGTAGAGCGGATCGATCGGGCTCCCGGACGGCGCGAGCGTCGTGTTGCGACCGCCGTTGTTGCCGTTCGCGACCGCGGACACCACGGGTGCCGCGCTCGACGTGTCCGGGCTCGGCGCCACGTCCCAGATCGCCTGCTTGTTGAAGTATTGGACCGGATCGGTGATGTGGTAGAGCGCGTACTGCTGCGTCTGGGCGCTGAAGATGTCTTCGGGATACCGCATGTGCGCGCGCAGGTCGGCCGGCATCGTCGAGATGTCCTTGAAGAGCTCGGGGAACGCCTTGCGGTACGTCTTGATGATCGGGTCGGTGTTGTCGACGACGTAGAAGTTGACGTTGCCGTCGTAGGCGTCGACGGTCACCTTCACCGAGTTGCGCACGTAGTTGAAGTCGGTGTCGAGCCCACTGCCCGCCGGCTCCGTCGGATGGATCGACTGCGAGTACGGATAGTTGTTCGTGGTCGTGTACGCGTCGAGCACCCACTGGATGCGACCGCCGACGATGACCGGGTATGGGTCGGAGTCGTACTTGAGGAACGGGGCGATCGTCTGCACGCGCTGCTTGACGTCGCGCACGTAGATGACGCGTGAGTCGTTGGTGACCTGACCGGAGACCAGCAGGTTCCAGTCGCCGAACCGCAACGCGAGCGCCGACCTGCGCAGGAAGCTCGACACCTTGACGCCCGCCGCGCCCTGGTAGCTCGTCGCTTTGGTGGCGCCGGTGCTCGTCGAGGCTTCCTGTTCGGCGACCTTGGTGTCGACGATCGCATAGCCCCCGATGCCTTCACCGAAGTACACGCCGGCCTTGGCGGGATCGAGCTTCGACTTCAGCTCTCCCATGAGCGGGGAGATCCCGGAGAGCACGTAGCTGGGCTCGTCCTTGTTCACCTGGTTGGCCGCGGCCGCCACCGCTCCGTACCCGTGCGTGTAGACGAGGTGCTGGCTGGTCCAGGAGTTGTCGGGGAGGTGCGCGAGGTCGAGCTCGCGCACCGAGGCGAGCACCGGGGCCGATGCCTCGTCACCGATCTTGTAGCGATCGACGTCGACGTCGGTGAACGAATAGAAGGGCGTGATCTCCTGGGTGATCTTGAACGCATCCTGCGCCGGCAGCGGGTCGTAGAGGCGGGCGTTGTCGAGCGACGGTTTCGCGGCCGCGGTCGCGGCCTTGTCGAGGCTCGCGTCGTAATTGAACGTCTTGGTCGAGATATTCGACAGACTGAACGCGGTGCGCGTCGCCGCGATGTTGCGGACGATGTAGGGCTGCTCCTTGGTGAGCTCGTTCGGCTGCACCTGGACCTTTTGGATGACGGCCGGGTAGATGGTGCCGACGACGATCGAGATGAATCCCCACAGGCCGACTGCGATGATCGGGAAGACCCAACCCCGGCGCCAGATGTTGACGATGAACAGGCCGGCGGCGGCCACCGAGATCACGATCAGCAGACGCAGCGCAGGCAGGTGCGCGTGGACATCGGTGTACGTGGCCCCGTCGACGAAGCCGTTCTTCGACCTCGTCAGCGCGAACTGCGCGAGGTAGTACTGATACGTCTTCGTGAGCGCCATGAGGCCGAGCAGCACCGAGAGGTGCACCTTGACCTGCGGGGTCACCCGCTGGAAGGGGCTCTGCAGCCGGATCCCGCCGTTGAGGTAGTGGAACACGGCCGCGACGATCAGCACGACGAGCAGCGCCGCGAACGTCCAGCCCGCCGCGAACTGCAGGAACGGCAACCGGAAGACGTAGAACGAGATGTCCTTGTGGAACTGCGGGTCCTTGGTGCCGAACGAGGTCGAGTTCGAGAACAGGATCCAGTTCTGCCACTGGGCGGAGACGCCCGAGCCCATGATCAACGAGAAGAAGATCGCGACGAGCACGCGTACCCGGCCCGCGTACGGAGCGACGTAGCCGCGGTAACGCTCGATGATCTCGTCTTCGGGACCCGTGCCGCGGTACCGCGGTGCGATGCGGTCGGCGACGATGAGGTTCACCAGGATGACGACGAAGAACACCACCGAGAAGATGACTGCAGGAACGATCTTCGCCGAGAGCAGCGAGCGCCAGGTGTGCGCGAAGCCGACGTCCTTGAACCAGAGGTAGTCGGTGTAGAAGCGTGCGAGCCCTCGCAGGCTCAGCAACAAGACGACGACGACGACGGCGGCGACGATCAGCCAGGCCCGCAGGCCGAACGGACGACGACGGCCCTCGACCGGCACAACACGCATCCCGCGGATAGTACGTCACGGACCTCACCCGGCACGGGCGCGGAGCGAGGTATCTGCTCTACGTCGAGGGCTGGTCGATGCGCCGGTGACTATTTGCGGGGCGTTTGACCTTCGAGCAGGTTGGCCGGGACGAGCAGGCACTTGCAGCCGAGATGCGCGGGCGGGAACGCCTGCCCGGTCGGGAACTGCTTGCCCTTGACCGTCGGTTCGAGCGCATTGTCGTCGCAGTCGGAGCAACGACCCGATGCGTTGGGGATCCACCAGAGCACGGCCTCGTCGGGGACGGCGTCGTAGACGCCGCGCGTCCATGCCGACGCGAGCGCCTCACCGAGCGATCCCTCGAGCGTCTGGTTCTTCCATTCGCGGTATCGGGCACCGATCCGCTCCACCAGACCGCTGGTGTCGCCTTCGACCCCGGAATCGATCGCCTGCACGAGCCGGTCGCGCAGCGGCATCGAAACCGTCTCGGCCGTCTCGAGAACGAGATCGCCGTTCACGGCGTTCCCGGTCGCGCCCGCGGCGGCGCGCCCGGCGCCGTAGGCCCGGTCGACGGTTTCCCGGAGGACGTCGACCCAGGCGGCGCGGGCCGCCTCCGCGTCGCCGAGCACCTGTTCCGAAGTCGGACGGCCTTTGTGCCGCCGTACGGAGTCGAGCAACCCGTTCTGGTCGTCCTGGGCCCGACGCTTCGCCTTCTTCACGAGCATTGGCAGGAGCGGGTCGATCGCCTCGGCGCGCTTGGCCCGCCAGCCGCTCGCGGAGTACCGCTTCGGGGCGGGACCGGTCGGCGCGGGAGGCTTCGTCGGCGCCGATTCCACGGCCGGTTTCGGCACTGCGGGCGCGTCCGACGCGCCCGCGCCGTCGGTCTCGACGACCTCGACCACTTCGATCGCCTGCGTCGCGTCGCCGGGAGCGGTCGCGACCTCGTCGTGTCCGGCGCGCAACCGGGCGAAGAGGGAGTCGACGTCGGCAAGCGCGGTCGCGACTTCGGCCTCGTTGGTCACGGTCGGTGTCGGCGCCGCGCCCGAGGACGCGACGCGAACCACGTGGACGCTCTCGTCCGCGTCGCCGGCATCACTCGTCGCCGCGTCGTCGCCTTCCGCGCCGGCGTCGAGCTTCTCGATCTCGGCCGCGATCTCGGCATCGATATCGACGGGTTCCGTGAACGACGTCGAACGCTCGACCGCGGCGCGGGCCTCGACCTGCGCCAGCGCCTCGGTCGCTTCGAGGAACGTCCCCTTCACCGTGCGGTACGCGTCGAGCAGATGATCGCGGCCCGCGCGCAGCGCCTCGATCTGACCGTTCAAGAGCGCGCGGCGGCGGACGAGGTCCCCGAGCACGCGTTCACGCGCCGCTTTCGCCTCGTCGAGCATGTCGCGACCCTGGCGACGCGCGTGGTCGACGATCGTCTCCGCCTCGCTGTGCGCGGCATCGATCGCGGCCGCGGCGCGTGCTTCGCCGCCGGTAACCAACTCGAAGGTCTTCGCCTCGGCCTCGGCCGTACGCGACGCGAGTAGCTCCGCGGCTTCCCCGCGCGTCCGGTCCGCGGCACTGTCGGCGTCCTCGACGAGGCGGGCGGCGCGATCCTCGGCCTTCTTGCGGATGTCGTCGCTGGCCTCGCGGGCGGAACGGAGGAGCCGCGCCGTCTCTTCGCCCAACGCGTCGAGGAGCTCCTGCTCCGTCAATGCGCGAGGAGTGCGGACCTGGACCTCGAGCTCGTCGATCGCGGCCTCCAGCTCCTGCTCGCGTCCGCGAGCGACGCCGAGCTCTTCGGAGACCCGGCGCAGGAACGCGCGCACCTCGGCCTCACTGAATCCGCGCACACCCTTGGAGAAGGAGTGGTTCGCGATCTCGTCGGTCGACAGACGAGGGGTGCTGGAGATCACTCGCTGCCGCCGGTCGGACTCGTTCATCGGAACCCCCATACCCCCAAACGCGAGGGATGCCGTTCGTCCGCCTGGCCGCCATGCTAATCGCGAGCCGCGTCGGCGCGTTCTTCCGGGTCCCGTTTCCGGATCAGGCGCCGATCGTGGTCGACGCCTTCGGCACGGTGGTCGTCACGGTCGCACCTCCTGCGCTGTGCAACACCTGCAGCGCCTGTTTGAACGTGGAGACCGGCACGACCTTGATCTTGCCTCCGACGCGCTTCGTCGCCCGAGCCAGGTCGGTCTTGCACGCGGCGAGGTAGACCGGTGGATCGTCCGGCGAGCACTGCGGAACGAGGAACATCGTCACGCCCGCAGCACGGGCCGCGATCGCTTTCTGCTCGATGCCGCCGATCTCACCGACGTTGCCGGCGGCATCGATCGTTCCGGTGACCGCGATCCGGGCGCCGCCGGTGAGATCGCCGGGAGTCAGGTCGTCAAGGATCGCGAGCGACATCGCGAGTCCCGCCGACGGACCACCGATGTTCGTGGTGTCGACACTCACCTTCACCGGGAAGGTGAAGCGCGTCAGCAGCGTCACACCGATGCCCTTGTGCCCTTTCAACCCGTCGTCGGTAAAGACGCCGACCTTCACCTGCAGGTTCAACGTCTTGCCCGCGCGATCGACGACGAACGGGATCTCGTCGCCGACCTTGTGCTTGGCGATCGCGGCGTTCACGTCGGTGGACGCGGTGATCTTCTTGCCGTCGACGGAAAGGAGGATGTCGCCCCAGTGCAGGACCGAAATCGCCGGCATGTCGGGCGTGAGATCGTGCACCACGCGGCCGGTCGCGACCGTCACCTTGTATCCCGCGGCCTGCAACGCAACCCTGGTCGCAGCCGTCTTCGCGTCGGCCATCGCCTGCAAACCCTGATCGTTCAGCTGCTGCGGCGAGAGCTTGCCCGGGTTGACCGCGTTGTCCTTCACGAGATCGATGTCGGAATCGAGGCGCGCCTGCAGATAGCGCCACAGGTTGACGTGGTTCGCCTCCCGAACGAAGAGGAGCCGGATGTCGCCGCGGTCGGCCGAGTAGCTCTGCGCGCCCTGGATCGTCACGCGGCTCGGCAGCGACAACGCCTCGCCGGGGGCGATCGTCGTGTAGTCCACGTGAATCGCGAAGCCCGCGAGCAGTGCGACAACCACGACCACGACCAGACCGAACGCGACGCGCACGATCCAGGGGCGGCGACGGCGATCGGCCGCGCCCGCGGCCTCGAGGCCCGGATCGGGATCGGTGGTCGTCACCGTCCCGTGGTCGTCCATTGCTTCAGCTCTGGTCGGCGCGCGCCGAGCGTAGAAGCAGGAAGCGCCCGAATACGAGGAGTTGCGCCGTGTCCATCGCCCAACAGATTGCCACGCCGAACCCCGCTTCCCGTACGCGGCGATCGTCGACCCCGCTCCAGCCGGTCGAGTCGGCGCGCCCCGGGTATGCGGTCGTGCGGCTCCTCGCCTTGATTGCGGTCACCGCGTTCGGCGCCGCGTTCGTCGCGGGAACGATCGTCATCGTCGTGATGGTGGTCGCCTCCAACCTCGGCGGCTGAGCGCACCGGCTCGCGGCCGGAAGAGACCTGCAGGGTCGGTGTCGCCCCGTCCTCGACACCGACCCCGGAGTCTTGCCCGCGACTATCGATCCGATGCCGAGAGTCCGCGCCGGTCACGATCGTCACAGATCTCGATCGTCACGGACTCCCGTCGGCAGACGCGAGGCGCCTCTCCAGGCAATCCCCCGCAATACCGTCCCGTCGATAGCGTCGAGTCAGTGGAAGAACCTGTCGACGCCCGGACCACCGCCGTCACCGCCCGGGCCGCCACCGTTGCCGTCGGCTCCGACCCGGACGAGCTCGGCGCCCGCGCGACCGTCGACCACGAGCCCGGTGTTCGTGCGGTCGCCGTCGCCGCGCTGGTCCGGTCGGCGCCACGCCGCGTGGCCGCGCCGGTCTGGCGGATCGCGGCGCGCGACGTCGACGCCAAGGTGCGACGCCGGGCCGCCGAGGTCGCGCCCCGGCTCGGGATCGCCGCGACCGGTGCGGTACTCGTCGAGCTCCTGCGCGATGACGACCCATGGGTCGCCGAGGCCGCCGCGTACGCGATCGGAGAACATCCGCGTCCGAGCCGAGCGGCGATGACCGCGCTGACGAACGCGGCCGCGCACCACCTCGACCCCCTCGTGCGCGAAGCCGCGGTAGCGGCGCTCGGAGCGCAGGGCGATCCGATGACGCTCCCGATCGTGCTCGCGGCATGCTCCGACAAGCCCGCGATTCGCAGACGCGCGGTTCTCGCGCTCGCGGCGTTCGACGGCGCCGAGGTCGAAGCCCGACTTCAGGCTGCGCTGAACGACACCGACTGGCAGGTCCGCCAGGCCGCAGAGGACCTGTTGAACATCACTCCATGAACAGGTCGCGGAGGCTGTCGAAGCTCTCGAGGCACCGGCCCGCGCCGAGGACCACGCATTCGAGCGGAGCGTCGACGAGATGCACCGGAAGGTCGGTCTCCTCGCCGATGCGCTTGTCGAGACCGCGCAGCATCCCGCCTCCGCCGACGAGGTGCACCCCGTTCAAGATCAGATCCTGCGCGAGCTCGGGCGGTGTGCGCGCGAGGCACGCGATGACCGCGTCGCAGATCGCGCGGAGCTGTTCCTCGATCGCGCCGCGCACCTCCTCGGGAACGAGCATGATCGTCTTGGGAAGACCCGACATCAGGTCGCGGCCACGCACCTCGGCCTTGAACTCGTCCTCGATCGCATAGGCAGACCCGATCGCGAGCTTGATCTCCTCGGCCGTGCGCTCGCCGATCGCGATGCCGTATTCGCGCCGGACGTACGCCTGGATCGCAGCGTCCATGTCGAACGAGCCGACGCGCAGTGCCTCGAGCGCGACGATGCCTCCGAGCGAGATCACCGCGATCTCGGTGGTACCACCGCCGATGTCGATCACCATGTTGCCCATGGGCTCGTGGATCGGGAGCCCGGCGCCGATCGCGGCGGCCATGGGCTGTTCGAGCAGGTGGGTCTGCGCCGATCCGGCCCGCCGGGCTGCCTCGAGGACGGCCCGCTTCTCGACATGCGTGATCGCGGACGGGACGCAGATAAGCACCCGCGCGCGCGACATGCGGTTGACGCCGGCGCGTTGGAACAGCAGGCGGATCATGCGCTGCGTGATGTCGAAGTCTGTGATCGCGCCGCCGCGCAGCGGCCGCACCGCGACGATGTACCCGGGCGTGCGGCCGATCATCTGCCACGCCTCTTGCCCCATAGCGAGCACGTCCTGCGTGCGACTGTTCAGCGCGATGACGGTGGGTTCGTTGAGAATGATCCCGTTCCCACGCGCGTATACGAGGGTGTTCGCGGTGCCGAGGTCGATCGCGAGGTCGCGCGGCAGCTGAGCTCGCCCTTC
Source organism: Actinomycetota bacterium (assembly GCA_041691275.1). Classification (GTDB taxonomy): domain Bacteria; phylum Actinomycetota; class Acidimicrobiia; order IMCC26256; family PALSA-610; genus PALSA-610. The sequence continues at coordinate 13,521 of JBEPUZ010000040.1, read as the reverse complement.
ACTCCGACCGGCGCTGTCGGCGCGCGGGCGTGTCGGGCGCGAGCGCCCGCAGGTTGCGCTCGAACTCGTCGATGCTGTGCTCCATCGAGTTCGGGCGCCGGTTGCGGAGCAGCACGATCGAGATGCCGACGATGCTGCCGATGATCGCGATCAGGAGGAAGGCCACTCAGACCTCCGAGGCCGAAAGGGCGGAACGGATCGGGTGCTGCTCGACGGCCCAGTCGGATCCACCGGACCAGTGCTCCTGCTTCCAGATCGGCGCCGTCTCCTTCAACGTGTCGATCGCGAACTCGGCCGCCGCGAAGGCGGCGTCGCGATGCGGAGCGGAGACGACCACCACCACCGAGGCTTCCGAGAGCTGCAGCTCGCCGGTCCGGTGCAACAGCGCGATCCGTTCGACGTCGGGCCAACGGCGCCGGATCTCGGCCGCGATCTCGCGCAGCGAGCGCTCGGCCGGACCCGCGTAGGCCTCATAGGTCATGCCGAGGACGTCGGGACGACCCTCGGCGTGATCCCGGACAACCCCGGAAAAGGTCACGACCGCGCCCGCGGACGGGACCGTCGCCCACTCCTGCGCGCCGGTCGCGGGCAGGGGTTCGGAAGTGAGTGCGACCCAGTCGCGCTCGTCGGGCATCGGCCGGGGCACGGCAAAGAGTCTACGGAACGACCCTCCCTGCCCGCCTGCCCGCGCTTGAGATCGGCGCCTCCCGCGGTCGCGATCGCGGTCGTCGTCGGTACACTCGCTCGGCGATGGGGCCCGGCGACTGGCACGACGAGGAGTCCCTGGGCGAGCCTCACGAGGGCGACCGAGATCATCCGGATGATCTCGGGGACGATCCGGGCGACGACCTCGACAACGCTCGTCCGCACGCCGGCGGTCCCCTGCCCGATCCGCTCGATCGGGTCTGGCTCCATCCCTCCGAGCTCGTCTCTTTCGGCGCCGCGAACGCTTCGTCGACGCCGGCGCGCCCGGCCGGGAGTTCAACCCGCCATCGATCACCGGCGTGGCTCGCTCCCCTGCTGGCCGGCGCGGCCGGAGCGCTCCTCACCGTCGGCGTGCTCGCGATCGCCGGTTCGTTCGACCGTTCGCCGTCCGCGCCGGGCGCAGCCCCGGCGGCCGGCGACACCGCTACCCGCACCGCAACCGTCGCCGACACGCTCGCCCGCCTGAGTCCATCGGTCGTCGCGATCGTCGCGAGCGACGACAAGGGCACGCGGCGCGGATCCGGGGTCTGCGTTCGGCACGGCGAGCAGCTGCTCACGAGCACCCGCGTCGTCGGCGCCGCGAAGACCGTCCAAGTGGTGACCGCCGACGGTCACACGCACACCGCGGGAGTCGCCGGGCGCGACCAGGTGACGAACCTCGTGCTCCTCGACCTCCAGGACGACTCCGATCTTCCGGCCGCAGAACTCTCGGACCGTGCACCGACGACGGGATCGTCGGTGTGGCTGCTGGGCGGGAAGCCCGCAGGTGCGAAGTCGCCGTGGATGAGCGGAGGCATGACGTCGTCGACCAACGCGATCGTCGAGAGCGATCTCGGTCCGACGACCGCCGGGCTGCTCGAGACCGACGCCGCGAGCAACTCGGCAGTCGTGGGCGGCGCACTCGTCGACGGGGCCGGATCCGTGGCGGGCATCGTGCTCGGGCACGTCAACGGCAGCTCCACGACCTACGCGGTCTCGATCAACGTCGCGGTCGGGATCGCCCGTCAGCTCGACGCCACGGGAGTGGCGACGCACGGCACGCTCGGGATGACCGGCGTCGACACGACGCTCGGGCCCAAGATCTCCTCGATGGAGCGCGACGCGCCCGCGGCGCGCGCCGGGCTGCACGTGAACGACCTCGTCGAATCGGTGAACGGACGGGCGGTGGAGTCGATGAGCGAGGTCACGGCGATCGTGCAGAGCCTCGACCCCGGCAAGACCGTCGTCGTCAATCTGCGGCGGGGGACGAAGACCATGGAGATCCGGGCCGTGCTCGGCTCCATGACCGGCTGAGTCGAGCCCAACCGCGGGTTCGCGCGAGCATGGCTCGTCCGACGATGTGAGGAGCCCGGATGACCGAAGCGAACGAGAACGGCCCATCCGGAGTCGGCGCATCCGACGCGGACGCGCTCGACGATCTCGACCGCGAGCTCCTCAACGCCGTCCAGTGGGACTTCCCGCTCGAGGCGCGGCCGTTCGCCGTCCTGGGCGAGCGCCTCGGCGTCGACGAGCCGACCGTGCGCGAGCGGATCGCCAAGGTGAAGGAATCCGGCGTCCTCCGCCAACTCTCGGCCATCTTCGACACCCGGGCCCTCGGCTACTCGTCCGCGCTCGTCGCGGCGAAGGTCGATCCCGATCACATCGACGAGGCCGCGGCCGTCATCAGCGAGCACCCGGGCGTCAGCCACAACTACAAGCGCAACCACGACTACAACCTCTGGTACACCGTCGCGGTCCCGCCCGGCGATTCGCTCGCCGAGCACATCGACGTGCTGCACCGCGAGTCGGGCTCGCTCGTCACACGCACGCTGCCCACGATCACGCTCTACAAGATCGGCGTCAAGCTCGACATGACCGGGCAGACGGCCGCCAACGCGAAAGTCGAGGTGCTCGAGCACGAGCGTCCGGAGCGCAAGGCCGAGATGCCCGCGCCCGACCTCTCCGCGCTCGAGCACGCGACGATCCGCGTGGTGCAGCACGACCTCGCAAACGTCGAGCGCCCATTCGGGGTATACGCGGAACAGATAGGTATGGGCACGACCGAAGACGACGTGCTCGACGTGCTGCGGTCACTCAAGGAGCGCAAGCTCATGCGCCGATTCGCGGCGGTGATGAACCACCGCAGCGCCGGGTTCAAAGCGAACGCGATGGGCGTGTGGGCGGTGCCCGACGACAAGCTCGACGAGATTGGCCCGCAGATGGCCGGGTTCGCAGCAGTATCGCACTGCTACCGGCGCCCGACGTACGACGACTGGCCCTACAGCGTCTTCACGATGGTGCACGGGCGCAGCGCCCGCGATTGTGAAGCGACGATCGACGCAATCCGCACCGAGACCGGAGTCGACGAGTACTGCCTGCTCTGGTCGATCAAGGAATACAAGAAGGTGCGCCTCGAGTACTTCACCCCGGAATGGGACTCGTGGCACGCTAAGCACGCCGCCCGCGCCGGCTGAGCCACCAGGTCCCGAGCGCGGCTCCGACGGTCACCGAACCGGCGCCCGCCAACCAGGGTACGAGACTCCGGTCGGGCGCTCCGGTTGCGAGCAGCAAGGCCTCGTCGTTCGAGTGCAAGGGCTTCCACCCCGCGCGCTTGAGTCGATCGTTCGCGACCACGAACGAATGCGTGAGATATGGCACGACCGACGGGGGCGCATCGCCCAGCCCGGTCGCCCAGCTCACGGCAAGGATGCGGGTTGCCAGGTTCGCAGGCACCGGGGGGATGCAACCACCGGGGAGCAGCGCGCCCGCCTCGTCGTACGCGAGCCACCCGTCGGCGGCGACGTTGAACGCGCCGTCGAGGTCGACCTCGGTCGCGAGCGCGAGCGCGGCCGCGGCGTCGTCGACGTGCACGACCTGCACCGGCGGCGCCGCGCCCCGCACCCGGACCGGTGCTCGGCCGGTCGCGACGGCGGTGAACAACGAGTGCGCGCCGGCACCCACGATCGGCGCGATGCGAAGCCGGGTCGCGACCCGATCCGGCGCGCCACCGGCCCATTGCGCGAGCAGTCGTTCGCATTCGCCGTCGACGATCGCGGGCAGGTAGCCGGGGCTCGGGCGAAGTGGCGCGTCCTCGGTGATCGGCACGGGATTGTTCGCCCACGCGCCGTACACCGCGGTGCTCGAAGGCCGCACCACCTTGTCGACGTGGTTGGCGGTCGCCGCCTCGAGCACGCGTCGGGTCCCGTCGACGTTGACGCGGGTGAACAGCGCGCCGTCGGGAAGCGGTCCGATCGCGGCGGCGAGGTGCACGATCACCGACGCACCCCGCAGGTACGGCACGAGGTCGGCGCCGAGCACGTCGGCCCGGTGGAATTCCAGCTTGCGGGCCCGTCGGGCGGGGTCGCGCACGTCCAGACCGATGATCCGATCGACGTGCGGGCTGGCGTCGAGCAGGGGCAGCAGACGTTGTCCGAGGAAGCCCGAGACTCCGGTCACCGCGACGATGAGTTCATCGGCCATGGTCCATAGACTGGCCCAGTGAGCGACGGTCCCCAAATGGGGGATGGATTCCCGAACCCGTTCGGCCCCGATTTCAACAAGATCGACTTCAGCCAGATCGATTTCAACCAGATCGATCTGAACAAGATCATGCGGATGCTGCAGTCGCCCGGCCCGGTGAACATGGAAGTCGCGCGCGAGACCGCGGGTTCGATGGCGAACGTCGACATCGAGACCGGCCAGCCGATCCCTGTCGCGCCGGCCGACCCCGACGCGGAGCGCACGTTCGACGAGGTCGTGCGGGCCGTGCAGCTGATGGTGAGCGACGCGACGGGAATCTCCGGCGCGCTCTCGGTACCCGCGCGCAACGTCGACCGCGCCACGTGGGCCAACGAGACACTGACCGGTCTGGAGCCGGTGCTCGGCGCGCTCGCGGCCGCCCTCGCCCGCTCCGACTCGAGCCCCGAGCCGGCCAGCGACATGTCGCCGATGGCGGCCTTCTCGCCCGAGATGCTCTTCGGCATGATGATGCCGCTGCTACTCGGTGGATGGGCTGGTTCGATGATCGGCCTGCTCTCGCACCGTGCACTGGGTCAGTACGACCTTCCTCTCCCGCTCGACGGTCCGCCCAAGCTCTTGTTCATCTCGCCCAACCTCGACGCGTTCGCGCAGGAGTGGTCGCTCCCCGTCGACGAGCTCCGCTACGCGCTGGCACTCCGCGAAGTGGTGCACGGCGCGCAACGATCGGTGCCGTGGGTGCGGGCCCGGCTGCTGCGCTGCGCCTCCGACTACGTCGGGGCCTACGAGGTGCAGCCCGACGCGATGGAGAACCAGCTCGGCGGCTTCGATCCCTCCGACCTGTCGTCGATGGAATCGGTCGCCGGGCTCACGCCCGACGCGTTGCTGGGAGCGATGCGCTCGGAACGCCAGGATCCGCTCTTGGCCGATCTCCAGCACTTCGTCTCGGTCCTCGAGGGCTACGCCGACGTGGTGGTCGAGTCGATCGGCGAGCGCATGGTGAGCGCGCACGGCCGCCTCGACGAGGCGTTACGTCGCCACCGGTTGGAGCGCGGCGACGCCACCGGCTTCGTCGATCGGCTGCTCGGACTCGAGCTCGATCGAGGCCACTACGAGACCGGTGTCGCGTTCTGCCGTGGAGTGCTCGAACGCAGCGACGGATCCCTCGACCAGCTGAACCGGCTGTGGTCGGACGAGTCGATGGTTCCGACCGCGTCCGAGCTCGAGGCACCGGGTCTGTGGCTCGCGCGTATCGACCTTCCGCAGCCGTGAAGACCGGATCGCCGTGAAGATCGGCGTGCTCGGCGCGGGTGTGATGGGGGGCGGGATCGCGCAGGTGTGCGCGCTCGCGGGTGACGACGTGGTGTGTTACGACATCAAACCCGAGGCGCTCGACGAAGCCCGGGTACACGCGACCACCGGTCGCTTCGGGCTCGACGGCGCGGTTGCCCGCGGCAAGGTCACGAGCGAAGCGGCCGACGGCGCGCTGGCACGGATCACGTTCTCGGGTTCGTTCGACGAGGCCGCGACGGCCGATCTCGTGATCGAGGCGGTGCCCGAGCGGCTCGACCTGAAGATCCGCGTGTTTCGTGATCTCGACCGCGTCGCTCCCGCGACCACGATCCTCGCGTCGAATACGTCGGGCTTGCCGATCACCGCGCTCGCGGCGGCGACCGATCGTCCTGACAAGGTGATCGGTTGGCACTGGGCGTCGCCCGCGCCGGTGATGAAGCTGGCCGAGATCGTCGTGACCACCGAGACCAGCGCGGAGACCATCGCGATCGTCACCGACGCCGCGACCCGGTGTGGGAAGCATCCGGTCGTCGTGAAGGACAATCCGATGCAGTGGGGCTTCGTCGCGAACCGCGTGTACTTCGCGATGGTGCGCGAAGCGCAGCGCGTCGTCGACGAAGGCATTGCGACCCACGCCGAAGTCGACCAACTGATGATGGACTGCTTCCGCTGGCCGAGCGGGCCCTTCGGGATGGTCGCCGGCGCCGGTTCCGGCTGGAGCTAGTCCTTCGGCTCGAGAAGCACAGCTCCTAGAAGAACGAGAGCAACGCGGGCGCGGGGGCGGCGAGGAACATCGCGTCGGCGAGCATGAGCGACTCGGGACGGCGCACGTCGACCCGGCCCGCGGCCGCGAGCTCGCTCCAACGATTCCCGCCGAGCGCGCACATCCCGAGCACACGCGAGTCGCAGATCAGATCGGGAGTGTCCTGGGTGACGAGGCAGCTCGTGCCGTCGGCGCCCGACTCGACCGCGACCGTTATCGCGCTGCCTTCGGGTGAGTGCACTTCCAGCACGAGCCGGCCCGGCACCGAGTAGGTACGCGATGCGAGGATCCGTTCCGGATCGAGCGGTGCGAGCCAGAGATGGTCACTGATGGCGTCGACCCGGACCCGGCGGCCGTCGACGAGAACGTGCCGCAACGGATCGTCGATCGCGAGGTTGTGCGCGTCGACGGTGGCGATCAGATCGACACCGAACACGAACCGCCACAGCGCGATCGTCGTCTCGGGTGACTGCGATTGCATGTCGATGATCGACAGCCGACGGTCGTACAGGCCGCCGACGTCCTCGCCGCTGATGTTGTAGACGACGTAGCCGTCGTCGTTGCCGTCGGTGTCGACGTGCACCGCGACGAACCAGGCCTTGGCCCGGCCAACCATGAAGTCCCAGAACACCTGGGTCCACCAGAAGTCGGGTCGGGTGACCATCCCCGCGCGCCTTGCGCGCGCCCGCTCGTAGATCTCGGGCAACACGCGCTCGGCCTCGTCGCGAGCGACGATGCGCACCCGCCCGTCGAGCGCGTCGGTGCGGGCGAATGCGATGTGCGCGCGTTGGGCCGAGATCGCGAGCCGCCAGGCCGACACGCCGTACCCGAATCGTCCGTAGATCGAGCTCTCCGACGCGGTGAGGATCGCAGCGGGCTCGCCGCGGTCGCGCGCGTCGTCGTGCATCGCAGCCATGAGTCGGGTGAGCACGCCTTGGCGGCGATGGGTGGGCAGCACCGATACCCACGAGACCGCGGCGACGGGTAGGTACGCACCCCCGGGCATCGTGAGTTCGAACGAGTACGTGCGCGACGTCCCGATCATCCGGCCCGACTCGAAGGCGACGCGCGTACGGTCGAGTTCGGCCTGCGTCCATGTACGCGAGCTTCCGGGGCGCGGCGGCGGACCGCCGAAGCCGCGCTGATCGGCGACGAGCAGATCGTCGACCTCGTCGGACGCGATCGCCCGGATCTCGAATGACATCCGACCGTTCTAGCCGCCCGGTGGAATCGGCGCGGGCGAATTCCCGGATTGCGATGGGCCGAGTTGCGGCGGGCCCGATGGAGATGAGCCCAATGGAGAGGGCCTCAACGGTGCTGAGCCCGATGGAGACGATCGGGGCGCGGTGCGCCGGAACGCGCCGACGTACGAGAGACCCCCGAACAGCAACACGATCGCGACGACGAAGATCCCACCGCGACCACCACCCGGGAACACGACCGCGCCCACTCCACCGGCGACCCACACGAGTTGGAAGCGCGTCTCGAACCGCGCGAACGCGCGGCCGCGCACCGACTCGGCGCCGTCGCGCTGAAGAAGACTGTCGAACGCGACCCGTCCGCACGCCGTGGCCGCGGCGATCACCGCCGCCGCGAACACGAGTGACACGCGCCCGTAGTTGCGCGCGGCGACGACCAGCGGGAGCGCTGGTAGCAGCAGCGCCCCCGCGAGCATCCACTCCTCCCGGACCTTGCGGCGCACGAACGGCGCGGCGACGGTACCCACCCCGTTGCCGAGCGCGCTCGCCGCGAGCACGAGCCCGAACACCCACGCGGGTTCGTGGGCCCGCTTGAGTGCGAACGCGGCGAAGAAGGTAAAGAAGCCGACCGTCGCGCGCAGGAGTCCCATCGCGGTGCCGGCGGTGATGATGCTGCGTACGTTGAGCGCCTCGCGCTCGTCGACGGTCTCCTGCGGTCCGACGCGCTTGGCGCGCGGGATACCGAAGGCGCAGACGGTTCCGAACACGAACACGATGGCCCCGGTGCGCAGGACCCAGTGGGCGCCGACCGTCTTCAGGATGATCGCCGCGATCGGACCCGCGACCGTGGCGCCGAGCACCGCGATGATCGCGAGGCGTGAATTCGCGAGCACGAGCTCGTCGTGCGAATCGACCACTGCGGGCACGAGCGAGCTCTTGGCGACCGACTGTCCCTTCGACAGAACGAGCGTCCCGAACGCGAGTGGGTACAGCAACGGCGAGTTGATCTTGTTCGCCATGAGGACACAGAGCACCGCTCGGCCCGCCATCGAGACCGCGATCATGAGGCGGCGACCACCCCGGGTGCGGTCGAGCAGCGGACCCACCACCGGCGCCACCAGCACGAACGGCGCCATCGTGATCACGAGGTAGAGCAGGACCTTGGGTCGTGCCGCGCCGACCCCGACGTCGAAGAAGAGGGTTCCGGCGAGCGAGACGGTCACGAACACGTCACCTGCGAGCCCGACCGCGTGGGCCAGCGCCAGCCGGGCGAACGGCGTGAACGTCGTCGACTCGAGGTGCGCTTTCGTGTCCGTGGACGCCATCGTAGGACTCCGGTACGAGCTGGAGTCAGGCCCCTTCACGAAGCGTCGCCGGGCGCACGCGGCTCCCGAAGCGGGACCGGATGCGAGCCCCTACCATGACCACGCATGAGCACGCCTACGACCACCATGGCGTCCGAAAGCGCCCGGTACCTCAACCGGGAACTGTCGATGCTCGAGTTCCAGGCCCGCGTCCTCGCGCTCGCCGAGGACACGGAGGTCCCGCTGCTCGAACGCGCGAAGTTCCTCGCGATCTTCAGCGGCAACCTCGACGAGTTCTTCCAGGTGCGGGTCGCCGGTATCAAAGAGCAGCTCGCGGTCGGGGTCCGGACCGCCTCTCCCGACGGACTCGACCAGGTCGAGCAACTCCGCGCCATCCGGGAGCGCGTCGAAGAGCTCGTCACCCGCCAGGCCATGGCGTTCAGCAAGGAGATCGCGCCCGCGCTGCAAGAAGCCGGCGTGGCGTTCACCGCCTGGGCCGACCTCGACGCCGGCGAGCAGGTCGCGCTCACCCGCGTGTTCGACGACCGCATCTTCCCGGTGCTCACACCTCTCGCCGTCGACCCCGCGCACCCGTTCCCGTACATCTCCAACCTGTCGCTCAACCTCGCGGTCGTCGTGCGCGACCACGACAGCGGTGAGGAACGGTTCGCCCGGGTCAAGGTGCCGCCGTTGCTCCCCCGTTTCGTCACCGTTCCCGACAGCGCGCGCTACGTCCCGCTCGAGCAGGTCATCGCCGCGCACCTCGACGCGTTGTTCCCGGGCATGGAGGTCATCGCGAAGTACCCGTTCCGCGTCACCCGCGACGCCGACATCGAGCTCAACGACGAAGCCGAGGACCTCTTGGCGGCGATGGAGATGTCGCTGCGGCAGCGCACCAAGTTCGGCCTCGCGGTGCGGCTCGAAGTCGACATGGACATCACGCCCGAGGTGCTCGCGCTGCTCTGCCGGGAGCTCGAGCTCGGCGCTAACGACGTGTACCAGGTCGACGCGCCGCTCGACCTGAGCGGGCTCTGGGATCTCTACAGCCTGCGGCGACCGGAGCTCAAGTACTCCAAGTACACACCGCAGAATCCGCCTCAGCTCGCCGGAGGCAAGGAAAGCGACGTGTTCTGGGCGATGCGCAACGGCGATGTCTTGTTGCACCACCCGTACGACTCGTTTGCGAACTCAGTCGAGGCGTTCGTCGAGCAGGCCGCGAGCGACGACTCCGTGCTGGCGATAAAACAGGCGCTGTACCGCACGGGTGGCGACGAAGCCGGCATCGTCGCCTCGCTCGTGAAAGCGGCCGAGGCGGGCAAACAGGTCGTGGCGATGGTCGAGCTGAAAGCGCGCTTCGACGAGCAGGCGAACATCGAACGGGCACGGATGCTCGAGCAAGCCGGCGCGCACGTCGTGTACGGACTCGTGGGACTGAAGACCCACGCCAAGGTGTTGCTGGTCGTACGTCAGGAGGCCGATGGGATCCGCCGCTACTGCCACTTCGGCACCGGCAACTACAACCCCAAGACCGCGACCACGTACGAAGACCTCGGCGTGCTTTCGAGCGATCCCGACCTCGGCTCCGACCTCTCCGAGCTCTTCAACCATCTCACCGGCTACAGCAAGCCCGGCGAGTACCGCCGCCTGCTCGTCGCACCGATGCACCTGCGCGACGAGCTGCGCGATCTCATCCGCGGCCAGGCTCGACCCGACGGCGAGATCGCTATGAAGATCAACGCGCTCGTCGACTCCGACATGATCGACGAGTTGTATGCCGCATCCGACGCCGGCGCGCGCGTCGACCTCGTCGTGCGCAGCATCTGCTGCCTGCGAGCAGGGGTTCCCGGGCTGTCGGAGAACATCACCGTCCGCTCGATCGTCGGTCGCTACCTCGAGCATTCCCGCATAATCCGTTTCGGCCGCGCCGGAGACCTCAACACCGACTACGTGATCGGCTCCGCCGACCTCATGCCCCGCAACCTCGACCGCCGCGTCGAAGCGATGCTGCGCATCACCGATCCAAGGATGCGGGCCCGGCTCGACGAGATCCTCTCGATCAACCTCGCCGACGACGCGCTCGCCTGGACGCTCGAGCGCGACGGCACCTGGCACAAGGTCGAGTCGACGTCGGGCATCGAATCGCAGGTGCGTTTCCAGGAGTTGGCGATGGCGAGGGCAAAAGTCCACTCGCCCGACGCCTGACGTATGCGCAGCCGACCGACCACCGTCATCGACATCGTGCGGAGCGCGATCGCGCAGTCGTACGAACGCCTGGTCGCACACGAGCAGGAGCTTCAGACCGGCGACGATCCCGAGTCGGTGCATCAGGCGCGGGTCGCAACGCGCCGGCTCCGATCCGACCTGAGGACGTTCCAGGAGTTCGTCGAGGAGAGCTGGGCATCCGACCTGCGCGCCGAGCTCCACTGGTTGGGTTCCGAGCTCGGGCTCGTGCGCGACCTCGAAGTGCAGCGAGACCGCCTCCGCGAGCATGCAACCCGGCTGCCCGTACCCGAAGCCGAGCATGCAACCCGCGTCATCCGACGCCTCGACGCCGACGGCGCCGCCGCCAAAGCCGACCTGATCGCGATGTTGCACGAGCCGCGCTACGAACAGGTTCGAGCCAAGCTCGCGGCCGCCGCCACGAGCCCCGCCTACACGAACGCGGCGTGCGCACCCGCGGAGAAGGTGCTCGCCAAGGTCGTCCGCGCCCGTTGGAAGAAGATCCGCAAGGCTGTCGGCAAGCTCGGCGACCACCCGCCCGACGAAGCGCTACATGCGATCCGGGTGCACGCCAAGAAGTGCCGTTACGCCGCGGAAGCGTGTGAGCCCGCGTTCGGCAAACCCGCCCGTCGCTTCGCCGAGGCGATGGCGAAGGTCCAGGAGATTCTCGGCGAACATCACGACGCGGTGGTCGCCGTGGAATGGCTTTCCAAGACCGCACACGAGTGTTCGCCGGCCGAAGCGTACGCGATCGGCATGCTCGCGCAGATCGAACGCGAGGTCGCCGACGCGGCCCGAGCCGCGTTTGCGGCGGCTTGGGCACGGGCCGACACCACGCGCGCGCGCGGTTGGCTGTGAGCACTTCCGGTACGCCCGAACCGACCGACCTCGTCGTGGCCGCCGGCGGTGTCGTCGCCCGATCGACCGCGAACGGAACCCTGGAATTCCTCGTCGTCCACCGACCCCGCTATGACGACTGGAGCGTGCCGAAGGGCAAGCTCGAACCGGGCGAGACGATCGAGCAGGCGGCACACCGCGAGATCGAGGAAGAGACCGGCCTCCTCGTCGAGCTCGGCGAAAAGCTCGAGAGCAGCGAGTACGCCGACCGGCACGGCCGGCCCAAGATCGTCCATTACTGGCGGATGACTCCGGTCGGGCGCACCGCGTGGGAACCAAACGACGAGGTCGACGAGACCCGGTGGATCGCGGCGGCGCAAGCCGCGACACTGCTGACGTACGAACACGATCGGCGCCTGGTCGCGACGGTCGGTGACGACGCTCGCGGAGGACCGGCGTGACCATCTATTTCGTTCGCCACGCCAAAGCCGGGGAGCGCGGTGCGTGGGAGGACGACGATCGGCTCCGCCCGTTGTCGGGTCGCGGTCACGCGCAGGCGCGTGCACTCATGGCGGTGCTCGAGGACGCGTCGTTCGACCGCGTGCTGTCGAGCCCGTACGTCCGCTGCATGGAGACGGTCGTACCGCTGTCCGGGCAGCGGGGTGTGGCGATCGAGCCGGTGGAGGCGTTGGCCGAGGGCGTCGGGACCGAAGAGATCGTCGCGCTCGTGCGCAAACACTCGGCGAACGGCGCTGTGTTCTGCACGCACGGCGACGTCGTGCCGATGATGCTCGGGCACTACGCCAATCTGGGCATCGACATCGGCACCGACCCGCAGTGGCCGAAGGGCTCCATCTGGGCCGTCGAGACCGACCAGACCGGAGACGTGGAGTCGGTCCGTTACATCCCCCCGCCGAACGACTGAGGTGCGGAGGCGGCCGGATGGCGCGTTGGAGAATGCCTACGCGGTGCTGCGCAGCGGGGTCGCCCGCTCGTACCGGTACCCGACGCCCCGCACGGTCACGATGCACCGCGGATTCGTGGGGTCGATCTCGATCTTCGAGCGCAGGCGCTTGACGTGCACGTCGAGGGTCTTGGTGTCACCGAAGTAGTTCGGTCCCCAGACCCGGTCGATCAACACGTCGCGCGTCAGTACCCGGCCTGCGTTGGTCATCAACAGCACCAGCAGCTCGAACTCCTTGAGCGGGAACGCAACCGCGGTACCGCGCACGAAGACCTCGTGCCGCCCGGTGTCGACCCGCACCTGACCGATCTCGATCACGTCGTCCGGGTCAATCTCCAACTCGCCCGCCGGGAGCCGACGGAGCGCGGCGCGCACGCGAGCGATGAGCTCCCGGAGGCGAAAAGGCTTGGTGACGTAGTCGTCGGCGCCGACTTCGAGGCCGACGACCGCGTCGATCTCGGCGTTGCGCGCGGTGACCATGATGATCGGGACCCGTGAGCGCGACCGGAGCTCCCGGCACACGTCGATGCCGGAGATCTTCGGCAGCATGACGTCGAGCAGCACCAGTGCGGGCCGGGACGCGTCGAATCGCTCGATCGCCTCGGGGCCGTCGGCCGCGGTCTCGACCAGGAATCCTTCGCGCTGCAACGCCACCGACAGAGCGTCGCGATAGGACTGCTCGTCGTCGACCACGAGAATCAGGGGCGGATCGGCCATGGTTCCTCCATCACGTCGTCTGGCATCACGTCGTCTGGCATCACGTCGTCTGGCATCACGTCG
>JBEPUZ010000039.1:0-22901 GCA_041691275.1 Actinomycetota bacterium | reverse complement strand
ACCGCGTACGACAAGCTCGTCGCCGAGGCCGATTCCGCGGAGAAGCGCCAGGAGAAGGTGCAGATCTCGATCCCGCCCGGTCCGCGTCTCGGTGATCTCGTGATCGAGGCCGAGCACATCACCAAGGGCTACGGCGAGCGGCTGCTCATCGAGGATCTCGATTTCTCGCTGCCGCCGGGCGGCATCGTCGGCGTCATCGGCGCGAACGGCGCGGGCAAGACCACGCTGTTCCGCATGCTTGTCGGTCAGGAACAACCCGACGGTGGCTCGCTCAAGGTCGGTCCGACGGTGCAGCTCGCGTACGTCGACCAGTCGCGCGAGTCGCTCGACCCCGACAAGACGGTCTACGAGGAGATCACCGGCGGCGTCGACCTCGTGAAGGTGGGCGACCGTGAGGTGCACGGTCGGGCGTACGTCGCCGGTCTCAACTTCAAAGGCTCCGACCAGCAAAAGCGCGTCGGCGATCTCTCGGGTGGCGAGCGCAACCGTCTGCATCTCGCCAAGGCGCTGCTCATGGGCGGCAACCTGTTACTGCTCGACGAGCCGACCAACGACCTCGACGTCGACACGCTGCGCGCGCTCGAAGAGGCGTTGCTCGAGTTCCCCGGTTGCGCGGTGGTGATCTCCCACGATCGTTGGTTCCTCGACCGCATCGCTACGCACGTCCTCGCGTTCGAGGGCGACAGCCAGGTGACGTGGTTCGAGGGCAACTTCAGCGATTACGAGAAGGACCGCCACCAGCGGCTCGGAGGCGATGCCGACCAGCCGCACCGGCTCAAGTACAAGCCGCTGACGCATTAGTTCCGATGGTCGACTCCGGGGGGCGGTTGCGGGTCACGCGGACGTGCGTGATCGCGAACGACGAGCTGGAATGGCGCTTCACGGCCTCGGGGGGACCAGGTGGTCAGCACGCGAACACGTCGAACACGAAGGTCGAAGTGAGGTTCGACGTCGAGGCGTCGACGTCACTCGGGCCGCGACAGAAGGCGCGCATCTTGGAACGACTCGGTCCAGTGGTCCGGGTCACGGCGTCCGAACGGCGGTCGCAACATCAGAACCGCGAGCTCGCGGTGGAACGCCTCCAGGCCCGCATCGCGGGCGCGTTGCACGTCGACGCGAAGCGCTTCTCGACAAAACCGTCGCGTTCGGCCAAGAAGCGGCGTGTCGACGAAAAGAAGCAGCGGGGCGACATCAAGCGCAATCGCCGGCGTCCCTCGGGGGACGAGTAACCGTGCCCGTCGTCGGCGACGTGCTGCTCGTCATCGTCGGCCTGGCCGCGGTGGTCTTCGTGCTCGACGCGGCGGTGCGCACGTTCGTCGTTCCGCGCGGCGCGATCGTGCTGTTTACCGTCACGGTCTTCCGCGTGATCAAGTGGTTCTTCGGGCTTTTCGCATCACCGCGCCGCACCTACGAAGCGCGCGACCGCGTCATGGCGCTGTACGCGCCTGTCGCGCTCCTCGCGCTCCCGTTGATCTCGATCCTCGTCGTGTTCGCCGCGTTCGTGTGCATCTTCGTCGGGCTCGAGTCGCGCGGCTGGAGTAACGCAGTGTTGACGAGCGGCTCGTCGTTGCTGACGCTCGGATTCGAACGACCGCCGCACCTTGCCGGCGCGTTCGCCGCCTTCGCCGAAGCGGGGATCGGGCTCGCACTCCTCGCGCTGTTGATCGCGTACCTGCCGACGATCTACAACTCCTTCTCGAAGCGCGAGGTCGCGGTCACCGATCTCAGCACTCGGGCCGGGACGCCACCGACCCCGACGATCATGCTCGTTCGCGCGCACCTCACCGGCTTCCTGCTCGAGCTCGACAACTTCTGGGAGTTGTGGACCACCTGGTTCACCGAGGTGCAAGAGACGCACACGTCGTACGGCTCCCTGGTGTTCTTCCGGTCGCCGAACCCGCATCGTTCCTGGGTGACCGCGGCGGGGGCAGTGCTCGATACCGCGGCGATGCGGCTGGCTGTCGTCGACATCCCCCGGACGCCACAGGCCGCGGTGTGCATCCGGTCGGGGTATCTCGCGCTGCGCGAGGTCGCGGGGTTCTTCGGTTTCGACTACGACGACTCGCCGGCACCCGACGATCCGATCAGCATCACCCGCGACGAGTTCGACGAGGCGTGCGCGGCGCTCGTGGACGCCGGCGTCCCGGTGCACGAGGACCGCGACGAGGCCTGGCGCGACTTTGCGGGCTGGCGGGTCAACTACGACAGGGTGCTGATCACGATGGCCGGTTTCGTGATGGCGCCGTACGCGCCGTGGGTATCGGATCGCTCGCCGATCCAACCACTGCCTCACTACGGGTGGGGAAAGCGGCGGATCGCGATGGCCCGGCGCAGCCAGAAGTAGACCCGCGCCCGCCTCGAGCCGCAGGAATCAGAGATCGTCGAAGAGCCAGGTCTCGCGGATCTCGGGGGCGTCGCGCCGGATGTACCACTCGGTACCGAACGCCTCCCGGAAGGCATCCGGCGGTAGCGCCAAGAAGAAGGAGTCGGCCGGAATCTGGCTGGCGTGAGCCGCCATCGCGGCCCGCTTGAGCTCGACATAGTCGCGGACGTCGACGGTCGTGGTGATGATCGAGGCCGGGGAGCCGAAGTCGTCCATCTGCGCCGGGTCGGGGGCCTCGGGTGCGTCGGGCATCTCGTCCCCGCGCGTTGCGAGCATGCCCTGGATGAAGTCGCGGTTCATGGTGCTCTCGTAGACACGGCCGGTGCCGGCCAGCGTCGCGGCGCGGACGCCGACCCGATGTACCTGCACATGGTCCGGGTGCCCGTAGCCGCCGTGATCGTCGTACACGGTGAGCACGTCGGCGCGTTCGTCGCGCAGGATGTCGGCCAGTCGCGTCGCGGCCTCGTCGATGTCGGCACGTGCGAACGATCCCTCGTCGTCGTTCGTCGGCTCACCCTCCATCCCGGAGTCGTGGTAGCCGAGGAACTCGAGTCGGTCGACGCCGATCACCGCCGCGGCCGCCTGCTGTTCGGCGACCCGCCGGTCCGACAACGTCTCGCCCGGCGCGAGCGCGTCGGGCGCGTATTCGCCGAGCTCGCCGCGTGTCGCGACCACGAGCACGACGCGATGTCCCTCGGCCTTCGCGCGCGCCATCGTGCCCGAGGTCGTGATCGACTCGTCGTCGGGGTGCGCGTGGAACGTGACCAGCGTGTAACCCATTCAGGCTCCGTAGCGCGTCGTCGGCCGGGTGAGCAACGGGCGAGGGTTCTTGTGGTTCGCCATGTATGACGTTAGCGTCAGCTTCGTTCCACGTGACGCGGACAGATCTCGGGGGAATGAATGCTCGCTCGTTCCAGTTTCGTTCGGCCAAATGTGGGTCGGCTTGCCGTACTCGGAGTCGTCGTCGCCTTGCTGGCGGCGGCCTGCGGCAACTCCAAGTCGCAGACGACAGCGCCCACCACGCCGGTGAACACCGGTCCGGTGGCCACGACGGTGCCGAAGGCCGATCTGAACAAGTTCGTCCCCAACGCCAGCCCGGGCGTCGACGACGCCAAGAAGCAGATCCGGATCGCGGTCATCACGACCAAGACGAACCCGATCGGGGGCAAGTACGCCCAGTTCGCCGACGGTCTCCAGGCCTATTTCGACCAGGTGAACGCCGCCGGCGGTATCTACGGTCGCAAGCTCGTGATCGTCAAGAACCGTGACGACACGATCGGGCTGCAGAACAACCAGCAGGTGCAGTCGAGCCTCGCCGACGACAATGCGTTCGCCACGTTCGTCGCGACCCTGCAGTTCACCGGGGCCGATCTGCTCGCCAAGGCGAAGCAGCCGACCTTCATCTGGAACATCAACCCCGAGATGGCCACGCCCAAGGGCGGTCCGTCGCACGACAACATTTTCGGATCGTTGGGTGCGCTGTGCTTCTCGTGCGGCGGGCACTACCTGCCCTGGCTGGCCGAGCAGAAGGGCTTCACCAAGATCGGGATCCTCGCGTACAGCAAGGCGACGTCGGCGTCATCCGGTTTGTGCGCCGATGGCATACGGCAGAGCTACGTCAAGTACGCACCGAACACGAAGGTCGCGTTCTTCGACGACTCGCTGCCATTCTCGGCCGACATCACCGCCGACGTCACCCGGATGAAAGAGGCGGGGGTCCAGTTCGTCAACACGTGCATGGACACCAACGAGGTCACGAAGCTGGCCCGGGAGATGAAGAAGCAAGGTCTCAATGCGGTGCAGCAGCTACCGAACGCCTACGACCACCAGGCGCTCGCGGCGAGCGGCGGCATCTTCAACGGGAGCTACATCAACCCGCAGTACGTGCCGTGGGAGGCGATGCCGCAGTCGCCGGCCACGAAGGAGTTCCTCGACTACACCGCCGCGCACAACGTCTCGACGGTCGAGTTGACCGAGGTCGGTTGGATCATGGGCTCGATGTTCCTCGACGGTCTGAAGCTGGCCGGTCCGGAGTTCACGAAGCAGAAGGTGATCGACGGACTGAACACGCAGACCGCGGAATCGCCCGGCGGTCTCATCGTGCCGATCGACTGGACCAAGGCACACCAGGACCCGACCAACAACCCGGCGGTCCTGGGCAAGTACGAGTGCGACGCGGTCATGCAGGTCGTCGACAACAAGTTCGTGCCGCAGTTCACGGAGCCGGGCAAGCCCTGGATCTGCTTCGATCCCAACCCCAACGCACCGATCCCGAAGACCGTCACCCACATGTCGTTCGCACCCGGGGGCCAGGGTTGACCGGATCGCACCGGGTTCTCGACTGATCCTGGTCTGCTGACCAATGGAGAAACTGCTCGGCGCGATCATGGACGGCATCGCGTTCGGTTGTGTCTACGCACTGCTTGCGGTCGGACTCACCCTGGCGTACAAGACGTCGGGCGTTTTCAACATCGCTTTCGGCGTGCAGGCGTTCGCGTCGGGTGCGGTCTACTACCAACTGCACGTCACCGACGGTTGGGGGATCGTCCCGGCATTCGTGATCGCGGTGCTCATCGTGGCGCCGCTGATTGGGATCATCCTCGACCGGGCACTGTTCCGATATCTGCGCAGTGCCCCACCAATGGCGCGGCTGATCACCGCGCTCGGTCTCCTCGTTGCGATCCCGCAGATCGTGCTGTTGAAGTTCGACGAGACCGACGCGGTGAACCCGACCGGCATCGTTCCCGGCGGCGGGGTCGTCTACCACGTCTTCGGCGCCGCGCTCGACCGCGACCAGCTCTCGATCATCGTCTTGGCGGCGCTGGTCGCAATCGGCCTCACCCTGATCTTCCGGTACACGGCGCTCGGCATCCGGATGCGGGCGGTCGTGGAGAGCCCGCGTATGGCGGAGCTGAGTGGCGCCGACTCCGATCGCATCAGCACCTTGTCGTGGATGTTGTCGAGCCTCGTCGCCGGTCTCGCGGGTGTGCTGTTGCCGACGGTGACGGGACAGGTCGGCGACATCTATTACACGACGTTGCTGACGGCCGCGATCGCCGCAACTGTTCTCGCGTCGCTGACGAGTATCCCGCTCGCATTCAGCGGAGCTGTGGGCCTCGGCGTGGTGCAGGAGCTGCTCAACCGCTACCTGCCGACGAACAGCGTGCTCGCGAGCAACCTGCGGCCGTCTCTGCCGTTCGTCGTCCTCTTCTTGGTGTTGATCCTCTCGCCGCGCCTGCGCAACCGCAAGGAGCTCACCGATCCGTTATCGACCGTCGATCCGCCGCCACCGGCGCCGGCCTCGGGGGACCGCAGCCGCGAGCTGACGATCGGGACGCGCGTGGCGGGTGTTCTTTTCTGCCTCGGCGTCGGGTACTACGTCTTCCTGCACGGCAACGCGAGCGTCGTAGGCCAGGCAATCCAGATCGTGATCTACTCGATCATCTTCTGTTCGATCGTCGTCTTCACCGGCATCGCAGGCGAGGTCTCGTTTGCGCAGGCGACCTTCGCCGGGATCGGTGGATTCGCATCGGCGCAACTCGCGAGCAGCGCGGGCATGTCGGTCGTGCTGACGATCATCCTGGGTGGCGTCATCGCGGCGGCTGTCGGGGCCCTGCTGGCCCTTCCCGCGCTTCGCCTCGGCGGGATCTTCCTTACGCTCGCGACGTTCGCGTTCGCGCTCTTCTTCGACAACGTCGTGGTGAGCCTCAGCTGGGTCAGCGGAGGTCTATTTCCAATCGTGGCGCCCCGCCCGCAGCTCGGATCGATCGACTTCGCGAGCGACAAGTCGTTTCTCGCGCTGTGTCTCGTCGTCCTGCTCATCGTGGGGGTCGTCGTGATACTCGTCCGCAACGGCACGACGGGACGGTACCTCTCGGCGGTGCGCGGAAGTGAGGTCGCCGCCGCGTCGGTCGGCATCAATCCGATGCGCGTGCGGATCCTCGCGTTCGCGCTCTCGGCCGGTATCGCAGGCGTCGGCGGCGCGCTGCTCGTCAGCTACGAAGGACACGCGAACAAGATCGATTTCAACACAACGCTCGGGCTGTTCTGGGTTGTCATCGTGGTGACCCTCGGGCCGCGAACCGTCGAAGGCGCGATCCAGGCCGCACTCGGTTTTGTCCTGTTCCCGGCGCGCGTGCTCACCGACTGGCTGCCGTGGCTGATCAACCACGTGCAGCCGTTCCTGCACGTGGGGCCGTTCTCGACCGGGATCGCTGCGATCTTCTTCGGGCTCGGCGCGGTGACGTACGCAAAGCATCCCGAGGGCATCCTCGAAGCGAACAAGACGAAATCATTGGCCCAGGTCCAGCGCCTCATCGACCGCTTCAAACCGGGCCCGAAGCCGGCGCCCGACGTCGGTGAGGCGGCCGCGGCCCGGTCGGCATCATGAGTCTGCTCGTCGCCCAGGGCGTCACCAAGATGTTCGCGGGTATCACTGCGCTCGATCATGTCAACCTCGATGTGAAGGCGGGCGAGATCGTCGGGTTGATCGGGCCCAACGGCGCCGGTAAGACAACCTTCTTCAACTGTCTGCTCGGCATATCGAGGCCCGACGACGGTCGCGTCACGTTCGACGGTCGGGACCTCACCCGCGTCGCGACCCACAAACGGGCCCGGCTCGGCATCGGTCGCACGTTCCAGCGCATCGAATTGTTCGCAGGCATGACGCCGCGCGACCACTTCCTGGTCGCAGAGCGCGTGCGCAACGGCCGGGGCGCGCTCTGGAAGGACGTGATCGGGCTCGGTCGGGCCAACTCCGACGAGAACGCCCGGGTCGACGCGATGCTCGCTCTGCTCGACCTCACCCCGCTCGCGGATCGGCCCATCGAGTCGTTGAGTCTCGGTGTGGGGCGACTCGTCGAGATCGGGCGCGCGCTCATGACCGAACCCAAGCTCGTGTTGCTCGACGAGCCGTCGTCGGGTCTCGACCGCCACGAGACCGAGGCGCTCGGTGCCCAACTGCGCGCGGTGCAGCGGGAACGGGGCTTTGCAATCTTGTTGGTCGAGCACGATGTCGACTTCGTCCGCAGCCTCGTCGAGCGGGTCTTCGTGCTCGACTTCGGCACGCTGATCGCGACCGGCCTCACCGACGAGGTCTTCGCCGACAACGCGGTGCGCAAGGCGTACCTCGGGGACATCGTCTGATGGCCGCGGTCGAGTCGACTCCCGCGACCGCGAGCGGGCCCATGCTCGAGCTGCGCAACGTCAACGCCGCGTACGGTCCGTTCCGGGCGATCTTCGACGTCTCCTTCACCGTGTTGCCCGGCCGGGTGCTCGCCCTGCTCGGCTCGAACGGAGCCGGCAAGACCACGATCGCACGCGTCTGCTCGGGCCTGGTCGTACCAACCTCGGGGAAGGTGTTCTTCGCGGGCGAGGATGTGACCGGCCGGAGGGCGTTCAAGTACGCACGCCTCGGAATCGTCCACGCACCCGAGGGCCGCTCCGTGTTCGCGTCGTTGTCAGTGGAGGAGAACCTCGAGTTGACGTTCCGGCGTAGTCGAGGCCGCAACGGAGTCAAAGATGCGGTCGACCAGGCGTTCACGCTGTTTCCTCGCCTTGGCGAACGGCGCCGTCAGATCGCGGGGACGCTGTCCGGCGGCGAGCAGCGAATGCTGTCGCTGTCGCGGGTGATCGTGGAGAAGCCGAGGCTGCTCATCGCCGACGAGCTCTCGCTAGGACTCGCACCGATCGTGGTCGACGAGGTGTACCGCACCCTCGAGCAGATCCGCGACTCCGGGACGACACTGCTGATCGTCGAGCAGCACGTGCACCACGCGCTGAGTATCGCCGACGACGCGATCGTGCTCGTGAAGGGCGAGGTCGCGTACTCCGGACCCGTGTCCGAGCTCGGCGACCTCCAGGCCCGGGTACTCGGCGGCGGCGGCGGCACGCCCGATCATCTCGCTCCCTGACGCGACCTACCCGCCCGACGCGTCGCTGCCGAGCGCTACGCGCCGAACAACGAGGCGTGGGTGACTCGGGCCAGGGTCTGCGCGATCGCGCTCGGCTCGACGTGCACCTGTTCGGTGAGGGCGTAGTAGTTCAGCCGTTCGAGCATGGCGACGAGCACGAGGGCGGCGATGGCGGGATCGAGGTCGGCCGGAGCCACCTCGGTGATCCGCCCGACGATCACGCCGGTGAATTGGGTGAGGAGGTCGGTGCCGAGCCGGCCGAATTCGCTGCCGCCGATCTCGGCCTCTGTCCACGCCCGCACGACAGGTCCGTGGCGGCGGTACAGCGCGACGAACTCCTCGATCCAACGCTCGAGCCGCTCCCGACCGGCATTGCCCGCGGTCAAGGGCTCGAGCGCCTCCGCGAGCACCTGCATCTCCTCCGCCACCTCGGTCGCGAGCGCACGGAACAGCTCTTCCTTGTTGGTGAAATACAGGTAGAACGTCCCGTGCGAGGTCTGGGCCACTTTCACGACGTCGTCGACCCGCGTGGCGTGGTAGCCCTTCGCCGAAAGGACGGTCGCCCCGGCGTCGAGGAGGCGTCGTTTCGTGTTTCGACCCCTGGCGCGCAGCTCTCGGGGCTCACTGACGACCCGCCGCCGCGCCGCGGATTGGTTTCCACCGGCCCGGGGCACCTCGAAAGGGTAGGTCGGACCCGACGTTCGTGTCATGTTTGGTGCCTCTTGCCCTGACTGGACGGGGCCTGCACCGCTACGCTCCGACGCCGACGTCAGCTTCGGAGGGCACAAGTGAGCGCGACCACGTACGACGCCGTTTCGGTTGGTGAAGAACGGACCCAGGAATTCCCGGCGCTCACGCGCACCATGTTCGTGAAGTACGCCGGTGCGAGTGGCGACTTCAACCCAATGCACCACGACGACACGGTCGCGGCGCAGGTGGGGAACCCGTCGGTCTTCGGGCACGGGATGCTCTCGATGGGGCTCGCGGCGCGGGTGCTCAAGGACTGGTTCGGTCCCGAGGCGCTGCGCAGGCTCCAGGTGCGCTTCGCCAAGCAGGTGTGGCCGGGCGACGTGCTCACGTGTACGGCGACTGTCACCGCGAAGCGCGAGGAGGGCGGCGAGAATCTCGTCGACCTCGACATCGTGGTGGCCAACCAGAACGGGGTCGTCGCAGTCTCGGGTGCGGCCACCGCGGCGGTCGCGTAGATGGGGTTGCTCGACGGTCGCGTCGCGATCGTCACCGGTTCCGGTCGGGGCATCGGCCGCGAGTTCGCACTGTGCTTCGCGCGTGAGGGCGCGTCGGTCGTCGTCAACGACGTCGGCGTGTCGCTCGACGGGCGCGGCACCGAAGAAGACCCCGCCGCGCAGGTCTGCGCCGAGATCGAGGCGCTCGGTTCCAAAGCGGTCCCGAACTACGACTCGGTCACCGACTTCGACGGTGCCGCCAACATCACGCGCACCGCGGTCGAAACGTTCGGCACGGTCGACATCCTCGTGAACAACGCGGGCATCGTGCGCGACAAGACGCTGTTGAAGATGGACGAGGGCGATTTCGACTCGGTCGTCGGCGTGCACCTGAAGGGCACGTTCAACTGCACGCGGCACGCGGCCGAGGTGATGAAGGCGAAGGGCTACGGCCGCATTGTCAACATCACGTCTTCGGCCGGGCTCCGGGGCAACTTCGGTCAGACCAACTACGGCGCGGCCAAGGCCGCCGTCATGGGCATGACGTTCGTGTGGTCGCTGGAGCTCGGCCGCTACGGAGTGACCGTGAACGCGGTAGCGCCCGCGGGTGCCACCCGCATGACCGCCGCGCTCTACGAGAAGTCGGGCAAGGCGCCGCCGCCCGAGGAGAACCCTGCGTTGAACGCGCCGCTCGTCGCGTTCCTCGCGTCGGAGCAGGCGGCTCACGTCAACGGCCAGATCCTCGGCCGCACCGAGTATGCGTACTCGTTGTTCCAGCATCCGAAGCAGATCGCGTGGATGTGGAAGGACGGCGGCTGGAGCGCGAGCGAGGTCGCGGAGAAGTTCGACGCGACGCTCGGTCAGCACATGCAGACCGTCGGCATGGTGATGCCCAAGTCGATGGAGAAATGACCGCGGCGGGTCTTGCGTGGTCCCTCGGCGTCGTCGACGTCACGTACGCGCGTCAGGCCGACATCGTCGACCGCGCGATCGCGGCTGAGAACGACGGGTTCGAGCACATCGACTGCATGATCGGGACCGACCCGGAGATGCTGGTGCTCCCGATCGGGTGCCCGACCTCGTATCCGAAGCCGGTCGACGTGTGGTGCACGACGCCGGCACCGAGCGCGCAGTTCGACGGCGCGTGGGAGCGCGCGGTGCGATGGTG
This sequence comes from Actinomycetota bacterium, assembly GCA_041691275.1. GTDB lineage: Bacteria > Actinomycetota > Acidimicrobiia > IMCC26256 > PALSA-610 > PALSA-610. The sequence continues at coordinate 12,254 of JBEPUZ010000039.1, read as the reverse complement.
GCGGAGAGCGCCGCGGGCATTGTTGGAGCCGTGGGCGGGGGCGACGGTGAACTCGCTCGAGTCGATCCGAGCGTTTCGGGCCGAGGTCGGCGACGTCAGGATCCTCGTCGACACCGGTCACGTCGCCGACTGGGGCGGGGATCCGTGCGAGCTGTTGGAGCTGGCCGATCACGTGCAGCTGCGGCAGGGCAAGCCCGGCCACACCCAGGTCCACGTCGACGACCCGAGCGGCGTCGTCGACTTCGACGCAGTTTTCCGCGAGCTCGAGCGGCTCGACTACCGGGGCAAGCTCAGCGTCGAGTACTTCGACCTGCCCGACATCGGCTGGGGGCTCGACGATCCTGTCCAGTGGGCGTGCGATCTCGCGGCCCGGCTGCGCCGCGGCTCGTCGTTCTCGTCGTAGTCGCGTTCAGGACGCGGGGCCGGGCCAGGTCGCAAGCGGCAGTCCCGGTGTCGGCATACCTTCGAACGCGACGAGATTTCCGGGCATCGCGTCGGTGACGAACAGCGTGCGGAGATCGTCGCCGCCGAAGCAGCAGTTCGTCGTGAGCCCTTCGCCCTCGATGGGCAGGAAGTCGACGACGGTGCCGTCGGGGTCGACCACGCGGATGCCGTGCTCGATCGTCGATGCCACGTAGAAGCGTCCGTCGGCGTCGAGGCAGAACCCGTCGCCGCCACCGGGCCCGAGTATCTCGATGACCCACTCGCATGAGCCGTCGGAATACACGCGCTGCAGACCGCGCCGCTCCACCACCACGACGGTTCCGTCCGGCTCGAACGCGATGCCATTGCAGTAGAAGAAGCCGCTCGCGAACGTGCTGACACTGCCGTCGCGCTCGTAGACCATGACCCGGCCCCGGCCGTCCTCGGGCGGAGGGAAGTGCCCGGGGTCGGTGAAATAGATCGTGCCGTCGGGCGCGACCGCGAGATCGTTCGGACCGCGGTAACCCTGGTCGGACAGGTAGGTCACGGCGCGGGTCTCGATGTCGAACAGTTGCAGCCCCGGCGTCGCCTCCACCCGCAGGGGCAACTCCGCGAACACACCGGGCAACGTCGAGAAGTCGATGCCGCCGTTCTGGGTGACGAGGATCGAACCGTCGGACGCGAGGGCCGCACCGTTCGCGCCGCCACTCGTGACGGCGATCCGCTCGACGCGCGCGGATTCCGGCCACACGCGGAACAGCGCGCCTGCGGCGACACTCGTTGCGACGACCGTGCCGTCGGGACACCACACTGGGCCCTCCGAGAACGGGATGCCCTCACCCACCACGACCGACTGCATGACGCAGAACGTAGGCCGAGAGGAAGGTTGCGGGCTAGCTTCGGGCCTCGTGCGGCTCATTGCTCAGCTCGGCGTGCTCACGGCGGAAGCGGTCCGCATCCGAGAGACGTTTCCCGAGGTCGAGATCATCGAATTCACCGGCGGTGAACCGCCCGCCGACCTTCAGGCCGACGCGTTCTTCGGCGGCTACATGGGCTGGGACGCGATCCTCAAGTGGATCGATGCCGCCGGCGTGACGTGGGTGCAGCTGTCGGGCACAGGCGTCGACAAGGTCGCGCCCGCGGTGTTCGAGAAAGGCCGGATCGTCACGTGCGCGCGTGGCGCCGGCGCGGTGCCGATCTCGGAATGGGTGCTCGCCGCGGTTCTGGCCTGGGCCAAGCGCATGCCCGAGACGTTCCTCTCCGAACCTCCGAAGCACTGGAACTTCCCGAACCCGGCGCTCGATCGGGTCGAGGGATCCACCCTGGCTCTCGTCGGGCTCGGCGGGATCGGTGAGGCGATCGCGAAGCGCGCGCTCGCGTTCGGCATGGATGTGCGCGCGCTGCGCCGCACCGATGCACCGAGTCCGGTGCCGGGCGTGCAGATGGTGCACTCGCTCGACGAGCTGTTGCCCGGTGCCGCGCACGTGGTGCTGGCCGCGCCCTCGACCGCGAAGACCCGCGGCCTGATCGGCGCCGACGCGTTCGCGTTGATGGCGCCCGGCGTGCACCTCGTGAACATCGCCCGAGGCGCGCTCGTCGATCAGGATGCGCTGCGGGTCGCGCTCGACGACGGCGTGGTTGCGCAGGCCACCCTCGACACCGTCACGCCCGAGCCGCTGCCCGCCGGTCACTGGCTCTACTCGCATCCCAAGGTACGGATGACCGCGCACGTCTCGTGGTACACGCCGCAACTGCAAGCCGCCGCGATCGACATCCTCATCGACAACGTCGGTCGGTACCTGCGCGACGAGCCGCTGCAGTACGTCGTCGATTTGGCCGAGGGGTATTGATGCCGGGCGCGGTCGTCGTGGGCACGGGGTTCGGCTGCCGGGTACACGTGCCCGCGCTCCGGAACGCGGGTTTCGCGGTGCACGGCCTGGTCGGACGGGACGCGGCGCGGACGCGGCGCCGGGCCGGGCGACTCGGGATACCGAACGTCTACGCGACGCTGGCCGACGCGCTCGCACGCGCCGATGTCGACGCCGTGACGATCGCGACGCCGCCCGCCACGCACGCCGAGCTCGCGGTCGAAGCGTGTGGCGCGGGTCGGCACGTGATCTGCGAGAAACCGTTCGCCCTCGACGCGACGGAGGCGCAGCGCATGCTGGCCGCGGCCGAGCGCGCCCACGTGACGCATCTCGTCGGTCACGAGTTCCGGTGGTCACCCGATCGAGCGCTGGTCGCGCGCGCCATCGCCGACGGCGCGATCGGTGAACCTCGGATGTTCTCCTTGGTGTCGTTCGTGCCGATGGTCGCCGACCCGGCCGCGGCGGTCCCGCGCTGGTGGTTCGACGGCCCGAGCGGAGGCGGATGGCTCGGCGCGTCGGGTTCGCACATCGTGGATCAGCTCCGCACCTGGCTCGGTGAGTTCGCCTCGGTCAGCGCTGCGCTCCCGACGGTGAGCGCCCGCGAGCGGAGTGCGGAGGACACCTTCGTCGTGCGGGCGACGATGGCCAACGGGGTCGAGGGGATGATCCAACAGACGGCCGCGTCGTGGACGCCGCAGCCGATCGGGGTGTCGGTGGTCGCCGGCACCGACGGGACGATCGAAGTGACCTCGGAGGGCGTCTTCTGCTCCGACCGCACCGGCCGGCGGAGGCTCGAGGTACCCGCCGATCTCGAGCTTCCGGAACCGCCGTCGTTGTCGGACGACCCCCGGGAGCGCTACACGCACCTCGAGCTGGGCCCGTATACCCGGCTCGCGGAGGCGCTGCGCGCCGGGGTCGAGGGCCGTGACGCCGCCGCGGCCGTTCCGCTCCCGACGTTCGCCGACGGGCTCGCGGAGATGAAGGTCATCGACGCGATCCGGAACTCGGCCGCATCCAACGGTGCGGTCGTATCGATTGGGTAAAGGGAGAGACATGCACGTACTCATCGCCACCGACGGTTCGCCGAGCTCGATCGACGCCGCCCGCCAGGCCGGCACGATCTTGCGCTCCGCCGATCAGGTGACGCTGCTCAGCGTCGTCACCGAGGTTCCCGGCGACGACGCCGGCGGGTTCGAAGGCTCGGTGTACTCACCGGGCGAGCAAGAAGCGCTGTGGAAGCAGGAGATGGCCGAGGCCGGCGAGGAGCTCGAGCGCACCGCGGCTGAGCTCACGAGCGCGAAGATCGAGAAGCGCATCGAGGTCGGTGATGTAAGCGGCACCGTGTGCCGCCTGGCGGCCGACCTGAAGGTCGACGTGATCGTGGTCGGGTCCCACGGCCGCGGCGCGATCGAGCGGTTGCTGCTCGGGTCGGTGAGCGAACAGGTCGTACGCCACGCGCCGTGCCCCGTGCTCGTCGTCCGCCCCCACCCCGACGCCGACAAGCACAAGAAGCAATAGCCGGAGCCGGCTACTCGCCGACGCTGGCTCCGACGCGGACGAACGAGTTCACGTACATGATCCGCAGGCTCGGGCCGCGGGCCCAGTTGTGGAAGGTGGCGGTCGACTCGTCGCCGATGCGTTCGGCGACGAGCGGCGTCATCGACTTGAACGCGGTCTCGGGGTCGTCGGTGTCCATCTCGTAGAAGTGCATGAAGCGCGGATCGCCGCCTGTGATGTTCTCGTACGGCGTGATCATCGTGTAGCCGGGAACTGCCGCCTCGGCGATGTGGCGGATGTGTACGAAGTCGGCCCAGTCCCGAAGTTCCTGTGCCCGCGCTCCGTCCTTGGGCGAGATGAGCACGAGTGAGAGGCCGACGGTCGGCCGGCCCGTCACGATTCCCTGCCCCGGTCGGCGGTAGTGACGGAACAGATGGCCGGTGATCCCGGGTCCCGGTTCCGGCGCGGCGAACGTCTCGTCGACCTCGTAGACGCCGAGATGGTCGAACTCGGCCAGCACGGCCGGAAGATCGGTGCGATCACGCTTGACGTTGCGCCACCACGTGGCCCGGTGCGCGCCCGGCCGGGCGAGCACCTCGGGCACGCGCTCACGCGCATACGCGTCGAGGGGCTCGTCGGTCATCTCCAGATAGAGCCCGGGAGTGATGCGGTCTTCCACGTCGTCGTCCTCAGGGCACCTGTATCGGCCGGCAGAGCAGCTGGCTCGTTCCCATCGCCAGCAGCGCGCCGTCGCGTGACCAGACCTTGCCTTCACATCCGACGATCCCCGCGTTCGCGCTCACCGAGGTCGCCTGCGCGAAGAGCCACGGCTCCTGGATACGCGCGCGGTGGAACGCGCAGGTGATGTCGATGCTCGGCGCGACGTAGCCGCTGTCGATGTGCAGGTTGCAGACCGCGGGCCAGCCCAGTGTGTCGATGAGGATGAGCGAACGGCATGCGTCGACCCAGAGGTCGTCGAAGGTCGCGGTCGGGCGGAACCGGTACCACCGTTCGAATGACGGGTACGCGGGTGTGCGGTCGAGCCAGCCTTCGCCGGAAAGCCAGGTCTCGGAGCGTTCGTCGAGGTTCGACCAGAAGCGGTAGACCGGTTCGATGCCGGCTTCCGACATGCGGTCGGACGTCGAAGGGACGGATTCAGGCTCGTAGGTGGCCGGGCTGAGCGCGACCTCGTGCTCGAGGCCTTCCATCGGCGCACACGTCCACACGAGCGCCTCGAAGATGATGTTGGAACCCTGCTTGATCGTCACCCGGATCGACTCGGCCCGTTTGGTCAAGCGCAGCGTCTTCGTTTCGACGACCACGTCGTCGAACGTCGCGACACCGATGAAGTGGCCGGAGATGCTCACCGGTCGGCCGAACTGCGAGTGCTCGCCCGCGGCTCTCAGCGCGATCGACGCGACGTAGCCGCCGCTCGGTCCCCAGATTTCCCAGTCTCGCGACAGGCGCGCCGAGAACCTGCCCACGCTTCCGGTGACCTTCGTATCCGCGGCGAGGTCGCCCATGTGCTGCTCGCCCGTCGTCGCTAGAACGTGATCTTGCAGGCGTCGTCGAGCCCGAGGACGTGCAAGGTGCGACCGAGTGCGAGCCAGCCGCCGATGCACACGGTGAGATCCAGGATTTCCGCGTCGGTGAACGACGCGGCGCGCAGCTCGTCATAGAAACCGGCATCGATGCTGTGATGGTCGAGCGCGAACTTCTCCGCGTAGTCGATCACGAGCCGCTCTCGGGTCGAGTACCCGTGGTGCGTACGCCACTCGAGCACGTGCGCGTAGTCGTCCTCGGTGACCACGCCTTCCGCCCCCGGCGTCGCGCGCCACTGCTGGCAGATGATGCAGCCGTTGATCTGGGCGATGCGCATGCGGGCGAGCTCACGTTCGCGCACGGGCACGATGCTCTGGTCGTAGATCGCGTGGCTGAGCGCGCCGGCGCCGATGCCCATGTCGGGCCGTAGCGCCCACACCCGGACCTCGGGATCGGCCTTGCCTTCGGGGACGGTGATGTGCGGCACTACTGCACTCCCAACAACTCGCAGGGGTTGGCGCATGCCATCAGGCGGATCTCGGCCTCGGACATGCCTTCGGCGTACAAGGCGTCAGCGTAGGTCTGCAGCCCGGCGGCCGGATGCGGGTTGATCTTCTGTCCGAAATCGGTGCCGAGGGTCACGTGCTCGACGCCGACGGCCTGGATCGTCGTGACCATCTCGCCGACGGTGCGGGTCGCAAGGCCGCCGATGCAGGTCATGGCGCAGAGCTCGATCCACGCGCCCAGATCGGCCAGCTCCCGGCACTGAGCTGCGCTCAGGTTGGGCCCGGCGAGGTCTTCGGTGGCGTGGGTGACGATGACCCGGCCGGTCCGGGCGAACTCCTTCACGACCGCGTAGTGCTCGGCCGCGCTCACGTGCCCGGTGGCGAGGATCGCGTCGTGGTCCTCGACCAGGCGGAGCACCTCCTGGGTCTCCGGGAGGAGCCGGTCGTCGGCGTCGGTGACGACCAGGCCCGGGCCGGGAATGCCGAGCTGGGCGGCGACGCCGTTGTTGAAGTCCTGGCGGCTGCTGAGGGTCGGGAGCCACACGATGCGGCCGCCCAGGCCGAGCGCGACCTCGACCGCGGCGGGGTTCACACCCCCGACCTCACGGTCGCAGGAGATCCCACCGAAGACCGAGATCGAGCCGCCGACCTCGCGTTGCACCGCCCACGCGAGCGATGCCGTGGGCGAATCGTGCGACTTCAGGACGATCGCCCGGTGCCGTGCCGCCGCAGCCTCGCCGGCCGCCTCGAACGCGTCGACCGATCGCGGCCGGTGCGGGTCGGGTCCGAAGTGGCAATGCAGGTCGGCCGCGCCCGTCAGGTCAACGCTCATCGATCGGAGCATACGCGTAGTCTCTGACGCCGATGTCAGTTTCAGCCCCGAGCCCGAAGCCCCGTTCCGCCCCCGCGCCGGGCCAGGCGCCGCTCGTCGCACCGAACGCCGCCGCCCTGCTCCGACGCAACGCAGAGGAGTCGGGTGATCGCGTCGCGATCAAGTTCGGCGATGCGCTGTGGACCCACGCCGAGTACTACGCGGAGTCGATCCGGTTCGCGGCGCTGTTCGACGCCGAGCTGCCGATCGACGGGCCGCGGCACGTCGCCGTGTTTCTCGACAACACCCCCGACTATCTCTTCGCGTTCGCGGGCGCGGCTCTGATCGGGGCGGCGATCGTCGGTCTCAACCACACGCGCCGCGACGTGCATCTGCTGCGCGACGTCCAGCACGCCCATTGCGGCCTCGTGATCACCGAGCCGCGGCACGCGGCGCTACTCGAGCCCATTGCCGACCGGCTGCCCCCGGTGCTGACGTCGGAACGGTTCGCCGACCACGGCGACTCCGGCGCGGCCAGGCTGGGTTCGTCGCTCGCCGACGCGCTCGCAGTGCACGACGGCGCGGTCGATGCCGGGGTGGAACCCGACGTCGACAGCATTTGGGCGTTGATCTTCACGTCGGGTACGTCCGACGCGCCCAAGGCGGTCATCTGCACGCAGCGACGGCTGCTCGTGACGGGCAAACGCATGTCGATGCTCATGGATCTCGGCCCCGACGACGTCGGCTACGTCTGCATGCCGCTCTTCCACTCGAACGCAGTACAGGTGGGTTGGGCGCCGTCGATCGTCACGCCGTGCGCGGTCGGGCTCGGACGCCGGTTCTCTGCGTCGGGCTGGCTTCCCGACGTGCGGCGCTACGGCTCGACCTACTTCAACTACACGGGCAAGCCGCTCGCGTACCTGCTCGCCCAGCCCGAGTTGGTCGACGATGCCGCGAACACGTTGCGGATCGCCTTCGGCAACGAAGGCTCGCCCGAGGTCGTCGCGAACTTCTCGAAGCGTTACGGGATCGAGGTCATCGACGCGTACGGCGCGACCGAGGGCGGTGTCGCGGTGAACCGCGATCCCGGCATGCCGGCCGGTTCGCTCGGGAACGCCCCCGATCACGTGCAGGTTGTCGACGACGACGGCATTGCAAAGGCACGGGCCGTGCTCGACGGGAACGGACGCGTGCTGAATGCCGACGAATGCGTGGGGGAGATCGTCAACAAGCAAGGTGTGGGCCCGTTCGAGGGCTACTACAACAACGCCGAGGCGACCGAGAAGACGACGCGCAACGGCTGGTACTGGTCGGGCGACCTCGGTTACAAGGACGACCGCGGCTTTCTCTACTTCGCAGGCCGCAACGCCGACTGGATCCGGGTCGACGGCGAGAACTTCCCCGCCGGCCCGATCGAGGAGACGCTCCGAAGTGCGCCCGGTGTGGTCCTGTCGGCCGTCTACGGCGTGCCCGACGACCAGGCCGGCGATCAGGTGATGGCGGGTCTCGTCATCACCGACGGCATCGCGTTCGACCCCGTCGCGTTCGCGCAGTGGATCGACGCCCAGGAGACGATCGGACCGAAGTGGCGGCCGCGGTACGTGCGCCTGATGCACGATCCGCCGACGACGGGGACGAACAAGATCGTCAAGCGCACGCTCGTACAACAGAAGTTCCGTCACGACCTGGTCGGTGCCGACGAGCTCTATGTGCGACTCCGCGACGACAACGTGTACCGCGACTTCACCGAGGCCGACGAGCGCGCGCTTCACGAGTCGTTCGTGACGTATCAGCGCGAGCGGTTCTGGGACCTGTAGGCGATGGATCTCTCCTTCACACCCGAAGAGCTCGCGTTCGCGCTCGAGGTGCGCGCGTGGCTCGCGGAGAACGTCGAGGTCCCGCCGCGATTCGAGAACATCGCCGACGAGGTCGAGTTCGGCCGGCGTTGGCAGGCGCGGCTCGCCGAGGCCCGCTGGGTCGGCATCCATTGGCCGGCCGAGTACGGCGGCCGCAGCGCGTCGCCGGTCGAGGTCGCGATCTTCAACATGGAGTACGCGCGCTCGCGCGCGCTGCAACCCGTGAACCGGGTCGGGATCAACCTCGCGGGTCCGACGCTGCTGGCCCACGGGACCGACGACCAAAAGGCGCGATGGCTGCCGCCGATCCTCACCGCAGGGGAGATCTGGTGTCAGCTGTTCTCCGAACCCGACGCGGGTTCCGACCTCGCCTCGTTGAAGACGCGCGCCGTGCGGGTCGACGACGGGTGGTTGCTGTCGGGACAGAAGGTGTGGACCTCGTACGCGCAGTTCGCGCGCTGGGGGATCTGCCTCGCCCGCACCGACGCCGACGTTCCCAAGCACAAGGGCATCTCGTACATCGTCGTCGACATGACCGCGCCCGGCATCGAGGTGCGGCCGCTGGTGCAGATCACCGGCGACGCCGAGTTCAACGAGGTGTTCCTCGACGAGGTGTTCGTCCCAGATGATCAGGTGGTCGGCGCGCTGCACAACGGGTGGGCCGTCGCGAACACGACGCTCGCGCACGAGCGGGGTACCGCGTTCCCGTTCAAGGAACAGGTCGTGCACGAGGTGTACCTCGACGAGCTCTGGCAGCTGGCGTCGGCGCGCGGCATCCTCGACGACGTCGAGATCGCCGACGCGCTCGCGCAGTCGTTCGTCGAGCTGCGCGTGCTCCGCCTGCACAACTGGCGCACGCTGTCGCGGCTCTCGAAAGGTATCGAGCCCGGTCCCGAGTCGAGTGTGACCAAGCTTGCGTGGACCGACATGACCCAGGCGCTGTCGGCGCGGGCGCTCGAGGTGGTGGGCACCGCCGCGCCGCTGTGGTGGGGTGCCGACGAGAACCCCGGCGGCGGCTTCTGGCAGCGTCAGTGGCTGTGGTCGAAGGCCGCGTCGATCGCGGGCGGCACCAGCGAGGTGCAGCGCACGATCATCGGCGAACGCATGCTCGGCCTCCCCCGCTAGCCCGATAACTCCACCAACAGTTGTCGGAGATATCCGCGCTATATACCGATAAATCCGACGACGCGGGCTGGCGTAGCTGCCTCGACGCAGGCGTTCCGATCAACCGATCGCAGCCGCAGCGACGACCGGTTCGGGAACGTGGGTGCCTCCGAGGCTGCCGAAGAACAGGCCCTTGGAGAAGTTGAAGACGCCGCCGTCGCTTCCGACCATCATGTAGCCGCCGTCGTAGCGGACCATCGACACGATCGGTCGGTTCAGCGGGACGGCTCCCATCGATCCGAGGAACGGCGCGTCGAAGCTGAACACGCCGCCGTCCGACGCGACGAGCCAGTAGCCGGTGTTGCCAGCGTTCGGAACGAGGCCGACGACGGGTTGATTGAGGTGCAGGCTTCCGGTCGATCCGTGGAAGCGGGCGTCACCGAAGGCGAAGACCCCGCCGTCGGATCCGACCATGTAGTAGCCCTTGCCCGTCGGCGTCGCGACCGATCCGACGACGCTGCCGTTCAAGGTCCTGCCTCGCAGGTCACCGAGGAACTTCGCATCACCGAAGGGCAGGACGCGTCCCGCAGAGGTGAAGAGCCAATAGCCCTTGTCGGTCGGGGTCGCCGAGATGCTCGTCACCTGTTCTCCCACCGCGAGCGTCTCGGCCGGGCCGCCGTTGAATACCGACACACGGTTGTGCGCCTTCACGGTTCCGGCGCCGTCGACAGTCCAAAACGAGTTGCCGGCCGACGAGAGCGCGACGGCGACTGCCGGTCCCAGTCCGCCCGGCGCGTCACTGATTCCGCCGAACCCGTACCCGACTGAGTTCGTGTCGACCATGAGATAGCCGATCCTCGGGGCGAGGGTGAGGTCTCCCTGCATGTCGACCGTGATCGTCTTCGCCGAAGGGGTGTCACGCTGGACGCCCATGTAGAAGCTCGCGGCCGTGATCTCCGTGCTCCCGGAGAGCGTCACTATGACGCAGCCCGGACTGCAGTTCGGGTCGACGGTGATCCCGCCGGAGAAGGCCGTGCCGTCGAAGCGGGTGAAGCGGGCAGTGCCGATGGCATCAGCGGCGTCGGTCTCGACATGGAAACGCCCGTACCCGAGCTGACTGGACGAGATGTACCCGCCGTCGTAGACGAGGGCTCCGGATGGCTGCTCGGAAACCGTGCCGCTACCCGCCGCTTCGAATGGTTGGACGTTGTCCGGCGTCGTACCCGGGGGGACGGCGGGCGCAGCAGTGGCGCCGTTCGCCCCGGCGACACCTCCCGACCCGAGCATCCCGAACAGGACGAGCGTCATCGACGTGGCGATGATCGAGATTCGGCGCATGTCAGTGTCCGATCGTCGTGCTCGTAACCGCGACGGTGGTGTCGGTCGGGAGGGTCGTGCTGTCGGTCGGGGTCGAGGTCGTTGTGGTCTCGCCCGGTGTCGTCGTGGTGGTGACCGCGGAGGGTTCGACGTCGAACGTGTAGTGCTCGGTACACGAGCGATCACCGTGGTCGTCGACCCACATGTCGTACGAATGGGTGCCGAACCGATCCGGCGTGAACGCCTTCGTCAACCCGTCCTCGCCCGTCGTACCGTCGTCGAGGACGTAGTGGTGTGTCTCGTGGTCGATGCCGGACACCAAGAAGAACGATGCCTGGACGTCGCCGTCCGGGAGCAGGGTGAGCTCCGCCGCGTTGGGCAACGAGGCTGGGGTGCACGCGGGAACAGTGGTCGTCGTCGCGGTGGGCCGTGCCGGTGGAACCGTGTAGTGATGCGTCGTTCCGGGAGGTGGGGGAGCGAAAACGGTTGTTGTCGTCGTCGACTCGGTGGTCGTGGTGTTGTCGCCGGCACCGACGCCGGTCGGTCCGGTGACCTGGAGATGCGACGAGTGCGTGCCCGCGCCGGCAATCGATGCGGCGGTCACCGAAACGACGACGACGACCGCGGCCAGCGCGGAGACGAATCCGGCGCGGCGGCGGCGCTTGATCTGATCCTTGCGTTCGACGGTGCGCTCGACGAGCTCGGCCGACGGCACCGCTCGGTCGGCGAGGCGGTCGAAGGTGGCGCGTAGATCGCGTTCGAGGTCATCCATCGGACCGCTCCTCCGCGAGCAGGCGACGGAGGTCGTCGAGTCCGCGCGACGCGGTCGACTTCACCGTGCCGATCGGGATCTTCAGCAGCTCCGCGACCGACGCCTCCGAAAGATCTTCGTAGTAGCGGAGTACGAGCACCGCGCGTTGGCGGGGCGGGAGTTGGTCGAGCGCGCGTGCGAGCGCGTCGCGGCCGACGACCTCGTCGCCCGAGTCGTTCGCCGCGCCCGGTGACGCGAAGCGATGGCGGAACTTTCGCTCCGTCGCGAAGCGTCGCTGGCCGCTGACGATGAGATTCACGACGATGCGCCGGAGATACGCGTCGGCGTTGTCGACGAGTACACGCCGGCGGGCGGCGAGGAGGCGGGCGACCGACTCGGCCGCGATGTCCTCGGCCAGCGATCGGTCGCCGACCAGCATGCGAGAGAGCCGCAATGCGCTCGAGAGATGGGCCCCGACGGTCTCGTCGGCGGACGGCTCCGCCATCAGGGCCTCGGCGGCCGGCTCGTCCATCCGGACCTCTCGGGTCGGCTGCTGGTGCACCGCAGTCACAGCCTCCT
>JBEPUZ010000038.1:0-23084 GCA_041691275.1 Actinomycetota bacterium | reverse complement strand
GCCCTCGAAGAGTTGAGCCCGTTCGAGCTCAAGACTCACTTGCTCGAGCTGGCGACCATCGCGCGACTCGAACATCGGACGCCACTGCTCGACGCCGGGCGCGGCAATCCGAACTGGATCGCCACCGATCCCCGCGCCGCGTTCTTCGCACTCGGAACGTTCGCGCTGGGTGAGGCGCGGCGGAGCTGGAATGAACCGGGTCTGGCGGGCATGCCGCAGGAAGCCGGTATCGCCGAGCGTTTCTTTGCGTGGGCCGGCGCCGATCCCACCGACGCAGGCGTCGCGATGCTGCGCGACATCGTTGCGTACGGAATCGAACGCGGCTTCGACCGTGACGCGTGGATCTACGAGCTCGCCGACGGTGTCATCGGCGATCACTATCCGGGGCCCGACCGGATGCTCGTGCACGCCGAAAAGGTGGTGCGCGACTACCTGACCGCCGAGATGTGCGACGAAGTGACACCGACGGTGCCGTTCGACCTGTTCGCGGTCGAAGGCGGGACCGCCGCGATGTGTTACGTCTTCGACAGCCTGGCGGCCAACCTGCTGCTGAAGCCGGGCGACACGGTGGCGTTGATGGTGCCGGCCTTCACCCCGTACCTCGAAATCCCGCGCCTCGACCGCTACGACTACGAGATCCTCGAGATCTACGCGAATGCGCACAGCGACGACGGCAGCCCCACGTGGCAGTTCCCCGACGAAGAGATCGACAAGCTCGCCGACCCGAAAGTGCGGGCGCTCTTCGTCGTCAACCCGTCGAATCCGCCGTCGGTGATGCTCGCCCCGGCGACGAGCGCCCGGATCGCCGACATCGTGGCGACGACCAATCCCGAGTTGATGATCGTGACTGACGACGTCTACGGCACCTTCGTCGAAGGCTTCTGTTCGCTGATGGCCACCGTCCCCCGAAATGTCATCGCCGTCTACTCCTTCTCGAAGTATTTCGGGGCGACGGGATGGCGTTTGGGGGTGATCGCGATCTCGCAGGACAACGTCTTCGACGCCTTGCTCGCCGACCTTCCCGCGGCGGCGAAACTGCGACTGGACCGGCGCTACGAGACCCTCTCGATCGAACCCCGGCGCATCCGGTTCATCGATCGCATGGTCGCCGACAGCCGCCAGGTCGCGCTCAACCACACCGCAGGACTCTCGCTCCCCCAGCAGGTGCAGATGACGTTGTTCGCCGCATCCGCGCTCATCGACCGTCACGACACCTACAAGCTGGCGACCCGATCCATCATCGCCCGGCGCCTGAAACGTTTGTACGAAGGGTTGGAGATCGCCCTCGGCCACGACCCGTTCCGCGCCGGCTACTACGCCGAGATCGACCTGCAGATCTGGGCCCGGCAACGCTACGGCGCCGACTTCGCGCAGTGGCTCGCGGCCAACTACGAGCCGGTCGACCCACTCTTCCGCCTGGCCCGCCAAACGTGCATCGTCTTGTTGCCGGGCGCCGGCTTCGACGGCCCGGCATGGAGCGTTCGGGTGTCGCTCGCCAACCTGGACGACGACGCGTACTACACGATCGGCCGGCAACTGGTCGCCATCTTCGACGGGTACGTCGCCGAGTGGCACGCAATCCTGCGGGGGGTCGACGGCCGAGCGTAGCCGCGCGCGGTCTACGCGCCCGGCGCCGTTCTTTCTTCGGGGGTGGCGCGACGGATCACGATGCGCGTCCATCCGCCGATGTAGATCCGTTCCGAGTCCGAGAGCTCGTGGCGCGCACCCGCCGCCAACGCCGTCGGAGGCATCGCCGCCGGAGTCCCGACGAACGTTCCGTTGGTCGAACCGAGGTCCTCGAGATACCAACGATCGTGATCGAGCGTCACACGCGCGTGGCGGTGCGATACGGCCGAGTCGCCCGAGCAATCGATGGTGACGGCCGAACCCGCCGCCTTCGCACGCCGGCCGATGACCGCCTCCTGCCCGGCCAGCGGCACCACGGTCGGCGCACCACCCGTCGGACAGACTCCGTCTGCGTGTTGCGCGGCGAAGAAGTCGGGGTCGATCCAGATCTCCGCGACCCAGTCGACGTTTGCGAGTGCGACCGGCGAGGGCGGGGGCGTCGCTTGCGATTGCAGACTCGCGGACGGCGGCGGCGGCAGTTGCCCGGTCGTGAAGTCGTACCCGCAACCCTCACAGAACATCGCCTCGGCGATGTTCTCTGCGCCGCAGTTCGGGCACGGCTTGCGTGCGGGGTTCGGGGGCGGGGCCGGCACGATCGCAGGCGGGGGCGGCGAAGGGGTCGCGACGATCGGCGCGCCACACGTGTCGCAGAAGTCGTCGGTCGCTGACTGATGACCGTTCGGGCACGTGTTCACGGTTTCACCCTCGTCGTCTTCGTCGACGACGTGTCGAGCGCCATCTCGTCGAGTTTGTCAACGTTCTTCTTCAACCGGACCGTCCCCGTCTCCGCGTCTTCGATCTCCACGACCTTCTTGAGCTTGGCGGTGGCGTCGTCGTTGTTCGTCGCCGCGGCCAACTGCGCGGCGCGACCGAGCTTCACCGTTGCCGTCGCGTCATCGCCTGCGGCCTTGGCGGCGAGGCCGTCCTGGATTGCGGAAGCGAGCTCGGTCTGACCGGTGTAGTGCGCGACAGCCGGATTGATCCGGGTCGTGAGCGTCGCGTCGTCCGACCACGTGGCCCGGACCAGACCGGACGCCTGCACCTGGTCGCGAACGACGATCTGAACCCGCGCCGCGAGTTGTTCGGTCCCGACCGGTTTGGGCGGGACGCGAATCGCGACGTGATAGTCGCGCGACTCGTCACCCCACGCGCCGGTCGGATAATCGCCGACGAGCTCCGAGACCACCGCCCGTTTCGCGGTGAGGTCGGCGATCTCGGGCGCCACCTGGCGAACGAACATCACCTCGGCGCCCTGCGGTGCCCACACGCGCAGCGTCGCGGCTGCGACTCCCTTCGCCATCGAAGCGTTCATCATCGACGCGAAGTCGTCGGCCATGCTCGCCGGGTCGGCGATCAGGTCTACCGAGCCGAGCAGCGCCGATGCGACCCGCCGGAGCTCGTTCACCTCCCAATCGGCGCCGACGCCGCGACAGTCGCACTGGAACCGTCCCTGCAGCTGCTCGAGCACCGCGGGAAGGACGCGCGGATCCTCACCGTTTTTGCCGTCGGTCAGCAAGATCGCATGCCGCTTGGTCGCGCCCGTCTCCTCGAACAGTCCGTCGGCGCACCGCAACCACGCTCCGATCGCGGTACCGCCGTTCGCGTCGAGGAGCGACACCGCGGTCTTCGCCTCGCGGCGCGTCTGCTCGTCGGCGCGCGTCAACGGGCACCGGACCTGAGCGTCCGACGCGCCTGCGACAACTGCGAAGTACGTGCCGTCGGCGATCGCGTCGATCGCGACTGCGGCGGCCTTGCGGGCGCTCGTGATCTTCGAATGCGGATCGCGCATCGATCCCGACGTGTCGATGATCAACACCTCGGCCGCAGCGTTGGACGCGCTGTCGACGGCCGCGTCGGCACAGGTCACCGTGACGACCGCGTGTACCTCGTCGGCGCCGTCGGCGAGGTACTCGTTCTCGAATACGTCGCTGGTCCAAGTGGCCATCATGCGCTCCTGGTCTGCGGGCTACCCGCATCGGTGATCGTCGTCGCCGACTCGGCGGCCGGTTCTGGAATGTCATGCGGCCCGACGCGAACGAGCGCCGCGGTGATGTTGTCGTGGCCGCCCTGCTCGTTCGCCCAGTCGACGAGCCGTGACGCAAGCTCCGTCGGGTCACCGGTCTCGAACTTCTCGACGAGCGCGCTCAGGTCGGACGCGCCCGAGCAGTAGTTCCACAGCCCATCGGAGCACACGAGCACCCAGCCCGCGCCCGTCGCCGCGAACGATCCGCAGGTCGGCGTCGGATCCGGCGCGTCAGCTCCCAACCACCGCGTGATCGAGTGCGAGAGCGGATCGGCCTCGGCCTGCTCCCGGGGCATGCCGTGGTCGACCTGATCGGAGACCCAGGAGTCGTCGATCGAAAGCTGCAGCGCCGCGCGATCGTCACCTAACCAATACACGCGACTGTCCCCCACCCAACCCGCGACGACGAGGTCGCCGTCGACGATCGCCGCCGCGAAGGTGCATGACGGCGGATTCTGCCCGCCGACCTTCCGCGCGGCCGTGCAGGCTGCGTCGTTCGCTTCGTGAGCGGCGGTGGTCATCACGTCGCTGTAGTACTCCACCCGCGCCGCGGGGCTTCGCGTCTCGGGCGGCGACGCCGCGGACAGTACGTCGCGCGCAGCTTCCGCGGCCGCGACCGCTGCAGTTTCGGGATCCGTCGTCGAGCTCACACCGTCGCAGACGACGGCCACCGATCGCCCGCCCGACTCCGCGAGCGCGAATGCGTCCTCGTTGCGCGGGTGGTGGCGACCTTTGTCGCTGACCGCTGCGAGCCCGGCCGAGATCGTCACGACCAGGTGGTCGCGATCGTTCGGCAGACGTCGGCCGCAACGGTCGCACCAGCCGTCGCGGTCGAAGGTGCCGCCGCACGCGCACCGATCGTCGACAGCACCGGGTTCGTGCGCCGCCGTGACGGCGGAGTCGATGGCAACCTCGGAACCCGTCGCCGCGGAAACCCGGGCCGGCGCGGATATGCCGGCCGCTTCCCGCGGCGTTCCCGCCGTGCCCAGGGCCGCGCCGCACGACTCGCAGAACTGGTCGTCGGCTGTCACCGCGGCACCGCAGCCCGCACAGGCACTCATCGAAGTGTCCGGGGCCGGATGTGGTTGGCGGCATCGACGAGCCGCACGCGCTCGTCGGCCGTCTCCGTCAGTGCGGCGAGCTGGCGATACGCCGACTCACCTCCGAGCCGCAGTTCGTTCTCGGTCGCGGGCCATCCCGCGATCTTCAGGTTGGGTCGCTCGCCTCCGGCGAGCACCTCGGCGAGCGCCAACTCGAGCGCGCGCACGACGTAGGTCTGGCGCGCCCGCGCGTCCAGGGCGACCGCCTCGACACTCGCAACCGCGTCGGCCAGGTCGTCGAGGCTCCGTCCCGGTTGCGACAAGAGCGCCGAGCGTGCACATCGGGCCGACACGTACGCGCTCGACGTCGGACCGACCAGCTCGAGTGCGGCCAGGCCGCCGGGTATGTCGTTGCGCAGGGCCCGCACGCGAGCCAGGCCGAACGCCGCGGGCGCGATGTACGCGGCATCCACGACCGTGCAGGTGGCGTACAGCTGTTCGGCGACGTCGAGGTCGCCCGCGCTTTCGCAGGCGAGCGCCAACGCCAACTTCGGCGCCAGCTCTCCGGGCACCTGCCCGACCACCGTGTTGAACGCGATCGTCGCCGCCTTCGCGTCGCCCGTGGCCAGGGCGAGCAGGCCCGACATCCACACTGCGCGCCACTCCCACGGGTTGTCGGCCAGGAGTGCGTCGATGAGCTGCGCGGATTGAACGGCATCACCCTGTTCCACAACGGCATGGATCTCCGCGAGTTTCACCTCGACCGAGCGATCCGGCGCCGCTCGCAAGGCGGCGAGCCGTGCGGCCGGATCGGATACGGACACGCCCGCGAGCCACGCGGCCGCAGTGTCCGACGGGTCGACGCGCAGCGTCGGGAGCTCCCGCCAGTCGAGCTCGGCTGCGGTCGCGACCGGGTTCTCGAAGAGCGACGACGCCGCCGAGGAGATCGCGGCCTTGCCGATCGCGGTCGCGACGGATTCCCGGAGCACGCCGAGTAGTTGATCTCGCAACTCATCGACGCTCTGGAAGCGATCGTCGGGATTCAGCGCCGTCGACTTCAACAGCACGCGATACAGCGAGTCCTGTTGTTGGAACACTGGAGTGTCGGCGACGTCGGGCAACGACGCGACATAGGTGGTCTGGTACCCGCGCAGCTCCATCGCGAGCACCGCGAGCGTCCGGCCGATGGTGAAGATGTCAGATGCGATCGAAGGACCGGCATCGGCCACCTCCGGCGCCTGATACCCGACGGTTCCGTAGATCGCGCTCGTCGTGTCGTCGATGCGGCGCACTCCCCCGAGGTCGATCAGCTTCAAGTGGTCGCCGGCCTGCACGACGTTGTCGGGCTTGAAATCGCAGTACAACAGCCCGAGGCTGTGCAGATACGAGAACGCAGGCAGGATCTCGACGATGTACGCGATCGCCTGATCCACGGGAAACGGGTCGTACTGCCCGCTCGCATGCATGCGATCTTGGAGGATCTGCTTCAGGCTCCGGCCACCGACGTACTCCATGACGATGTAGCCCGAACCCTCGTGCTGGGTGAAGTTATAGATCTCGACCACCAGCGGGTGCTGCACCGCGGCGAGGAACTGCCGCTCGGCGACAGCTGCTTCGTAGGCATCCGCGTCGCCGGTGTTCAACAACCCCTTCAACACTACGTAGCGATCGGACACGTTGTGATCACGCGCGAGATAGATCCACCCGAGCCCGCCGTGCGCGAGACAGCCGACCACCTCGTACTGACCGCCGGCCAGGTCGCCGGCTTTCAGCTTGGGCGCGAAGCTGTACTCGGTCCGGCACTTCGGGCAGTAGCCGCTCGTACGGCCGGGTTGACCGTCTCGGCTCCGCCCGACCGGTGCGCCGCACGCCGCGCAGAAGCGTTTGTCCTCGGCGACCTCGGGATGGGCGAGGACGACGCTGCGGGGGTCGGGTACCGGCGCGGCCGGCACCGAGGTGATTCCCGCACCGAGATGTTGCGTGCGCGACTGGGTGCGTACCAACCGGCGAGTCGGGCGCGTGCCCCCCGAACGGGCCGAGCCAAGTGGCGTCGAACCGAGCCGGGACGACACGGAGGTCCGGCTGGAGCCGGACGGAGCCGCGGCGTGCACCCCCGCCGATGGCGATGGCGACGATGCTGATACCGGCGCCGGCGCCGGCGCGTTCTGGTGCATACCGCAGACGTTGCAGTAGCCGTCCTCGATGAAGCCCGTGCAGCCGGGCTGCGTACACGCGGTCACCGTTCCTCCAGTGAATGGTCGAGGGTCGTCGCGGCCAACACCGAGTGCTGATAGCGACCGACGAGGAGTTCGGCCCGTCCGACGTCGCACGGCGCGTGATACAGCACATCATGGGCCGCCTGATGTTCGTCCGCCAACACGTCGTCCTCGACGAGGCCCGACCGCTGCGCCCGGTCGCGGTATGCACCGAGCAGCCCGCGCAGTTCGCCGCGCCGGGCCAGGCCCGCGCCGTACCGCGCGGTGGCCTCTCGCAGCGCGGCGTCGACGTTCGCCAACCGCGACAGGTAGTCGTCGAGCCGAGCGCGGACCGTCGTCCACGTTCCCGGTTCGGCATCGACGTCGGCCCCGGGAACCGTGGGGGGATCGCCGAGGGTCCGGACGTCGGGAATCGCGAGGTTCGGCGCGTCGACAATCTTCGACCGGGCCTCGGCGGCCAATTCGCGCAGGGTCGATTCGTCGCCGAGGAGACGGGTCCGCGTCGCGGCCGCCGACGCCGCGTCGCGCGATACCGCTGAACGCAGGCCGATCTCCTTGACGAGCAATGCCTCGAGCGCGAAGGCCTCGGTCGACAACTGCGCGACGGCGGCCCGAATGTTGGCGCGAGCGGTGGTGTGCAGCAACGTATCGAGGCGAGTGGAGAGCGCGGCCACATCCTCCTCACGCCGGCGCAGGGTTGCCGCCGAGACGGCCGCGCGCGCCAAGGTTCCACGCACAGCCGCGATCTCGTCGGTCGCGCCGCTGCCGGCGAGCACATCGGCCGACAGCTCCGTGTCAATCCGGGCGTAGAGCGCGGCGACGAGGGTGCACGCCTCAACCAGCGAGAACGCGGACGGGTTGCCCAGCGCGTCGGGCAGCCGCCCCCAGACCATCTCCGCGGCGCGCGCGAGCTCGACGTCGCCGATCCGGCCCGAGTCCCAGACCTTCACCAGTTCGTCGCACCGGGCATCGATCGAGGCCCGCAACGCCATCGCGAGGCTCACGTCGTTCGAATACGCGTCGGGGGTCTGCGAGCGTTGCGCCAACGTGTCGAGCGCATCGAGGTTCTTGTCGAGGGCCGTGCGCCACGGGCCGAGCGCCTCGAGGTACGCGCGCAACTCTCCGATCGTGGGGGCACGGGTCAAGCTCCCCGGCGCCGCCGCCGCGGACGGCTGCGCGGCGCTCACTGTGTGCGCCCGTACTTCGCCGGCGGCGGCGCGGGCACGGCCCCGGTCGGATGCAGCCACTTGCGGTACATCTGCGCCCACGTGCCGTCGGCGCGCATGTTCTCCAGAATCGCGTTCTCGTACCGGACGAAGTCGGGATGCGTCTTCGCGATACCCAACCCGTAGGGCTCGTCGGTGAATTCGGGGCCGACGATACGGGCGTACGGGTCCTGGGCGACGAAGCCGGCGAGCACCGTGTCGTCACCGGTGACCGCATCGACCGAGCCCTGTTGGAACAACACCATGCAGTCGGAGATGTCGTCGACCGGGACGGCGATCACCTTCGGATAGTTCTTCAGGTTGTCGATGTTCGTCGAGCCCTTGGCCGCGCACACCTTCTTGCTGTTGAGGTCTTTGATCCCCGTCGCCTTCGAGTCGGAGCGCACGAGCACCTTCTGCCCGGCGTGAAAGTACTCCGAGCTGAAATCGATCTGCGTCCATCGCTCGCAGTTGATCGTCATCACGTCAGCCACGATGTCGACGGCGCCGCTCTGCAGCGCCGGTATGCGCTGCGCATACGTCAGGACCTTGAACGAGATCTTGTTCGGGTCACCGAATATCTCGTTCGCGACGGCCCGCACCATGTCGATGTCGAAGCCCTCGAGCCGGCCGGAGAACGGGTTCCGGAACCCGAACAACAGAGTGTCGGCCGAGACACCCGCAATGAGATGACCGCGCCTTTTGATCGTATCCATATAGGTGCCGGGCGCGACGACACCCGGTACGACGTTCGTGTCGACAGGCGCGAACGACGCGGTCGCGTTGTTGCACGAGGGGGTGGACTGCGTTGTCGAGGTGACGGGGGCGACGCTCGGGGCCGCGCTCGGGACGACTGAGCCGGAGCTCGAGCACGCAGAGAGCGCCAGCGCACCGGCCATGACGATCCCGAGCACGCTTGCGGGAGCAGGCCGTTTCATCGGTACTCCCGGAGCCGGACCGCGACGCCGCGCCATGCCAGCACGGCCGATACGACTCCCGCGAGCAGCATCAAGACCGCAACGACACCGAGCGCGCGCCGGGCCGACTGCAAGCCGCTCGAAACGTGCGCGGCCTGGCCGGTCAGGGCGACGCTCGAGGAGGTGTCGAAGGCGACGAACGCGCGCTTGGTACCCCGGGCGTCGTTGGTCGTGGCGAGGAGGACCGCCCCGTCCCAGTCGCCGCTGTCGTCGTGCTTTCGCACGAGCATGTGCGCGGTCTCGTAAGCATCGAGATCGGCGATCGGCGCGGTCGCGACAGCGCGTGTGTCGATACTCGACAACGCGGCGTTCGCGTCGCCGACGACGGCCTGATAGTGCGCCTCGAAGGGTTGACCACTTCCGCGATTGATGAGGGTCAGGCTCTCGGCACTCTTGGCGTCGAACGCGTCGGTCCGTGCGGTTGCGAGCGCGACCGTGTTCGCGAGCGAACCGGAGCGGATGTCGGTGGCGGAGGTCTCGGCGAGCGTCATCGCCGTCATGCCGACGAGCCCGGCGACGACGACGATCGCACTCGCGATCAGAAGGCTGGTATTGAACGTCCGGCGGGTCTTGAGCGAGAGCCAGATCTGCACCGCGGCCAGGACGACGAACGCGAGCGCGAATGTCGCGACAAGCGCTTCCTCGGCGCGGCCGGCCCGGTCGTACGAGCTCTTGATGCGATCCTGCTCAACGGTGACGAGCCGAGCCAGCACGGGCAGCGCGTCGTCGCGCATGAGGTTCGACGCCTGGCGCAGGTAGGCCGCGCCGATCGGAAAGCCCTGGCGGTTGTTGGCCCGAGCGCTTTCGACGAGTCCGGCGTATTGCGCCAGGATCTGGTTGGTCTTGGTGAGCACCGACGCGTCGGCCGTCGAGGCCGCCGACGCCGCCGCGATCGCCCCGGTGGCGTCCGCGATCCCCTGTTCGTAACTCGTGCGCTGGTCGACCGGTTCCAAACCCCCGACGAGGAACGCGTTGGTCGCGGCCGCGTCGGCCTGGGTCAGGCTGGACCGCAGCCCCTGTATACGGACGAGCTGCGCGCCATGGCTGCGGGCATCGGAGATCGCGCTCGACCGCGAGATGACAGAACCGAACGAGGCGATGCCGAAGAGCAAGCAGCACACGACCGACGCGGTTGCGGCGACCCGCAACCTTCCGGGGGTACCCGCCACGAGGGCGCGAAGGCCTACGGTCGTGGTCTCGATCGGCACCGGCGCCGCAACGATGCGAGGCGGCGCCACCTGGGTCCCGGTCATCGTGAATCCTCGCGCGCAGGATCGAGGTCGCCGTCGAGGTCGTCCGGCTCGAGCAGCCGGAGCTGCTCCTCCGTCGGTTCGGCGATGTCGGCGAGCCGGCACGACTGGCTCACCGCCGCGGCCTCGAAGAGGTTGCGCACGAACCGGCCGTTGCCGAATCCCCGACCCCGCGGTTCGGCCGCGAGGTGGGCCCGGAACCGATCGAAGACCGCGGGCGACACCGTGTAGTCGCTGCCCTGCGCCAGCTGACCGAAGATCGCTACGAGCTCGTCGTCGGTGTAGTCGTCGAAGACGATGGTGAGTGGGAACCGGCTGCGCAAACCCGGATTTGCGGCGATGAAGTCGTCCATCTCGGTCGGGTAACCGGCGACGATGACGACCAGGTCGTCCCGGTGGTCCTCCATCAACTTCACGAGTGTGTCGATCGCTTCGTGACCGAACGCGTCGTCGCCGCTACGTAACAATGCGTAGGCCTCGTCGATGAACAGCCCGCCGCCGAGTGCCGACATCGTGATGGTCGTCGTCTTGATGGCGGTCTGGCCCTCGTACCCGGCGACGAGACCGGCCCGGTCGGTCTCGACGAGGTGGCCTTTCGTCAGGACGCCGAGCGCGCGGTAGATCTGGATGATCAACCGGGCGACGGTGGTTTTGCCCGTGCCGGCATTGCCGACGAACACGAGATGCTGGGCGACGTCGAGAACGCGCAGGCCCTTGTCTTCGCGCAGCCGGTTGGCCCGAAGCATGTTGGTCTGGCGGCGCACTTGCGCCTTCACCCGCTCGAGGCCGGTCAGCATTTCGAGCTCGGCGAGCAGCTCCGCGAGTGACTTCTCCGGGGGCGCCTCGGGCTTCGAGGCCGCGGAGTCGGTGGCGGTCTCAGTGGCGACAGCCGGTGCCGGTCGGGACTCGGTTGCCGACAGGTGTGCGTCGAGCGCCGCGTCGAGATGCACGTCGGCGGCGTGATCCGGGCTTCGCACTCCCGCGGCGCGCAGCTGCGTCGCCGCCGCCAACGCGGCTCGCGAAATCACGTCGAGGTTCGGTTCGCCGAGCGAGCACGCGGCACTGGCGACATCGGCCAGCGCGTGCGCGTACGCGACGGCCGCGGCGCGATCGGTCGCGACGACCCGCGACAAGGTCGGAGTTGGTTGCGACAAGAACGCGGCTCCTTCTGCACCGGCCCGATCGAAGGAGAGCGACAGGCGGGGGAAGGCCTCCTTCCAGTCGCGGTTCGCGCCGGGGACATTCGTCGCGATCGCGGCAGTCAGTTCCGCCGCCTCGCTGCGTGCCAACGCCGCCAGATCAGGCTCCCTTCCCGCGACCGCGTCCACCGCCCGATCGACTGCTGCTTGCAGGAGCGCCACTCCTGTCACGGGCCCACCTGCGGGCCGACCGACAAGCTGTTCGACCCGAACTTCTCGGCCAGGAATCGTCCGTGGGCGATCAGCGCGTCGGCGTCGGCGCGGCAGACCGCGTCGAAGACCTCGTCCATCTTCGCCGCGAGCAGGTCGAGCTGGTCGCACAGCACCACGAGCGACGTCTTGCCGTTCTGCACCGGGCGGTTGTCGGCGAACGCGCGCGGGAGGCGCAAATAGCCGGCCACCGCCTCGGGTAGATAGCTCGTCGCGGTTCGCAGCACCGCGTGCGCCTGCGTGTTCATCGGGCCGAGCTGCGACAAACGCGGGATGCAGTCGTTCACCCGGCTGGCGACCCGGGCGACGCGGGCGTCCACGGCCGCGGGAACGCGGCCCTCGATGCCCTGTTGAAAGCGCGCGAGCGAGGCCAGGATCTCGGCGTCGTCGTCGACGGGTGCAGCGGGAGCGGGCGCCGGACGGCGATGTAACAACCAACCGGCCGCGTGCCCGATCGCATACGCCGGCACCGCGACCGCGGCCACCGCCAGCGCCGGCATTCCAACGGCCGCGGCCGTGACAACGCCCGCAGCGGCGGCCGTCGCGCCGACCGCCACCGAGGTCACCGTGCGCCGGGAACTCATCGTCGAAGCGCCGTGATCACGTCTTGGGGTCGAGGTCGAGCGGTCCGGCGGTCGTGTCGTCGGCGCTCCGGGCGTCGGCCGCTTGCACCCGGCTCAGATAGCCCTGCGCGCCGTCGATCTCCGTCTTCAGCGCGCTCACCGTCTGGGCCATCGAATCGAGAGCCTGGACCTTGAACGTGTCGATGGCGTCCATCGACTGATAGACGTTCTGGAACGCCGACTTCAGCGCGTCGAGGCTGACGGTCGATGCCGCGGCCTGCTTGTTGATCTCGACGCTCTGCGTCGCCAGCAACCGCGAGGTCGACTCGATCAACGACGACGTGGTCGTGTTCAACGCGTCGATCTGGTCGAGCACCAACTTCTGATTCGAGAGCGCTTGCGCAACGATGACCGCCGTCCGCAGCGCTGCGATCGTGGTGCTGGTCGCTCGATCGACGCCTTTGATCAGTTCGACGTTGTTGCGCTTCACGAGATCGATCGCGAGATAGCCCTGGATCGACACGGCCAACTGGGTGAGGAGATCCTGGTGCTTCTGCCGGGCGTAGAAGAGCACGTCCTCGCGGAGCGTCTTGGCCTTGTCGGGATCCGACGACTCGATCTCGGCGATCTTGGTGACGAGCGCAGCATCGAGATGCTCGGCGACGTAGGCATACTGCGTGAGACGCTGCATCGTCTCCCACAGGTGCAGCTTCTCCTGCTCGAGACCGGCGTTGTCCTTGCGCAGCTCGTCCTGGCCGTCGTAGAGCGCCTTGACGATCGCGTCGAGGTGCGCCTGGGCCGACTCGTAACGCTGGAAGTAGTCGCGCAACTTGTCGCCGAAGGGAAGCTTGGCGAGGAACTTGTGCGAGCCCGCGTGCTTCGGGTCGAGGTCCTCGATCGTGTGCCGAAGTTCCATCAGCGAGGTCGCGACCTTGGCGCCCTCGGTCAGCGGCCCGTGCTGCATGGCGCGCACCGGGGCCGACAGCAGCCGGTTGGAGGTGTCGGCGGAGGCCTTGATATCGGCGTCACCCATTTGACGCACGTCGGCGGCCTTCTGCGAGAACGCCGGGCTGTGTACGTCGAGCGCCAGGATGCTGTCGACGTACGCGGCCACCTTCTCGTCGAGCGCCGGCAGGGCCGCGGCGTCGATCGGCACCATGCCCGCGGCTTTCTGCGGCGCGACCGCAGCCACCGGCTCCGGGGGCGCGAGCGTGAGCTCGGAGGTCGGCGGGACCAGGGACTGACCTTCAGTGCTCATCGGTGCTCCTCGGCGGATCCGCCAACCAGATGACCGAATCCTAAGAGACGCACGAACCGACCGGCGCCCGGACGGACCCGGGTGGGCTCAGGCCCGAGCGGCGGGCGGCTCCGTCGGGTCGGAGCCGAGTGCATCAACGAGTCCCTCGAGATCCTCCACCGTCACGGTCAGCGCCGAGTGCCCCTTGCGGCGGAGCGCGGACGGAACCTTCTCGCCGAAATGCACGCAGACGCCGGCGTCGTGGTTGGTGCCGAAGCTGAGACCGTCGTCGACTAACGAGCCTCGAGCCCCGATCGCCGTCCACCAGCGGTAGTTCCGGGTGATGTGCGCGCCCGTGATGTTCGCGACGGTCGTCCGCACCTTGAGAAACCCGAAGGTCGCGAGAAATGCGCCATCGTCGGAGAGGTCGACACCGTCTCTCGAGCCGCGAAGCCCGAACGGTACGAGCAGCGGCAGGAAACGCTTGTCGATGGCGTAGCGAAAGTGTCGGGTCATCGTGGTCCATTCTCGCCGACGCGACGACCCCCGTGCGGCGGCTTACCAGATGGCGACGGCGGCCCAGGCGACGCCTTCGTCGTCGAGACCCCGGGCAAGATGCCGGCGGCGCTCGCTTCGGACAGCCAGGCCGTCGCGCTCAGCAGGCGGGCCGGCTATGAGTCGAGTTGGCGTTCAAGCGTCTTGATCGGTCGCTCCACCGCACACGATGCCGTACGCGGCGGACAGCAGATCGGAGACTCGTTCGCCGCGCACGTCTAGGTCGAGGGAGGCGAGGCGACGCAGTACAACGTCGGGCGGATCCGGTGGCTCGACGAAGCCGCCGTCACGGTGAGCGCGCAGGCTCGCGGGCAAGCGTGCTCCGCCGGCGAATGGCCACCACGGCGCTATCGATGACCCGGCGTTCGATACGACACCGCCCGCACGAACGCGTAGCGGATCGAGGATCTGGTCGCGGCTACGCCCGCGCCAGGCGAGCAGCAACCACGGGTCGTCGTCGAGCCGATCGGCGAACAAATACAGCACCGCGGCGATGTGCTTGCACGGATTTTCCCAATCGGGACAACTGCAGCGCGCCTCGAGTGTGGACCACGCGACCGGGAACAAGTCGACGGACGCGTCGCGAAACACGTCTTCGAGATCGGGCGGAACCTCACCGGCAATGAGGCGGGCGACAAACCCGACTCGCGCTGCGAGCGCGGCATCGACGCTCGCCCACTGCTCCACCGTGGGCGACGGGGCCGCGACCGTCACAACATACGGAGTCGGGCGAGATCCCTGGACCTGCGCGACGAGCATCCCCGCGTGCAAATCGAACGACAGCACCTGCCCGGCCCGCGCGTACCTGCGGCCGCGTTGCATGCGCGACCCGAGACCGTACGACTCGAGCACGTCCACGAACCGCCGCGACCACCACGATGCGGCCATCGTGCCGCGCTGCTTGGACGTCGCGAGTCCGTCCCTGGCCGGAAGAGGCACCGACTCCGGGTAACTCTGCCAGCGGTCATCCCACCGTCGCTTCGCCATCAGTCCTCCACCGCGTCGGCTCGCAGCGAGATCACGTCACGAAGGTCATCAGTCGACAGCTCGGTGATCCACCCGTCGCCAGTTCCGACGACCTGATCGGCGAGTGCGCGCTTGGCCGAGATCATCGCGTCGATGCGTTCCTCGACCGTGCCCGTGCTCACCAGCTTGTGCACGAACACGGTGCGCTTCTGCCCGATGCGATACGCACGATCGGTCGCCTGGTCCTCGACCGCGGGATTCCACCAGCGGTCGAGGTGAACAACATGCG
Organism: Actinomycetota bacterium; assembly: GCA_041691275.1. GTDB lineage: Bacteria > Actinomycetota > Acidimicrobiia > IMCC26256 > PALSA-610 > PALSA-610. The sequence continues at coordinate 7,728 of JBEPUZ010000038.1, read as the reverse complement.
AAGCCGCCGTCAGGTTCAATCCTGTACCTCCGGCCTTCAGCGACACAAGGAGCACGGGCGGACCGTCCGAGCTCTGGAAGCGTTCGACGAGATCGTCGCGCTTGGCGCGCGTCACCCGGCCGTGCAGCCACCCGACCTCGACACCGAACCGGCGCTCGAAGTAAGGAGCGAGCATGCCACCCCACTCGGCGAATTGCGTGAAGCACAGCACCTTGTCGCCCTCGGCCAAGATCTCGTCCAAGAGCTCCTCGGTGCGCGTCAGCTTGCCCGAGCGGCTGGGCAAACTCGAGCCGTCGCGCAGGAAGTGTGCGGGATGGTTGCACACCTGTTTCAAGCGCATGAGGCCGGCCAGGACGACTCCCCGCCGGCTCATGCCCTCCGCCTGCTCTGACTGCTCGACAACATCGTCGACCACTGCCTGATACAACGTCGCCTGCTCGCGTGTCAGTGGACAGGCTTCGGTGGTCTCGATCTTGTCCGGCAGATCGTCGATGACACTCTTGTCGGTCTTGAGCCGCCGGAGCACGAACGGCGCCGTGATGCGTCGCAACCGCTCGGTGGCGTCAGCATCGTGTTCACGTTCGATCGGGATCGCGAACGTTTCGCGAAACGTTCGCGCCGATCCCAGCAAGCCGGGATTGAGCACGTGCATGATCGACCACAGCTCGGAAACGTTGTTCTCGACGGGAGTGCCTGTCAGCGCGATCCGCCTCGGTGCGGCGATGCGTCGCACCGCGCGGGTCTGGGCGGTGCCGGGATTCTTCACCTGCTGCGCCTCGTCGAGCGCCAGCCGCGCCCACGCCACCGCGACGAGCTGGTCAACGTCGCGCGCAACCAGCGAATAACTGGTCAGCACGACATCGGCGCGTCGTGCCCGTTTCGGGAACGAGACGCGATGGCGCGTGAACCGGTCAGGACCGTGATGTACGAGCACCGACATTCCCGGCGCGAACCGCGCGAGCTCGCGCTGCCAGTTCCCGAGCACCGACACCGGACACACGACGAGCGTCGGTCCGGGTGTGGCGTCGGCCATCAATGCAGCGATGAGTTGCGCGGTCTTGCCGAGGCCCATATCGTCGGCCAGGCACGCGCCGAGTCCGAGCCGCCCCAAGAACGCGAGCCAACCGACACCACGCTCCTGATACGGGCGCAGCGTGCCGATGAATCCTTTCGGCGTCGGAACGGGTGCGACCCTCGCGTCCAGCGCGTCATCGAGGAGATCCCGCAGCCAGCCTGTCGCGTCGACACCCGAGACGTCGACATCGTCGGGAGCGTCGAGCGTGTCGAGGCCGAGCCCCGCGCGCAGGATCTCGGTGACGGTCGCCTCGCCTTCCGTTCCGAGATACGCGCGGACGACTGCGAGATCCTCGGCGCGGAGCTCCACCCACTCGCCCCGGACCTTGACAAGGTTCTGCTTGGCTGCCGCTGCGGCCTCCAGCTGCCGGAGCTCCGAGCGCGTCACGCGGCGCTCGCCCAGCGCAGCTTGCCACTCGAACGAGACGAGCGCGTCCATGCCGATACCGCCCGCGACCGTCGCGCTGGACGCGCTCCGACGAGACTTGGCCTTCACACGTAGGCCCAGCCGGCGTTTGTTCGCCCACCATGACGGCAGCAGCAAGCCGATGCCGGCGTCGGTGAGTGTCGCAGCGCGTTCGTGCACGAGCGCGACGACCGCCCGGCCTTCGAGGACGACGCGGTCCGGCTCGGGCTCGTCGAGGACCGACGCCAGCTCGGGCGCGAGTCGCGCCAACCGGCCCAGCCCGCGCAGCAGCTCCTCGACCGCGAGCGGGCCGAGGGGAACGCTGCCGTCCCAGACCTGCGCCGCGGACACGAGCAGGCTGGGGTCGTCGAGATCCTGGGCCAGGAGCTCGACGTTCCAATCGTCTCCACGGTCGCCCGGTTCCACGAATCTCAAGCACAAGCGAACCCGTCCCGACGTCGCCGCGCCCGACGCAACCCACTCGACGACCGCGCGTTCGAGCGCCCGCAGCCTCTCGACGTTTACCGAGCGGGGAAGCCAGGGATCAGCCTTGGTCAACGAGTGCAACCATGCGTCCGGAACCGTGCGACGACCCGAACGGCGCACGAGCAAGCTCGCGCCGGCGCCGGCGGTTACCAGCCGGCACCTCACGAGCGTGTCGACAGCCGTCTCGAGGCGCGCGGCAACCTCACGCTGCGCCTCCACCGACCCGTCCGCACAGAGCGATGAGATCAGGTCGCGATCGCCGGCCGCGGGCAACGGCCACCACCACGAGCGCGCGCGCCCGTCGTTACCGACTGCCAGCCCCGCCACGAACCGTCCCGACTCGACGAAGACGCGCGCGACCGCACCGACCCGGTCGTCGAGATCGGACACAGTCGCAGTCGAGGCGCGCGCGGCCATGACCGCCATCTTGTCACGCACCTCATCTCGTCCCTCGGGTGAGGAAGCCAAAGGCGCCGCGCACTTGGCGCCGGTCTTGGAGAACGGCATCTACCGCGTGGTGGCGACGCTCTCGGTCCGGGTTGTCGCGACTTGGTTGCGGCCGTTGTGCTTGGCCGCGTAGAGCGCCTGGTCGGCGTGTTCGAGAACTTCCGCGCTGGTGAGCACGCCGGTCGGGTCGTAGGTGGCGACGCCGGCGCTGACGGTGAGGACGCCGAATGGCGTATTGCCTGCGTGTGGGATCGCGAGCCCCTCGATCGACTCGCGGAGCCGGTCGACCGCGATAACGGCTCCGGGCAGCAGCGCGTCCGCGAGGAGAAGGGTGAACTCCTCGCCGCCGAACCGGTACGCGGAGTCTCCGCCGCGCATGTCGACGGCGAGAACGGCGGCAACGCGTTGGAGCGAGTCGTCGCCCTGCGGGTGACCGTAGGTGTCATTGAACTCCTTGAAGTGATCGAGGTCGCACATCGCGATGCTGTACGGGCGGCCGTGTCGTTGCGCGCGCGAGTGCAGGGCGTAGAGATCTTCTTCGAGCCGGAGCCGATTGCCGAGATGTGTGAGCGGATCTGTGCGAGCTTGTTCGGCCAGCTCGCCGTTCAGGATCTCGAGTTGGCCCCGGAACCTGTTGAGCTGATTGTGCAATTCCGTGACGCGCTCGGCGGCGATCAGGCTCGTCTGCACCGCGAACGGGTCGATGGGTTTGATGAGGAAGTCGTCGGCTCCCGCTTGCATGCCCGCGAGGACGTCGGCGCGTTCGCTCATCGCGGTGGCGAGGATCGTGTAGGTGTATGTGCCGGCGGACTGGGCGCGAACCCGCCGGCAGAGTTCGAGGCCGTCGAGGCCGGGCATGACCCAGTCGGTGATCAGCACGTCGATGGCCACCGACTGCAGGACGTCCCACGCCTCGTCACCGTCGATCGCGACCAGAGCTTCGTGTCCGAGCTTCTGCACCATGGCTTTGACGACGATCCGGGTCGTGGCTTCGTCGTCGGCGATGAGAACTCTCATGTCACAGCGCCGCAGCCTCGACGGCGAGGGCGGCGCGCACGAGTGCGAGCGCAGTCTCGGCGTCGTCCACCAGATGGGGCGCGGTAGCGAGCGCCCCGGCGCGACCTAGCGCTTCGAGCTGGGAGCAGATCTCGGCGACGCGCACTGCGCCCAGGTTGGCACTCGAGCCTTTCAACGTGTGGGCCGCACGTTCGAGCGCCTGCGGGTCGCCCTCGGCGAGCGCTTCGCGGAGCGTCGCAAGTGATCGGACCCCATCGTCGAGATACTCGCTCATGATCGCCGAAAGGAGATCCCCGTCGCCACCGTCGAGATCACGCAACACGGCGAATCGCTCGCCATCGATCACCGCGCCGTTTTGCTCGACGGGCTCGGTCGCGCTCGGAGTGATCCATCGCGTCAGTGTCTCGGCGATCGTCTCGGGCCGGATGGGCTTGGTGATGTAGTCGTCCATGCCCGCGTCGAGGCACGCTTCGCGATCGCCCTCCATCGCCGCGGCCGTCATCGCGATCACCGGCAGGTGTCGATCGCGGCCTGCCTCGTTCGTGCGCAGCTGCCGCGTCGCCTCGTAGCCGTCCATGACCGGCATTTGGCAGTCCATGAGAACCGCGTCGTAGACCCGGGCCGCGATCGCGTCGAGAGCCTCCTGTCCGTTGTTCGCGACGTCGCACTCATATCCGAGCCGGGCGAGCACACGCGTAGCGACGAGCTGGTTCATCTTGTTGTCCTCGACCAACAGAACTGTTCCAAGGCCCCGTGCCCCGGGCGCGACATTCTCTGGCGCGTCGGGCTGCACACGTTTCGGAGTCACTCCCATGTGCAGTCCCTCGATCAGGCAGTTGAACAGCTCGGATTGACGCACCGGTTTGCTGAGGGAACCGGCCAATCCGGCCTCGGCGGCGACTTCTTTGGGAACCCGCCCGGACGAGCTGAGGAGGAACAGCCGCGCGTGCGCGGTCGCGGCGTCAGCCTTGATCGCGCGTGCGAGCTCGAGACCGTCCATGTCGGGCATGTTCAGGTCGAGGATCGCGAAGTCGTAGGAGTCGCCGCGCGCTGCGGACGCGCGGATCCGCGCGAGCGCGCTCGGCGCGTCCTCGGCCTCGTCCGGTTGCAGCCCCCACGACGCGAGCTGCTGGCGCAAGATGAGCCGGTTCGTCGCGTTGTCGTCGACGACGATCGCGCGCAACGACGCCAGCTCCGGAACGACGGGCTTCGGCTCGTTGTCGGTCGCGTCCGGGCGAACGAGCGGGATCTCGAACCAAAAGGTGCTGCCGTGGTCTACCTCGCTGTCGAGACCGAGCTCGCCCCCCATGAGCTCGACGAGTTGGCGGACGATCGCAAGCCCGAGCCCCGTACCGCCGAAGCGGCGCGTCGTCGAGCTGTCGGCCTGCGAGAACGGCTCGAACATCCGGATCTGGTCCGCAGGTGCGATCCCGATGCCGGTGTCGCTGACGGCGAAGCGGACGAACCCCGGACGGCTGCCGTCCGCAACCGGCGCAGCACTCAGTACGACCTCGCCGCTCGCGGTGAACTTGACCGCGTTCGAAACGAGATTGACGAGAATCTGGCGCAAGCGGGTCGGGTCGCCACTGACCGACGTGCGCAGGTCGGGATCCGGGTGTGCGAGGAGCTCGAGGCCCTTCTGTTGCGCGACATCGGCGAGGAGGGCGACGACATCTTCGAGCAGCACACCCAGCGCGAAGTCGACCGTCTCCAGCTCCAACTTGCCCGCTTCGATCTTCGAGAAGTCGAGGATGTCGTTGATGATGTGCAGGAGACCTTCGGCCGCGGTGTCGACACCGGAGGCGTACTCGCGTTGCTCCGTGTCGAGTTCGGTGTGGAGGAGCAGCTCGTTGAGGCCGATCACCGCGTTCATAGGGGTGCGGATCTCGTGACTCATCGAGGCAAGGAACTGCGACTTCTGTCGCGAAGCCTCCATGGCCTGGTCGCGCGCAAGCGCCAGGTCCTCAGCCGCGCGTACGCGGTCGGAGATGTCGCGACTGTTGACGACAAAGCCGCCAACACTCTTGTCTGCGATGAGATTCTGGGCGGTGCCTTCCATCGTGATCCACGTCCCGTCGTGGCGACGGAGCTGGAACGTGAGCCCGGTCGTCGCACCCGACGAGTCGTAGAGGCCGGCGAGCGTCTGCACTACTGCAGCGCGGTCGTTTGGATGCAGGAGGTCGGTGAGTTTCGTACCGACGATTTCGATGGGCTTGTAGCCGAGGACCCGTTCCGACGACGGGCTCTGGTACGTCGCGATCGCGTGTTCGTCGACGACGGTGATGAGGTCGCTCGAGTTGTGCACGAGTGAACGGAACCGGGTCGACTGTCGCCGCGCCGAGCGGCGCAGCAGCATCGCCATACCGACGGCAACGAGTGCGCCGAGCGCGCCCACCGCGAACTGGACCCGTACAAGGTTTGCAAAGTCCGCCCTGGCGACGCGGGCCTCCTCGCCCGCAACGTCGCCGGTCGAGCTCGAGAGCTCCGCGCCCTTGATGCGAAGCAGGAACAGGTCGTGCTGAAACGATGGCGCCGACTTCCCATCGCGGAGGAGAGCGGTCCCGAGGGCGATGAGCTGCACGACGAGATCGCGTTCGTTTGCCAACTTCAGGCGAATGACTGCGTTCCTCGGACCGGGTACCCGAACAACATCGCCGAGGCTTCCTTGTGGCGACGGAACCAACCCGCCGTACAGCAGGCCGGCAGCGCCTTGCTCGAGCGCGATCGCGGCCTCGTCGGGATCCGACTGGATACCGTCGAGGCGCAAGACGAGGCGGTTCGTGTAACGCTCGACCAGCGCCTGCTGGCGCGAGGTCACGTCGACGACGAGCGGAGTGGTGTACTCCCGACGCAGACCGAGAATCCCGTAGCCGTCGAGCACCGAAACCACGACGAGGAATGCGGCAAGGATCCCGATGATCCCGCGCGCGCGCCATATTGCGTGCAACGAGCGCGTGCGCAACGAGATGGTCGTCGTGCCCGGCGCAGCTGTCACTCCCGAACCTCCAGCGACATGTGCATGCCCCCGAGATAGTGACCCTCGAGATTGCAGAACACGACGTAGTGCCCCGGCGTCAACCACACCGTCAGATCGCGAGTCGCGTTCAGCCGAATTGCGTCGAGCGACGCGACCTTCGTGAGTTCCGGCGCCCCCTCGTCGATCTGAAGGCCGTTCCGTCGCAGCGGAAGAGCTTCCGGCTCGAGGACCGATCGATCGATGACGAGTTCGTGCGTCGACGGTCCCCGATTCTCGATATGTAGCGTGACCAATCCGGCCGGGACCACGTTCGGCGTGGCGACGAGTCCGAAATCGTGCTCGACGACGACGACACGTGTCGCGGCTGTCGACGGCCGAGCCGACGAACAACCCGACGCACCGAAGGCGACGAGCAACACCCCGGAGACGATCACAGGCCACATCCGAGTCACACCCTCCGTTCGTCAGGCGGCGAGCGGAGATCCAGGCGGCCACAATCAAGGCCGGCATGAGAATTCTCGACCCGCGTCGCGACCCGTTCCTTCAAGGTGCCGAGGTTGCCGCCGCCGGTTGCTAGGAGCTCAGTCGGCGTACTGGGCGAAGGCCTCGGGCGGTGCCCAGCGGCTGTAGGTGGGCGACTGCGGCCAACCATCGGGAGCCTCCTGCCACTCCTCTTGTCGGCCGTAGGGCAGCAGGTCGATGAGCGCGAAGGCCTGGCTGAGCTGCTCGGTGCCGCGGCCCTGCGTGTTGTAGGTCCGGTACACGGTCTCGCCATCCCGGAAGAAAACGTTGACCTGGAACCCGCCACCGGGGGGCGCGCCCATGTCGGCCCCGAACGGGCTGTTCTGAGTCGAATACCACTCCATCTTGTTGCCGACGCGGGCCTTGTAGGCGAGCGCCTCGTCGATCGGCCCCTGGGTGACGATGACGAACCGGGCGTCGTACGCGTCGAGGAACTCGAGGCGGGTGAACTGGCTGGTGAAGCTGGTGCAGCCTCCGCACTGCCACTCCTCGCCCGGGAACCACATGTGGTGGTACACGATCAGCTGGCGTTGTCCTTCGAAGAGATCCGCCAATCGGACGGGCCCGACGCCGCCGTCGAGGGTGTAGTCGGGAAGCTCGACCATCGGCAGGCGGCGCCGGGCCGCCGCGCTGGCGTCGAGCTCGCGCGTCGCGTCCTTCTCCCGCGCCCGCAGCGCCGCGGAAGCTCCTTCCCAGGTCTCCTGGTCCACGATGGGCGGGATCGCTCCCACCGGGCTTTTGTCGTGGGGACGGGTTGCTGACAAGGTGCTCTCCTCGAGTCGCCGCGTTCTCTGTTCAT
>JBEPUZ010000037.1:0-23863 GCA_041691275.1 Actinomycetota bacterium | reverse complement strand
GCGTCGAAAGCGTGACCGACGCCGGGCGACTGATGCACGAGCCGCCGCGGAGGGCATCGCCTAAAACCTCTGCTAGCACCCGCGCTAGCACCCGCGCTAGCAACGGTTTTACGCGACCCTGTTACCGGCGCCGTTCGCGAGCCCACACCCGAAACTCGGTGGATACCACCGGGGATACCACCGGGGCTACCCAGACAATTCCGCATTGCCCTTCGTCGCGGCCCGTGTCCGCCGCAGCCGCGACACACCGCGCGCACCAACCACCGCCGTCAAAGCCGCCCTTGCCCTCGGCAGCCGTCGGTACGGCTGCAGGCCGCCCAACGCAACGGGGGCTACAGGCGGTCGACGATCGCCTGGGCGAACTCGCTCGTCTTGACCTCGGTGGCACCGTCCATGAGCCGGGCGAAGTCGTAGGTAACGACCTTGTCGGCGATCGTCGCCTCGATCGCGCGCTCGATGTCGCGAGCGGCATCGGTCCAGCCGAGGTGATCGAACATCATCACGCCCGACAGGAGCACCGAGCTCGGGTTCACCTTGTCTTGGCCCGCGTACTTCGGCGCGGTGCCGTGCGTGGCCTCGAAGATCCCGTGACCGGTGACGTAGTTGATGTTGCCGCCGGGTGCGATACCGATGCCTCCGACCTGTGCGGCGAGCGCATCGGAGAGGTAGTCACCGTTCAGGTTCGTCGTCGCGATGACGTCGAACTCCTCGGGGCGGGTCAAGACCTGCTGCAAGGTGATGTCGGCGATGCTGTCCTTCACCAAGACCTTGTCGCCGGGCTTGCCGTTGCAGTCGTCCCAGCCGACCGCGACATCCGAGAACTCGTCGCGCGTGAGCTCGTAGCCCCACTTCATGAACGCACCCTCGGTGAACTTCTGGATGTTGCCCTTGTGCACGAGGGTGACGCTCTTGCGGTCGTTCTCGACCGCGTACTTGATCGCCGCACGAATCAGACGCTTCGAACCTGTCTCCGAGATCGGCTTGATGCCGACGCCCGAATCGGCGCGGATGTTCCAGCCGAACTTCTCCTTCAGCAGCGCAATCAGCTCGTGCGCGTCCGGCGTTCCCTCTTCCAGCTCGAGGCCGGCGTAGATGTCTTCGGTGTTCTCCCGGAAGATCACCATGTCGACGGCTTCGGGCCGCTTCACCGGCGACGGCACACCCTCGAACCAACGCACCGGGCGCAGGCACACGTAGAGGTCGAGCAACTGCCGCAGGGCCACGTTGAGCGACCGGATGCCACCGCCGATCGGCGTCGTCAACGGGCCCTTGATGCCGATGAGGTACTCCCGGAACGTGGCGACGGTCTCGTCGGGCAGCCACGAGCCGGTGGCGTCGAACGCCTTCTGGCCGGCCAGGACCTCCTTCCAGGCGATCGCCTTGGCGTGCTTCGCCGCCGCGGCGTCCATGACCAGCCGCGCAGCCGGCCAGATGTCGACACCGGTCCCGTCGCCCTCGACGAAGGGGATGATGGGCTCGTCGGGCACCGACAGCACGCCGTCGGAATTCATCGTGATTTTGTCGGGCATGGCCCCGACGTTAGTTGCCCGCGAGATCCGGTTTGATATTCGGCCGGGCTCCGCTCGACGATCCGATCGGAGTGATCGGCAGTGTGGTCGTCGTCACGGGCTTGTCGTCCAGGCCCGCCTGGTCGAGTGTCTTTTTGACCAGGTTCGACTGGACGATGATCTCGACCCGCCGGTTCTCGGCCCGCCCTTCGGGGGTGTCGTTGCGCGCGATGAAGTCCTGGTCGCCGCGCCCGGCCGGGAACAACCGCGACCGGCTCATCCCGATCGACGCGAAGTAGTCGGCGACCGCATCGGCCCGGAACGACGAGAGGTACAGGTTCGACGGAAACTGGCCGCCGGGACCGATGGGAACGTTGTCGGTGTACCCGTTGATCTGGATGTTGTTGTCGACCGACTGCAACACCTTGCCGATCAGGTCCAGCAGCTGGAGCCCCTGCGGTTGCAGCTCGGCCTTGCCACTTTGGAAGAGCACTTGGTCCGTAAGCAAGGTCACCTGCAGACCGTTGTTCAGCTGCTTGGTCTGCACGTCCTGGCTGACGCCCAGTTGTTTGGCTGCCGCGTTGATCTGTTTCTGAACCTCGCCGAGCGATTGCCGCTGTGCCGCGGCCTGCGAGTTCGTGCTCGCGAGCGAGTTCAGGAGCTCCTGCAGCTGCGCACCGTTCTGCACGTTCTGCGCGGGCACCAGGGAACCGCCGTTGAGAGGTCCGTTGCCGCTCCCGTTCCCGACCTGCGTCGAGGTCGCGTTGGCGGTCCCACCGACCCCGGCGTCGAGCTTGCCGCCACCGAGCGCTTCGTTGAACCCGATCGCGAACGCCTTGAACTTCGTCGTGTCGACCGTCGACATCGCGAACAGGGCGATGAACATCGCCATGAGGAGCGTGAGCAGGTCGGCGTACGGGATGACCCACGCCTCGTGGTTGACGTGCTCTTCGTGTTCCTCGTGAACCTCGTCATCGTCTCCGTGCGACATGATGAACCCTTACGCAGCGGCCGCGGCCTGGCCGCCGGCACCGCTGCCGGAGGCGGACTTCTCCGGCACCGCCTTGTCGCGCTCCGACGGCGGGATGTGCGACTTCAGCAGCTCCTCGACGACTCGGGGCGACACGCCCGCCTGGATGGCCATGATCCCCTCGACGATGAGCTGCTTGTGCGCGACCTCGGTCAGCGACAGCTGCTTCAGCTTGTTCGCCCACGGGAGCCAGATGCCGTTGGCGAGGAACACGCCCCAGAACGTCGCGACGAACGCGCCGGCGATGCCCTCACCGACCTTCTCCGGATGCGACAGCTGCGCCATTGTCGCCATAAGTCCGAAGACCGCGCCGATGATGCCGAAGGTCGGAGCGAAGATGCCGGCTGACGTGAACCATCCCTGGCCGACCTTGTGTCGCTCCTTCATCGCGCCGATCTCGGAGTTCAGGGTCTTCTTCAGTGCATCGGGGTCGGTGCCGTCGACGGCGAGCTCGATCCCCTTCTTGAAGAAGGGATCCTCGATGCCCTTCGCCTCTTCCTCGAGTGCGAGAAGACCTTCGGCGCGGGCTCGGTTCGTGAGGACGACGATCTGGTTGATCGTGTCGCTTGCGGAATGCTCCGACTTCCCCTTCATCGCCTTGCCGACGTATTTGCCGACGTTCTGTGTCGCTTCCCACGGGTACGAGGCGATCGTCGCACCGAGGTGACCGAACACCACGATGATGATCGAACCAAATTCCATGAAGAGGAACATGATGTTGATCCCGTGCAGGGTCGCGCTCAAGAACACGCCGACCACACACAGGCTGAGCCCGACGATCGAGCCCTTTTCCATCTTCACTCCCTGAGTCCGCAGCTCTCCCTAGACGGGAGATATCGACTCAGTCCGAAAGCGCCTGTAGGACATTTGTCACACCTGAGTGTGCTGACAGCGCGTCCTCAGGAATCGAGTGCAACCCGGAGCGTCCGGACGAAAGCCGCGGCCTCGTCGGGACCTCCGCCGTCGAGCAACCGGCGTACGAGCGCGCTGCCGACGATCACGCCGTCGGCGCTGGCCGCGGCGGTCGCCGCCTGCTCGGGGGTCGAGATGCCCACACCGAGCAAAACGGGCTTGTCGGTCGCGGCCTTGCACCGCCGGCCCATCTCGCCCGCGTGCGTCGCGAGCTCGTCGCGCTCGCCGGTCACACCCATCAGGGACACGCCGTACACGAAGCCGTGCGACCGTTCGCAGATCTCTCCGAGCCGTTCGTCGGGAGTGGTCGGGGCCGCGAGCAGCACGGTCTCGACGCCGGCCGCGTCGGCGGCGTCACCCCACCCGTCGAGCTCGTCGAAGGGAAGGTCGGGGACGATCGCACCGTCGACACCACACTGGCGGAGGTGTTGCGCGCAGCGTTCGTGGCCAAGGTTCGCAACCAGGTTGTAGTACGTCATGACGACGAGCGGCGCGGGGACATCGATGGTCGCCATGACGTCCATCACGCCGATCGGCGTCGCGCCGAGGTCCAGCGCCCGCTGGCTCGCCTCTTGGATCGTCCGCCCGTCCATGATCGGGTCGGAGAACGGGATGCCGACCTCGACCGCGTCTGCGCCCGCGTCGACGACGGCGCGCACGACGTCGGCCCACTCGCGTCCGAGCCCACCGGTCACGTAGGGAACGAGCAGCTTCGCGCCGGCGTCACGGCGACTGCGCAGATGCGATTCGAGATTCATTCGAGCCCGCCGAGCATCTCCGCGACCTGCGCGGCGTCCTTGTCGCCCCGACCCGACAGCGTGATGAGGACTGTCGAATCTGCAGGGATCGAGTGACCGGCTTCTCGCGCCACCCATGCGATCGCGTGGGCGGGCTCGAGCGCAGGCACGATGCCTTCCGTCGCCGAGAGCAGCTGGAATCCGGACAGCGCTTCCGCGTCGGTCGCGTCGTGGTATTCGGCCCGGCCCGTAGCCGCGAGCATCGCGTGCTCGGGACCGACGCCGGGATAGTCGAGCCCGGCGCTGATCGAAGACGCCTCGAGCACCTGACCGAATTCGTCCTGTAGGAACAGCGAGCGCATGCCGTGCACCACGCCGGGCACGCCCCGCGCCACGGCCGCGCCGTGATGACCGGTCTCGAGGCCCAGACCGCCGGCCTCGACACCGACCAAGCGCGCGTCGGTGTCGAGGAATCCCGCGAACGTGCCGATCGCGTTCGATCCGCCGCCGACGCACGCGACAACGACATCGGGGTCGGCGCCGTCGAGAATCTCGCGACATTGACGGCGGGCTTCGTCGCCGACCACCCGTTGGAACTCGCGGACCATCCACGGGAACGGATGGGGACCCATCGCGGAACCGAGGCAGTAGTGCGTACTCTCCACGCTCGCGACCCACGCGCGCATCGCTTCGTTGACCGCGTCCTTGAGCGTGGCGCTTCCCGACTGCACCGGGACGACCTCGGCGCCGAGCAGTTTCATCCGCCACACGTTGAGAGCTTGGCGCTCGACGTCGACCGCACCCATGTAGACGACGCAGCCCAGACCGAAGAGGGCGGCCGCGGTCGCGGTCGCGACGCCGTGCTGACCGGCCCCGGTCTCGGCGATGAGGTTCTTTTTGCCCATGCGCCGCGTGAGCAACGCCTGGCCGAGCACGTTGTTGATCTTGTGCGAGCCGGTATGGGTGAGGTCCTCGCGCTTCAGGAGCACCCGCACACCCAGGCGATCCGAGAGGCGGCGACACTCGGTCACGGGCGTCGGCCGACCGGCGTAGCTCGACAGCAAGCCTGCGTATTCGGAGCGAAACGCATCGTCCGACCACGCGGCCCGGAACTCCGCCTCGAGTTGCACGAGCGCGGGGACGAGCGTCTCCGGCGCGAAGCGGCCACCGAACTCGCCGAAACGACCGAGCCCGACAGGCTCCGGTCCCGGCGGATCGAGTTGCACCGGTGCACCTCGTGTAGGAACGGACATCCGGCGGATTGTACGGGGCCCGACCTGTCGGGTGGACTCGTTATCGTCCGCCGCACGCGCCGAAAGCTCGCGATCCGCCGTCAGTGATCGACCTGCCAGTCCCAGGGTCGGGTCACGCCCGCAACCTCGTCCTCGGTGAGATCGATGGCACGATCGGTGGTGCCGTCGGAGCCGTCGGCGGCGGCTTCCCGGGCCGCGACGATGAAGCGCCGCAACTTGGCCGGATCCTTGCGTCCCGGGCTCTGCTCGACACCGGACGACACGTCGACGCCCCACGGTCGCACGAGCCTGATCGCGTCGCCGACGTTGCCGGGGTTGAGTCCACCGGCGAGCAAGATGCGCTTGCCGCGCGGCGCGCCTTCGGCGAGGCGCCAGTCGAAGACCTTGCCCGAGCCGGGATCGGGCGAGTCGACGAGGATGATGTCGGCCGCGCCGGCGCCGGCGCCGGCGAGCGCGGGGTCACCCGCCGCGAACGCCTGGATCACGAACTGCACCCGTTCGCGGATCCAGGCGACTTCCGACGCGGGTTCGTGGCCGTGGAGTTGCACTCCGCGCAGACCGGCCCGGCCGACGATCTCGATGATGCGCTCGGGACGCTCGTCGCGGAACACGCCGACGGTGTGCACCTCACGCGGGAGCCGGCGGACGATGTCGCGCACGGTCTCGGTGTCGGTCTGGCGGGGGCTCGGCGCGAACACGAACCCGAGCGCGTCGGCGTCGAGCGCGACCGCGAGCAACGCGTCGTCCTCGTTGGTGAGCCCGCAGATCTTGACGAACATCGGTGCCTCAGCCCCGCCGGGCGACGGTCGCCGCGGACAGTTCGCGGACGAGCGCGGTCGGGTCCTCGGCGCGCACCAGGGCTTCGCCGACGAGGATCGCGTCGAAGCCGGCTTCGGCCACCCGGCGGGCGTCGTCGACCGACCGGATCGCCGACTCTGCGACCGCGACGACGTCGGGCGGCACGAGCGCGGACAATTCCGTCGCGACGCCGAGGTCTTCGGTGAAGGTCGCGAGATCGCGACTGTTGATGCCCACGACCCGGGCGCCGACACCGATCGCCCGCTCGACTTCGCCCGCGTCGTGCGCCTCCACCAACACGCCCATTCCGAGATCGAGCGCGAGAGCATGCAGATCGGCGAGGAGAACGTCGTCGGGAATGGCGGCGACGATCAGCAGGATGGCATCGGCGCCGATGGCCCGGGCCTCATAAACCTGGACCTCGTCGATCGTGAAGTCCTTGCGCAGGCACGGCAGCGCGGTCGAGTCGTGCGCGACCTGCAGATCGGAGACCATGCCCCCGAAGTAGTGCCCGTCGGTCAGCACCGACAGTGCGGCGGCGCCCCCGGCTTCGTAGGCCTTCGCCGTGAGTCCCGGATCGAGCTCGGGCGCGAGTTCACCCTTCGACGGCGAGCGGCGTTTCAGCTCGCCCACGAGCGCGACCCGGCCATCGGAGCGGCGGAGGGCAGCGGCGAAGTCGCGGGTGGGCGGGGCGACGAGTGCGGTCTTACGCAGGAGGTCGCGCGTCTGCGGGTACCGCAGCACCGTCACCTCGTCGCGCTTGGTCGCGAGGATGTCATCGAGGATGGTCACGCGGCCGGGAGTCTAGGGGTCCCGTCGGGCCCTAACCCCGGCCTCACACGCCCCTCACACTCAACAGCCATCCTGGAGCGCGAGCATGTTGGCCTGGTACGACACGGAGACAGCATGGAGCGAGGGACGATCCTCGTCGTAGACGACGAGCCGAACATTGCCGACCTGGTCGAGCTCTACCTTCGGCGCGACGGATTCCGGGTGGTCAAGGTCGGGACCGGCGAGGACGCGGTGGCCGCGGTCGCAACCCATCGGCCCCGGCTGGTGGTGCTCGACGTGGGGCTGCCCGACATCGACGGTCTCGAAGTGTGCCGTCGGCTCCGCCAGAACTCCGCGATCCCGGTGATCTTCCTCACCGCCCGCGACACCGAGATCGACCGCGTGCTCGGGTTGGAGCTCGGGGCCGACGACTATGTCACGAAGCCCTTCTCGACGCCCGAGCTGGTGGCGCGGGTGAAGGCGGTCCTGCGCCGGGCCGAGGGCGCGACGATCGCCGCCGACCTGATCGAGGTCGGCTCGGCGACCATCGACGTCGGCCGCCGCGAGGTCCGGGTCGACGAGACACCGATCGCATTCACGGGCAAGGAATTCGATCTGCTCAAGTTCCTCGCCGAACGATCGGGACTCGCGCTCTCACGCCAACAGATCCTCGACGGCGTGTGGGGCTACGACTGGTACGGCGACGCCCGGACCGTCGACGTGCACATCGCCCAGGTGCGCAAGAAGGTCTCGTCTGCGGTGCACATCGACACCGTGCGCGGTGTCGGGTACCGGCTCGACGCCAGGTGATCTCGTGACGGACCTTTGCCAACCGTGAGACGCGCGCGCGTCTCACTTCGTGCCCGGCTCGTCGTCGCGTTCACCGGCGTCGCGCTCGTGGTGCTCCTCTTGTCGGGCGTGGCGACGTACGGGCTCGTCCGCCGGTCGCTGCAGCAACACGCGCTCGAGGACATGCGCGACCGTTCGTCGGATCTCGCCGCCATCGTCCAGTCGAACGACTTCACCGCCCGCCCCGCGCAACGCTTCCGCATCGGCCTCCGCGCGGCCGACATGCAGGCGGTGCTCGTCAGCCCCGCGGGCGCGGTCGCGACCAATCTCCCCAACTACCAGCTCCCGGTCGCAGTGCAGGCCGGCGACATCGACACGACCGCGCTGTTGGCAGGCCAACAGGTCAGCGGGCGACTCGGGAATACCGTCTTCCTCGCCATCCCGACGACGACCCACGTTCGGAACAACCTGCTCGTCGTCGTCGCGACCGACCAGGTCGATCTCAAGGTTCTGCGCGACGCCCTCCCACTCATGCTCCTCGTCGGGCTCGGGGTGCTCGTCGCCGTCGCACTGATTTCGATCTGGCTCGCCCGCCGCTTGACCCGGCCGATCCACGTGATCGAACGCGCGGCCGCGCAGCTTGCGACCGGCGACCTCTCGGCGCGCGCCGATGTTCCCCCCACGACCGACGGCGAGCTCGCCGCACTCGCGCTGGCGCTGAACGACATGGCCACGCAGCTCGAGCAGGCCCGCGGGAGTGAGCACGCGTTCCTGCTCTCGATCTCGCACGACCTGCGCACACCGCTCACCTCGATTCGCGGGTACGCCGAAGCGCTCGCGGATGGGACCCTCGACGACGCCGATCCGGACGACCGCAAGCGTGCGGCGACGATCATCGGTTCCGAAGGGCGCCGGCTGGAACGGCTCGTGCGCGACCTACTCGAGCTCGCCCGCCTCGACGCCCACGAGTTCTCGCAGAGCCCCGTCGCGTGCGACGCGACCGAGGTGGTCCGGAACGCGGCCGAGGCGTTCCGCCCGCAGGCCACCGAGCACGGCATCGAGCTCAACGTTGCGAGCGGTGGGGTGCTAGCGGTCGAGCTCGATCCCGAACGCGTGGCCCAGATCGTCGCGAACCTGATCGAGAACGCGCTGAAATACGCAGCTTCGCGAGTGGAGGTCTACGCCGCCCCGCAAGGCGACGCACACATCGCGATCGTGGTGGTCGACGATGGGCCGGGCATCCCCGCCGAACAAGCCGGCCGGGTGTTCGAGCGGCTGTACACGGTGCGAGACACCCCGGGACGAGCTGTCGGCACCGGACTCGGTCTCGCGATCGTGCGCGAGCTCGCGGCCGCGATGGCCGGTCAGGCCCGGGTCGAGGAGGCACCGGGCGGTGGGACGAGATTCGTCGTCTCGCTCCCCTTGCGGGTGCGCGCGGCGGCCGGCTGATCCACAATGCACACGGTGAACACATTTCGCGTCCCCGGGTCCCTCCTCATCGCGCTCGTGGCCGTCTGCGCTCTCGCCGTAGGTGGGTGCAGCAGCTCCTCGTCGGACGCGGGCACCCCGATCCTCCCGACGACCACGACTCCGGCATCGACGGCGCCGGCCATTCCCACGACTGTCCCGGCATCGACCACGGTCCCGGCCGCCGTATGCGCCCAACCGCATGCCGCCGGGCAAGTGGCCCAGTCCTTCACGTTCCAGGGCGTGGCCCGTACGTACCTGCTCTATGTCCCGAGGGCTTACACCGGCGCCGAGAAGGTGCCGCTGGTCTTCGACTTCCACGGTTTCGGATCGAACGCCGTGCAGCAGATGGTCTACGGGAACTACAAACCGGAGTCGGAGCGCGACGATTTCTTGATCGTCGCACCCGACGGCCAGGTGCCTGCGGATCGCCACTTCAACCTCACCGGCGAGAAGGGATTGCAGAACGACGTGCAGATGGTCGGCGCGCTCCTCGACCACATCGAGGCGACGCTCTGCGTCGACGCGCGTCGCGTCTACGCGACCGGCATGTCCGACGGCGGAGCGATGACGTCGGTGCTCGCGTGCCAGATGAGCAACCGCTTCGCCGCGTTCGGTCCGGTGGCGGTTGTCGTCGCGTGCGGAGGCACGCGCGCGATACCGATCACCGGCTTCGCGGGCACGGCCGATCCAGTCGTGCCGTTCAACGGTGGCAAGATCCAGTGCTGTGGCGGCGGACAGATTGCAGGCGCATCGGAGGCGATGACGGCCTGGGCGAAGTTCGACAAGTGTGCGACGGCATTCACTGACACGTTGCTGAGCAGTGAAGTCACGCGGCGCACGTGGAGCGGGTGCGCGCCCGGCGGCTCGGTGACCTTCTACATCATCGCCGGCGGTGGCCACACCTGGCCCGGCTCCATCCCGATCGCGTCACTCGGCAAGACCACGAACCAGATCGACGCCAGCGCAACCCTCTGGCGCTTCTTCCAGGCGCACACCCTGAGCTGACATTCAGAGCGCTTCGACGACGGCGGGAACTTCGCCCGCGTGCACGCTTGCTCCGGGCTCGATTTCGCGGCGGAGCATCGCGAGCGCGATGTCGCCCGACGCACTCGTCACCTCGCCGATGTCGCGACCTTCGAAGCTGACCATCGCTCCCACCGCGACCACACCGGAAGCGGCGCGCAATCGGCGCAGGTGCCGGTTGACGTGGCCGCGCGAATCGATGCGGCAGACCAGTTCTTGACCGACGAAGCAACCTTTCGTGAACGACACCGCCACCAGTTCGAGACCGGCTTCTTGCGGGATCGTCCGTTCGTCGGTGTCGAGTCCCTGGCGAGGGACGCCGGCCTCGATGCGGGCCCGCTCGTACGCGTCGGCGTCGAGGCTCACGCCGCCGACCGCCGCACTCAGGCGCTCGATCGCGTCCTCGGGTCCGATCGCGTCGAACGCGTCGCCGCCGGGCCAGTCGACCGCGACGATCTGCACACCGGACGCCTCGGGCGGTACCGGGATCCCCCGGAGCGCGAGCGCGGCGACGGGAACCTGTTCGATCTCGACCTTGACCCGGATCTTGAAACGCTTCAGTCCGCTCTCGAGCCCATCACCGAAGCCGCCCTCACAGACGCACCACCAAGCGTCGGGCGCCACGTGAACCGCGTAGAAGTCGACAAGCAGCTTCCCCTGCGGCTGCAACAGCAGCGAATGGCCCGCCGCACCCACGGGGATGGCGTCGAGATCCTGGGAGATGAGGCTCTGGAGGAACGTCGTGGCATCCGGGCCCTCGACAACCACGAGATCCCTTGCGACCCGAGCCTGGAATGCGTTGGTCATGATCCTCCGAGGAGACGTTGCGCGGCGGCCGCCGCAGTGAGCAACGCCTTCGCCTTGTTGCGGCATTCCAGATCTTCGTCCTCGGGCACCGAGTCGGCCACGATCCCGGCCCCCGCCTGCAGCGTGGCCTGCCCGTCCCGCCAGAACATCGTGCGGATCGCGATCGCAGTGTCGAGATTGCCGGAGAAGTCGACGTAGCCGACGACCCCGGCGTAGGGGCCGCGCTTGGTCGGCTCCAGCTCGTCGATGATCTTCATGGCCTCGACCTTGGGCGCGCCGGTGACCGTCCCCGCCGGGAAGGTGGCGCGCAACACGTCGATCGGGCCTTTGCCTTCGGCCAGCTCGCCCGCGACCTGACTGGTGAGATGCATGACGTGCGAATAGCGCTCGAGCGTCATGAGCTCTTCGACCTGCTCGGTGCCGTACTGCACGACCCGGCCGACGTCGTTGCGGGCGAGATCGACGAGCATCACGTGCTCGGCGCGTTCCTTGGGGTGCTCGACGAGCTCGGCCTCGAGCCTGCGATCGTGCTCCTCGTTGCGACCACGCCGGCGAGTGCCCGCGATCGGACGACTGATGACGCGCCCGTCGCGCAGTTGCACGAGAGCTTCCGGCGACGAACCGACGACCGTCGCTTCGGGATGGTGCAGGTAGTACATGTACGGCGACGGATTCACGAGTCGGAGCACGCGGTACACGTCGAGCGGATCGACCGGTTCCACGAGGTCGAAGCGCTGCGCGAGGACGACCTGGAAGATGTCACCTTCGAGGATGTGCTCTTTTGCCGCGTCGACCGCTTCGGCCCAAGCCGTTGCCGAGAAGTTGCGACGGATCTCGGGCAGGTCTTCGAGACTGTCGCCCGGCGGCAACGTCGGCGCGTACGGCAGCGGCCGCCCCAGATCGACGACTGCGCCCTCGAGACGCGCGATCGCGCCGTCGTAGGTCGCGTCGATCGTCGCGGCGTCGGCGCTCGGCGGCGGGTACACGTTCTCGATGAGGTACAGCCGCTGGCGGAAGTGGTCGAACGCGGCGACGCTGCCTGCGAGCGAGCACACCGCGTCGGGGAAGCCGAGATCGTCCGATGGAGGCGAGGGCAGATGCTCGATCTCGCGCACCGTGTCGTAGCCCATCCAGCCCACGATGCCGCCGTGGAACGGTGGCAACTCGGCCAGGTTCGGCGCCCGGAAGTGCTTCAGCAGGCCTTCGAGCACCGCGAGCGTTCCGCGATCGTCGGGGATGCCGTCGGGGGGCGTGCCGCCGAACCATTCGATGTGATTGCCGCGCGCGACGAAGGTCCGCGCCGGGTTGCGGCCGATGAACGAGAACCGGCCCCATCGTTCGGCGTGCTCGACCGACTCGAGCAGGAATCCCTCGCCGTCACCGACCAGCTTCATGAACGCCGAGAGCGGCGTCTCCAGATCGGCGAGCACTTCTCGCCATACGGGCACGACCGTGAAGTCGCGCGCCAGCGCGTGGAACTCTTCACGCGACGGCCGGATCGTCGGCGCGGTCACATGCGCCCGGGTGCGATGCCGCTGCCGAACGACCGGAAGAAGCAACTGTGCTCACCGGTGTGGCACGCGCCCCGCCCTTCTTGCTCGACGACGAAGAGCAACACGTCGACGTCACAGTCGTACGAAGCCGACCGGATGTACTGGCGGTCACCCGAGGTCTCGCCCTTGCACCAGTACTCCTGGCGGCTGCGGCTCCAGAACCACGTACGCCCGGTCTCCAGGCTGCGCACGAGCGCGTCGCGGTTCATCCACGCGAACATGAGGACCTTGCCGGTGCCGTCTTCTTGGACGATCGCCGGCACGAGGCCGTCGGAATTGAACTCGACGGCGTCGATCTCCTTCGCCGTGAACGGGATCGGAGTCGTGACGGGAGGCATGAGGGCGAAATCGTAGCGGTCACAAATCGCCGTCCCCGTCGGTTTAGGCTCGCCCGCCGATGCCCGCACCCTCGGTCAGCTCCGATTCCGCAACCTCACCGGCGCCCCCGGTGGCCCGCCGGATCCCCCACCTCCTCACGTTGCACGGCGACGAGCGGGAGGACGACTGGTACTGGCTGCGCAATCGGGAAGACCCCGAGGTGATCGTCTATCTCGAGGCCGAGAACGCCTACGCCGACACCGTCCTTGCTCCGTTGCAGCCGTTGCGTACGCGCATCTTCGAGGAGATCAAGGCTCGGGTGCAGGAGACCGACGAGTCGGCGCCGGTGGCCGACGGCCCGTGGGAGTACACGTTCCGGACCCGCGAGGGTTCGCAGTACGGCATCCACTGTCGGCGCCCGCGTGGAAAGGGCCCCGACGCCGCGGTCGTGCTCCTCGACGAGAACGACCTCGCCGACGGGCGCGACTACTTCTCTCTTGGCGGCTTCGAGGTCACACCCGATCACGCGATGCTCGCCTATTCCGTCGACTACACCGGCGGCGAGGTGTACTCGCTGCGGTTCCGCGATCTGTCGACGGGCCGCGATCTCCCCGACGTCGTCGAGAACGTCACCTACGGACTCGCGTGGGCCGACGACGCGCGCACCTGCTTCTACGTGCGGCCCGACGACGCGATGCGGCCCGCCGAGGTGTGGCGGCACACGCTCGGCGCTCCCGCGGCCGACGACGTGCTCGTGCTGCGCGAGGACGACGAACGATTCTTTCTCGGTGTCGAACGGACCCGCAGCGGGCGGTTCGTGTTCATCGACATCTCGTCGAAGATGACGTCCGAGGTCTGGTTCGTTCCCGCCGACACGCCTACGAGCCGGCCCGTCGTCATCGCGCCTCGGGAACAGGGACACGAGTACGCGGTCGAGCACCACTGGCGCCCGCAACGCGACGATCGCTTCCTCATCGTCACCAACCACGGCGGCACCGCCCGCAACTTCGAGCTCGTCGCCGTACCGTGCGCGACCCCGCAGCGCGAGAACTGGGTCGCGATCGTCCCGCACCGCGACGACGTCAAGCTCGACGCAGCCACTGCGTTCGCGGATCACATCGTGTTGAGCGAGCGCGCCGACGGGCGCGAACGGCTGCGCGTGATGCAGGTCGACACCGGCATCGCGCACGAGGTCGCGCTGCCCGATCCCGTCTACAGCGTGTGGGTCGGGCCGAACGCGGAGTTCGCCACCTCGGTGCTCCGCTACGGATACACGTCGTTGGTCGCCCCCGTCACCGACTACGACTACGACATGGACGGACGCGACGCGACTGTCGTCAAAACCCAACCGGTATTGGGCGGGTACGACTCGACGCAGTACGTCTCGGCCCGGCTCTGGGCGACCGCACCCGACGGCGTGCGGGTGCCGATCTCGCTGGTACACCGTCGGGATACTCCGGTCGACGGCACCGCGCCCGCCCTGCTCTACGGCTACGGCTCGTACGAGATCTCGACCGATCCGGCGTTTCGCGCCTCGCGCCTTTCGCTGCTCGACCGTGGTTTCGTATTCGCGATGGCCCACGTGCGGGGTGGAGGGGAGATGGGCCGGGGCTGGTACGAGGCGGGCAAGCTCGAGCACAAGGCCAACACCTTCACCGATTTCGTCGCGTGCGCGGAGCACCTGATCGCCCAGCGATACACATCCCCGGCCCGGCTCACGGCGCGCGGCGGGAGCGCGGGCGGGCTCCTGATGGGAGCGATCGCGAACCTCCGACCGGATCTGTTCGCCGGCATCGTCGCCGAGGTGCCCTTCGTCGACGTCGTCACCACGATGCTCGATCCTTCACTTCCCCTCACCGTCACCGAATGGGAGGAGTGGGGCGACCCGCGCGAACCCGACGCCTACACCCGAATGAAGTCGTACTCGCCCTACGACAACGTGCACGCGGCCGCGTATCCCGCGTTGCTCGTGACAACGGGGTTGAACGATCCGCGCGTGCAGTACTGGGAGCCGGCGAAGTGGATCGCCAAGCTCCGCACCCTGTCGACGTCGAACAAGGTGATCCTGCTGCGCACCGAGATGGGCGCCGGCCACGGCGGGCCGTCGGGCCGCTACGACGCCTGGCGCGACGAGGCGATCGCGCTCGCGTTCATCTGCAACGCCGCCGGGGTCAACGAGTGACGATCGAAGCGGCGTCGTGCACGACGATCGACGGGCTCGATCTCCAGGCCGAGTGGAACGCGCCCGCCGGCGCCCGCGCGACCGCGGTGCTCTGTCACCCACACCCCCAATACGGCGGGACCATGCGGAGCATCGTGATCTCCGCGCTCTTCGAGGCGCTACCCGCCGCCGGGATCGCCTGCCTGCGCTTCAACTTCCGGGGCGTCGAACAGAGCGAAGGCACCCATACCGAAGGCCGGGACGAGCCGCTCGACGTCGTGGCCGCGCTCGACGCTGCGGCCGGCGCCGCCGAGCGGGCAAGCATCACCGGTCCCCTCGCTCTGATCGGCTGGTCGTTCGGCGCCGACATCGCTCTGGCGATCGACGACGCGCGCATCTCGGGTTGGCTCGGGATCGCGCCGCCGCTGCGCTTCCGGCCCGCGGTGAGCTACGACGCGATCGGGTCAGACCTGCGGCCGAAACTGCTCGTGCTCGCCGAGCACGACGAGTTCCGACCGCCGTCCGAGATCACGGACAAAACGCGCGGTTGGGCGTCGACGCGCATAGAGGTCGTCGCGGGCGCGAGCCATTTCTTCGTCGGCCGTACCGACCGCGTTTCGACGCTCGCCGCCGACTACGTCGCGAGCCTCGTCGGCGCATAGCCGGACCTCGACTTACGCGATAGACGCGCCCGCGGGCAGACCGAGTCTCGCAAGGAACGTCGTTCGTCGCTCGATGGTGATGTGCCAGACCGCGAGGTCCGACTCGAACGAGGCGCGGTCGCCGTCCTCGTACGCGTGCTCGAGCTCGTCGAACGCGGCATCCTCCTCGTCGAGGAGACTTCGATATCGGCGGAAGAAGTTATCGTCGACGGCGCCGCCGACTGCGGGCAGCGGAGCTCCGCCGAAGAGGTAGTGAGGTTCGGCCATGGGCACCTCCTACGCACGTGCCGGGCCCGAGCCCAGCACTTGGTGACCCGGACGGTACTCCTCCCCGGCCGAGCGCGGAACACCTTTCGATCACGATTCCGTCAAGGGCAGTTGACGAAATTCTGACCGGACGGCAGTCAACGCAGGCCGGCGGCCCGCAGTGTCGCCGACAGGATCGGCACGAGATCGGAGACGTACTCGGGCGAGAGGTGCTGGACATCGCGGTAGGCGACGCGCTTGTCGATGATCACGGGGCACTTGCCGTCGACACAGAACCAGGGCTCGACGTCGATGTAGGTCGCGCCGAACGACTGATCGACGGCTCGCTCGGTGGCTCCGCTCTCTCGATAGCCGAAGGTCGTCGTGCACGACTTCGGATTCGCGCCCGGTCGCGACAGGCACAGACCGGGGTCCTGCTCGAGCGTCGGGTTGTTCCCGATCTGGACGATACGCGCCCCACTCAGGCGCAGGGCGCGTACGGAGGTCGCCAGCCCGGTACCCCACAACTTCAGGTTCGGCGGCTTGCCGAGCAGCAGGTTGTCGAAGCTGAACGTCATCACGACGACTGCCGGCCGCAGCGACTGGATGTACTTCAGTGCGTTCGCCCGCCACGTCGTGCACGCAGGGTACGGACCTTGCTGGGAGAACTGTTGCAGCGACGGCACCGGGCAGGCGATCTTGAACACCGTGACGAGCCGATACCCGGCCTGCTTGGCGTAGATGTCGAGCGCGGGGGCCCAGTGCATCGCGTGCGAGTCGCCGAAATCGACGAGAATCCGCGAGCTCGTCGTCTGTCCGAAAACACACGGCTTAACGTCGGTCTCGTTGCGGCGCTGCAGGCATGGGGTGAACCTCGGATCCAAGCGCACCTTCGTCACAGGCGGCATCACGTCGACCGGGACCTTGTCGAGGGCGAGCCCCTGTTGGACGAGGGTGTGCACCTGTTGCTGCAGGCTCGTCACCTGATCCTTCGCGCTCAGGCCGGAGACCGTGCGCAGACTCGACGCCGGTTCGAGCCCGCTGCCCTTGGCCGGAGTCGCCCGGTCGGCGCGATTGATCGCGAACGCGGCGCGGTTGTTCGTGTACACCGACACCGAAACCGCGACGACGATCGCGGCCGCGCCGACAGCCAACGGCTTGCGCGACCGTTCCCAACTGTTGCTCGGGTTCGCGACGCGCAGCAGCTTGGTCGAACGCAACGGGTGTTCGATCGCGTAGTAGGTCGCGATCGACAACACCAGCGTGAACACTGCGCACGCGACACGCGCGACGTTGCTGAGCGGCGTCGCCGACCGCTCCTCGGCGATCACGATTACCGGCCAGTGCCACAGATAGAGCGAGAACGAGATCTTGCCGAGCCAACGCAGCGGCGCCCATCCGAGCACGACGCCCGCGTTCCTCGCCGGCTGCCCGATACCACCGCCGATCGCGAGCGCGGTACCCCCGACCGGCAACAGCGCGGCATAGCCGGGGAACACCGTCGACGCGCTGAGCGCGAAGGCGGCGACCGCGATCATCCCGAGACCGATCCACGTCGCCGCGGCGCGCAACCCGGCCGGAGCGCGGGAGATGACGATCGAGAACACGGCGACGAGCGCACCCGCACCAAGCTCCCAGGCCCGTGTGAGCGGTGAGAAGTACGCGTTCGTCGGGTTGATCCGGCTGAGATGCACCGACCAGGCGAGCGATACCGCGACGATCGCGACGATCCCGATCTGCAACGTCATCGTGGCGCGTCCGAGCCGGCGTCCGAACGCCACGAGGGCGAACAGGACCGTCGGCCACACGAGATAGAACTGCTCCTCGACCGCCAGTGACCAGTAGTGCTGGAGCGGCGAGGGCGGAAGGTTGGTCGCGAAGTAGTCGGTGCCCTGGCGAATGAAGCGGAAGTTCGCCGCGAAACCTGCGGCCCACTGCCCGTCGATCGCGGTGGCCCGTCCGCTCAGCGCGCCGAGCCGCAGATACGCGACGACGACCGTGACCGCGATCACGAAACAGGCTGCGGGAAGAATGCGCCGGGCCCGGCGGCCGTAGAACGCGAGGATCGAGACCCGCCGGGTCGAGCGGACCTCGTCGATCAGCAATGACGTGATCAGGAACCCGGAGATCACGAAGAACACGTCGACGCCGACGTAACCGCCGCTCACTCCGGTGACGCCGAAGTGCAGCACGACGACCAACCCGACCGCGACCGCCCGGAGTCCTTCGATGTCGGGGCGGAACCTCAGCAGAGGCCGGACCGTCGGCCCTGCGATCGCGGCGCTCGCCTCCGTGCCAGTCGAACCCGCAGGCGTTTCCATGTCCGGGGAAATCTACGTCGGGTCAGGGATGAGCCACGAGGCGCGTCACGGCCGTACGACGAGGCCGCGGTCGCCGAGGAACGCCTTCGCTTCCCGGACCGTGTGTTGACCGAAATGGAAGATCGAGGCCGCGAGCACAGCGCCGGCACCCCCGATCGCCGCGCCGTCGTACAGGTGCTCGAGCGCTCCCACACCGCCACTCGCGATGATCGGCACATCGACGGCCTCGCCCATGGCACGGAGCAGGTCGAGGTCGTAGCCCGCCCTGGTCCCGTCACGATCCATTGACGTCAGCAGGATCTCACCGGCGCCCAACGCGCAGACCCGTTCCGCCCATGCGAGCGCCTCGAGCCCGGTCGGCGTGCGCCCTCCATGGGTCACAACCTCCCAACCGCCTTCGGCGCGCCGGCGCGCATCGATCGCCACCACGACGCACTGGTTGCCGTACTCCTGCGCACTGGCCCGGACGAGACCCGGGTCGTCGACCGCGGCGGTGTTGAACGAGACCTTGTCGGCCCCGGCCCGGAGGAGCCGGCGGGCATCCTCGACGCTCCGCACTCCCCCGCCCACGGTGAACGGGATGAACACCGTCTCTGCGACCTGTTCGACCACATGGACCATCGTGTTCCGCTCGTCGCTCGACGCGGTGATGTCGAGGAACACCAACTCGTCGGCGCCTTCGGCGTCGTAGCGGGCCGCGAGCTCGACCGGGTCACCGGCATCGCGGATGCCGACGAAGTTGACGCCTTTCACGACGCGCCCGGCATCGACGTCGAGACACGGGATCACTCTCACGGCGAGCATGCGATGATCCCCTCTTCGACCCTGAAGCGGTGCTCGTAGATCGCCCGCCCGACGATCGAGCCGGCCAAACGCTTGCCGCCGACCTCGAATGCCGCGAGCGCCCGCAGGTCTTCGAGCGTCGCCACCCCACCGCTCGCGATGACGGGCACACCGACCGCCTCGACGACCGCGCCGACCTGATCCAGCGCGGGACCCGAGAGCATGCCGTCGCGACTGATGTCGGTCACGATCAGCGCGCCGACTCCGGCGGCGTCGAACTGGCGGGCCAGGGTGATCAGATCGAGCCCGGTCGCGTCGGTCCAGCCGTGGATGGCGACATCGCGACCGCGCGCGTCGAGCCCGACCGCGACCTGCCCCGGATGAAGCGCGCTGAGCTCGTCGACGACCTCGGGGTGTTCCACGGCGGCGCTGCCAACGACCACCCGGGCCACACCAGCCGCGAACCTTTCGCTCGCATCTTCGATAGTACGGACCCCGCCTCCCGTCTGGACCCGAGCGCTGACGTTTGCGCAAATCGCCTCGATCACGGAGAGATTCGGGTTCCCGCCACTCAGTGCGGCGTCGAGATCGACGACGTGGATCCAGCGCGCGCCGGCCGCGTCGAAGCGACGGGCAACCGCGACGGGGTCGTCGTCGTACACCGTCTGCGCGTCGTAGTCGCCGCGTGCGAGGCGCACGACCTGGCCCGCGCGCAGATCGATCGAAGGGAAGAGATCCATCAGGTCGTCACCGCCGCGCTGACTGCATTCACGAAATTCCCGAGCATGCGCATCCCGACGGCGCCCGACTTCTCAGGATGGAACTGCGTCGCCCACACCGGTCCCACCTCGATCGCGGCCGCGAAGCGACGGCCGTACTCGCACCACGCGGCCACGACGCGATCGTCGGCGGGTTCCGCCGCGTACGAGTGCACGAAATACAGCCAGGCCGGATCGGGAAGATCGGCCGCCAGCCGCGAACCCGGCGTGACGGCAAGCGTGTTCCATCCCATCTGGGGCAGGCGAACCGTGCGCGGCAACAAGGTGACCCGTCCCGACACCACGCCGAGACCCGTGACCTCGGGCGTCTCGTCACTCCCGTCGAACAGCATCTGCATCCCGATGCAGATGCCGAGGAAGGGCCGGCCGTCGGTCGCGGCGGCGCGCGTCGCATCCTCGAGCCCGTTGGCGCGCAGTGTCTGCATGCACGCGCCGAACGCGCCGACTCCGGGGAGCACGACTGCGTCGGCCCGTGCGATCGCGCCGACGTCGGAGGTGAGAGCGGCGTCGGCGCCCAGATGCTGGAGCGCCTTTTCCGCCGAGCGCAGGTTGCCGATCCCGTAGTCGACAACCGCGATGCGCGGCCCACTCATGAGGAGAGGGTGCCCTTGGTCGACGGTACGCCGTCGCCTTCGATCTTCACCGCGTCGCGCAGCGCCCGGGCCACACCCTTGAACGACGCCTCGATCACGTGATGGCCGTTCTTGCCGCTGATGCTGCGCAGGTGCAGCGTGATGCGCGCACCGTCGACGAAGCCCTTCCAGAATTCCTCGCAGAGCTGCGGGTCGAAGGTGCCAATCCACTCCGAAATCGGATCGACGGCGTACACGAGGAATGGGCGACCCGACAGGTCGACGGCAACCTCGACGAGCGCCTCGTCGAGCGGGACGAGCGAATTCGCGAACCGCCGAACACCGCGCTTCTCGCCGAGCGCCTCCCGGAGCGCGTTACCAAGAACGATGCCGACGTCTTCGACCGTATGGTGGAGATCGACCTCGAGGTCGCCCTTGGCGTCGATCGTCAGGTCGAAGCCCGCGTGCTTGCCGAGCTGGTCCAACATGTGGTCGAAGAAGGGAATGCCGGTCGACACCTGTGTGGTTCCCGACCCGTCGACGTCGAGCGACAACACGATCGTCGTCTCCTTGGTCGGCCGGGTCACCTTCGCCGTACGGGATTGCACCGTCATGTCACGACCTCCGCAAGCACCTCGTCCAGCGCCGCGAGAAACGCGTCGTTCTCGGTCGGCGTACCAATGGTCACGCGCAGACTGCCCTCGATGCGCGGCCACGACGAGAAGTCGCGCACCAGCACGTCGTGCTTCAACAACCGGTCCCAGAGCTCGTGGGCGTCGCCGGCGACCCTGAACATGAGGAAATTCGCGCCCGACGGTACGACGTCGATCGCCTCGAGTTCGGCCAGCGCCGCGAAGACCCGGCCTCGTTCTTCGACGAGAGAGGCGACCCGATGCTGCATCTCGGACGCGAAGTCGAGCGCCACCGTGCCCGCAACCTGAGTGGGGACCGAAAGGTTGTACGGCAGCAACACCTTCTCGAGATCGGAGATCAGCCATTCGGGCGCGACGACGAACCCGAGGCGCACGCCGGCCAACGACCACACCTTGGAGTAGGTGCGCACCACGGCCAGCGGACGGTCATCGGCGACGAGCTCCAGCGCGCTCCACGGCGCAAACTCCCCGTACGCCTCGTCGACGACGAGCACCGCGCCGGCCGCGGAAGCCGCGACCGCGAGCCGCTCGATGGTCTCTCGCGGTTCGACGGTTCCCGTTGGATTATTGGGAGTGCAGACGAAGACCACCGACGGACGGGTTCGTTCGATCACGGTGACCGCGTCGTCGGGATCGATCCCGAAGTCGGAGTTGCGCTCACCCGCGACCACCTCGGTACCCGTACCGCGGGCGATCTGGGCGTGCAGTGCATATGTCGGCTCGAACATCAGCGCGCGCCGGCCGGCGCCTCCGTACGTCAACAAGAGCGTCTGCAACATCTCGTTGCTGCCGTTCCCGCACAACACGCGCTCGGGCACCGTGCCGAGGAACGACGCGAGCGCGCCCCGGAGCTCGGTCGCGGCCCGGTCGGGATACCGATTCCATTCCACCGCGCCGAGAGCCTCGAGCCACCGGGCGACGAACTCGGGCGGGGGCGCGTACGGGCTCTCGTTCGTGTTGAGCCGGACGTCGACATCGACCTGCGGCGAGTGGTACCCGGACAGCTCCTTCAGATCGTCGCGAGGCTGGGGCCGGGCGGTCACGATGCCGCCTCCTCACGCATACGCACGGAGTCGGCGTGGGCGAACAGCCCTTCGGCCTCGGCGATGCAGCGGGCCGACGGGCCGACCCGCTCGAGCGCGAGCGCGTCGGCGTGCACGACGTGGATGTGCTTTTGAAAATCCGCGATGCGTAGCGCGCTGGCGAACCGGGCGGTCCCACCCGTCGGCAGGACGTGGTTGGTACCGGCGACGTAGTCACCGATCACCGCGGGCGCGTACGCCCCGACGAAGACCGCTCCCGCGTTGCGCACTAGCGCCACGAGCTGCTCGGCATCGGCGCACATCAGCTCGAGGTGTTCGGGTGCGATCGCGTTGGCGGCATCGAGCGCGCGACCTGGGTCGTCGACCACGATCACCCGTCCACCCGCTTCGAGCGTCGACTCCGCTTCGTCGCGCCGGGCCGCGGTGACCAGCAATGCGTCGAGCGCGAGGTCGACCCGGTCGGCGACCGCCTCGTCCCACACGATCAGCGCGACCGCGCCACCGGGGCCGTGCTCGGCCTGGGCCAGCAGATCGATCGCGACCCACGCGGGGTCGACGGTGGCGTCGGCGACGATCGCGACCTCCGAGGCACCGGCGAGACCGTCGATCCCGACGGTCCCGAACACCTGCCGCTTGGCCTCGGCGACGAACGCGTTGCCCGGACCGACGATCACGTCGACCGCACGTAGCGCACCCGCGCCGAAGGCCATCGCCGCGATTGCCTGGGCACCGCCGATCGCGTACACCTCGTCGACACCGGCGATCGCCGCGGCCGCGAGGATCGCATCGTGCACCTGGCCAGTCGGGCCGGGCGGTGAGCAGAGCACCACTTCCTCGACGCCGGCGACGCGGGCCGGGAGGACCGTCATGAGCACCGACGACGCGAGCGGCGCGCCCCCACCGGGGACGTAGCACCCGGCCCGATCGACGGGGACGACGCGCTCGTCGACTCGGATGCCAAGCCTTTCGTGCTGCGCTTCGCGTTCGGTCTGGGCTTCGTGCCACGCCACGATCTGGTCGCGGGCGAGCTCGAACGCGGCTCGCAGACCCGGCGAGATCCGTTCGAGCGCGGCGTCGACCTCGGCCCGCGGAACCCGAGGGTCGGACACCGCGACGCCGTCGAGCCGGGCGGTGAGCTCGGCGACCGCCTCACCGCCGCGCGCACGGACTTCGGCGATGATGCCCGCGACGACATCGACCACGTCGACGCCGTCCGGCTCCGGGCGCGCGAGCAGGCGGCGCAGGTCTCCGGTGGTGCCGCGGACGTCGGTACGAGGGAGCATGGGAACTGTTCATCGTACTGGTCGACTCCTGCCAGCCGACCTCCATTTGGGTCCGACCGAGCCGGCCGGGGGTGTATGACACACTGCCGCGATGAGCGCCACGAGTGACCTCGCCGTGTTGTCGAGCATCACCGCGCAGGTCGATGAGCTGAGCCGTCGGATCACGGCCCTGGCCGAGGTCTACGGCCAGACCCCGGACTCCGCCGTCGCCAGCGAGCTCTTCTCGACCGAGCGCGCGTTCGCGACCGCACGCCGCTCCCTCGACCGAGCAACAACCCTTCTCAACCGTATGGAATAGCGCGCCCCCGTCATTCCCGCCTTCCCCCTGACTACCGCGGCGTCGATTCGCCCGTGAGTTCCCTCAGGGGGCATCCAATGGCGAATGGATCCG
>JBEPUZ010000036.1:0-24046 GCA_041691275.1 Actinomycetota bacterium | reverse complement strand
TCGACGAGCCCGGCGTGCATCGTCAACTTCATGCCCGTCAGCGTGCGCTCGGTGTGCTGCATGCGCCACGCCAACATGCGCTGCGCGTACTCCAACACCTTTGCTGCGTAGGCGGGATCGTCGGCGACGTTGCGGATCTGCGCGGGATCGTTGTCGATGTCGAAGAAGATCGAGGAAAGCGCGGGGAATCCGGCGAACTGCACGTACTTACCGTGGTCGTCGCGCAGTACTGCGAGCGCGCATTCTTCCAACGTGAGCCCGAAGACCTCTTCCAGCAACGCGCTGTCGGGGTCACGGAAGTCGAACTCGAAGTGCGTCTCCTTGCGCCAGTCGGGAGGAGTGTCACCGTACAACCACGGCGTCAGCGTGCGGCCGTCGCACTGCAAGGGAACCTCGGTCCCGAGCAGCGAACAGATCGTCGGCAACACGTCGACGTGCTCCGTGAACTCGGAGACGACGACACCGGTCGCGGTCACCCCCGGACCGCGCACGATCAGCGGCACGTTGTACGACTGATCGAACCAGGCGAGCTTGTGCAGCATGTAGTGATCGCCGAGGTTCTCGCCGTGGTCGCTCGTGAAGATGACGATCGTGCGCTCCGCCCGGCCGGTCGCGTCGAGCCAGTCCAACAACCGACCGACGTGATCGTCGACCTCGGCGAGCATCCCGTAGTACGTCGCCTGCAGTTCGCGCTGCGCGCGCTCCTCGTCGGGCGA
Source organism: Actinomycetota bacterium (assembly GCA_041691275.1). Taxonomy (GTDB): domain Bacteria; phylum Actinomycetota; class Acidimicrobiia; order IMCC26256; family PALSA-610; genus PALSA-610. The sequence goes on along the minus strand of JBEPUZ010000036.1, from coordinate 23,330 downwards.
CTTGAGGAACGGATGGTCGATCATCACACCGAGCAGGGGATGCTGCGCGCCCTCCTCGGCCCGTGACGACGCGCGCACCGGTGCCGGCACCGACGCGGGATCGAACATCGTGTCGTACGGCGCCGGCGCGAGGAACGGCGGGTGCGGCCGGAGGAACGACAGGTGCGCAAACCAGCCGCCCGAACCGGTACCGGCACCCGCCGGCAGTTCCTCGGCCCACTGGATCAGGCGGTCGGTGAGGAACCGGGTCTGCGAATGGGCGGCGTCGTACTGCGTTCGCCACGGCGCGTCGGCCGCACCCTGGTCGACGAACGGCCGCCAGTCGTCGGGAACGTCGACGCCGTCGGCGCGCATCCAGTCGAGCCACGCCGTCGGCTGGCTCTCAGGCAGGTGGCAGACCGGGTCGAAGCCGGGGAGTACACCTTCGTACTGCGACAGCCGCGGGTCGTCTGCCGAAACGGTGCGGGGATCGATGCTCGTGTCGGTGTATCCGAACAGCGCGGGCTCGTACCCGAGCCGACGGGCGACCAGGGCCACGTTGTCGTGCCGGGCGTCGAGGGGAGTGCCGTTCAGCGCCGAACGGTGGTTCATCAGGTACATGCCCGTGTAGAGGGCGGCCCGGCTCGGTCCGCAGGGCGCGGCCTGGGCGAAGTGGCGCCGGAACGAGACGCCGCCCGCGGCCAGACGGTCGAGGTTCGGCGTCCGCACCACCGGGTGGCCGGCCGCGCCGAGGCAGTCGCCACGCCATTGATCGGCCGTGATGAAGAGAACGTTGACCGGGGGTGCCATAGGAAAACCGCCAGAAAACCGACCGTGGGAATCGGGAATCACTTTCCGTCGTTACACCCGGCACTATGTCAGACACCAAGACTCAACTCCTGCCCCTGTTGCCCCTCACTCAAGGCGTCGTGCTCCCGCAGATGGTGGTCACGATTGCGCTCGAGACCGACGAGGCGAAGCGTGCGGGCGCGGCGGCCGCCGATGCAGGTGACCGGATCGTGCTCGTACCCCGTATCGACGGCCGGTTCGCGCGTGTCGGAACGATCGCTGCGATCGAGAGTGCGGGCGACCTTCCGAACGGAACCCGGGCCCTCGTGATCCGCGGCGTCAGCCGCGGCCGTGTGGGTCACGGTGAGCTCGGCGCCCACGGCGCCCTCCACGTCCAGGTCGACGAGCTCGACGAGCCCGAGCCGACCCTGCGCGCCCGTGAGCTCGCCAGGGAATACCGCGCTGTGGTCGAGACGATCCTCGAGCACCGCGGTGCGCGTCGCATCGCCGACGTGCTCGCCGGGGTCGAGGACCCGGGCCAGCTCGCCGACACCGCGGCCTACTCGCCCGAGCTGACGATGGATCAGCGCGTGGAGCTTCTCGAGACCGTCGAGGTGGAAGCCCGCCTCGAGCTGGTGCTCGCGTGGATGCGCGAGACGCTGGCCGACCTCGAGCTGAAGGACAAGATCCGTACCAACGTGACGGACGGACTCGACAAGCAACAGCGCGAGCACTTGCTGCGTCGTCAGCTCGCAGAGATCCGCAAGGAGCTCGACGACGGCGACGATGACGTCGTGGCCGAGTACCGCGCCAAGCTCGAAGAGAAGGATCTGCCCGAAGGCGTGCGCGCCGCGGTCGACAAGGAGCTCGACCGCTTGGAGCGCATGGGCGAGCAGAACCCGGAACAGGCGTGGGTCCGCAACTGGCTCGACGCGGTGGTCGAACTGCCGTGGGGCGAGTACGCGGTCGAGAGCAACGACATCCCCGGTGCCCGTGAGGTCATGGACGCCGACCACGAAGGTCTCGACGACGTCAAGGACCGCATCCTCGAGTTCCTGTCGGTGCGCGTGCTGCGGCGCGAGCGTGGGCTCGGTACGGAGAGCGGTCGCGGTTCCGGTGCGATCCTCGCGCTGGTCGGTCCCCCCGGTGTCGGCAAGACGTCGCTGGGCGAGTCGGTCGCGACCGCGTTGGGGCGTCCGTTCGTGCGGGTCGCCGTCGGCGGCGTGCGCGACGAGGCCGAGATCCGTGGTCACCGTCGCACGTATGTCGGCTCGCGGCCGGGCCGTATCGTCCGGGCGTTGACCGAGGCCAAGGCGATGAACCCCGTCGTGCTGATCGACGAGATCGACAAGCTGCAGGCCGGTGGTTGGTCGGGCGATCCCGCCAGCGCGTTGCTGGAGGTGCTCGACCCCGCGCAGAACCACACGTTCCGCGATCACTTCCTGGAGCTCGACCTCGACCTGTCCGACGTGTTGTTCCTCGCGACTGCGAACCAGCTCGACACGATCCCCGGACCGTTGCTCGACCGCATGGAGATCGTCACGCTCGACGGGTACACCGAAGACGAGAAGGTCGCCATCGCCGAGCACCACCTATTCCCGCGGCAGCGGGCCAAGGCGGGATTGCGGGAGGAAGAGCTCGACATCACCGATGCCGCGTTCCACGCCCTCGTCGACGGATACACGCGTGAGGCGGGAGTGCGGGGGTTGGAGCGCCAGATCGGCAAGATCGCGCGCAAGACGGTGCGCAAGATCGCCGGCAAGGAGACGACGAGTGTGATCGTCGACGAGCCCGACCTCAAGGAGTTCGTCGGACGGGCGCGGTTCCGTCACGACGACGCGGAGCGCGCCGCCATCCCGGGGCTCGCGACAGGTCTGGCCGTGACCGGTGCCGGTGGTGACGTGTTGACCATCGAGGTGACCGCCATGGACGGCGAGCCCGGTCTGCAAGTGACCGGTCAACTCGGTGACGTCATGTCGGAGTCGGCGCAGATCGCGCTGTCGTTCGTCCGATCGAACGCGAACGAGCTCGGTGTGCTGCCGGGTGCGTTCGAGCACCGCAAGTTCCACCTGCACGTTCCGTCGGGAGCGATCCCGAAGGACGGACCTTCGGCGGGCATCACGATGACCACGGCGCTCGCGTCGCTGGTGACCGGACGCCCGGTGAAGCCAAACGTCGGCATGACCGGCGAGGTCACGTTGCAGGGTCGGGTGCTGCCGATCGGTGGGCTCAAGCAGAAGTTGCTGGCCGCCCACCGGGCCGGGCTGACCGACGTGGTCATCCCGATCGACAACGAAGCCGATCTCGACGACGTGCCCGAGCAGATCCGTGAGTTGCTGAACGTGCACCCGGTCCGGGACGTGCGCGAGGTCCTCGCTATTGCCCTGACCTAGGTGCCCTGACCTAGGTGCCCTGACCTAGGCGCGCTGACCTAGGTGCCCTGACGTACATCCTTCCCACCCCCCGAGCACCAACGGGCGGCGGCCTCTTAGGCTGCCGCCCGTGCTCGAGGGCAAGGTTGCGATCGTCACGGGTGGCGGCGGCGGCATCGGCCGCGGGATCGTCGAGCGCTTCGTCGCCGACGGCGCGTCGGTCGTCTTCGCCGAGAACGACCCCGACCGGGCGCGAGAGACCCAGTTCGCAGTAGGGGAGCGGGTGGTCGGCGTCGTCTGCGACGTGCGCGAGTCCGACGTCGCCGAAGCGTTGGTCACTGCCGCGCACGACAACTTCGGGCGCGTCGACATCCTCGTCAACAACGTCGGTCACTTCGGTGGCCGTCGGGTCGCGTTCCACGAGCAGACCGACGGCGAGTGGGACGACCTCTACCGGGTGAACCTCGCCCATGTGCTCGCGTGCTCGCGCGCGGTGCTGCCGCGCCTGCTCGAACAGGGCGACGGCGGCAGCATCGTCAACGTGTCGACGATCGAGGCGTTCCGTGCGATCCCGACCCGGGCCGTCTACTCCGCGTTCAAGGCCGCGATCACCGGCTTCACCCGCTCGCTCGCGATCGAATACGCGCGCGACGGAATACGAGTCAACGCGATCGCGCCCGACGTCACCGAGACGCTGCAGGTGCCGTACTCGCGTTGGGTCGGCCCCGACGACGAACACCTCATCCCCACCTGGGTCCCGCTCGGCCGGTTCGGGCAACCGTCCGATGTCGCCGGCGTCGCGCTGTTCCTCGCGTCGGATCTCTCCGGGTTCGTCACGGGGACGACCGTGCACGTCGACGGCGGCACGTACGCAGCCGGGGGTTGGTTCCCGACCGAAGAAGGGGGCTGGACCAACCGGCCCCGCCGGCCCTGATGGCGATCGACACCGTCGCCGCGCCGGGCTCGACCGCCGCGCCCGAACCGTCGGGAGAGATCTGGTACCGACAGGTCTGGAAGACGTACGTCACCGACGTGCGGGCCGATGCCGACGAGCACGCGGCGACGAACTCCGCCACCGATCGCAAGATGGTCATCGTCTTCGTGACGGCCGCAGTCGCGCTGACGTGCTCGAACTTCCTCTCCGACGGCAGCCAACCGCAATGGATCGAGCGGATCCTGCGCACGGTCGGGCTCCCCGGCCTCGCATCCCGGCTCCACGACGCCATGTTCTTCTCGGGCCACGCGAACTTCAACCGGCTCGCGTTCTGGGCGGTCGTCGTCATCTCCGCGTACGCGCTGCCCGCGGTGTTCGTGATCAAGGTCGTGTTCCGCGAACAGCTGCGCGACTACGGCCTACGCGTGCAGGGGATGCTCTCGCACGTGCGCGTGTACGCGGCCGTGTACGCGATCGCGGGGCCCGTGATCATCGCGGCGTCGTTCGTACCGTCGTTCCAGGAGCGGTACCCGTTCTTCCATCCCGCGGCCGGCCACTCGCTCTGGCCGTACATGTACATGTGGTGGGCGCTCTACTGGCTGCAGTTCTGTGCGCTCGAGTTCTTCTTCCGGGGCTTCTTGTTGCACGGGATCGCGCCCCGACTCGGGTGGGCCGCCATCTTCGCGATGGCGCTGCCGTACAACATGCTCCACTACGGCAAGCCAATGCCGGAGGCGCTCGCCGCGATCGTCGGCGGCATCGCGCTCGGCAGCCTGAGCCTGAAGACGAAGTCGATCTGGTGGGGTGCGGCCATCCACATCTCCATCGCGATCACGATGGACATCTGCGCGCTCACGCACGCGGGCCGGGTGTTCGGTTAGTCCGGTCAGCCGAGCGTGACGGGGAGCCTCGAGAGCCCTCGCAGCACGATGCGACCGTTCCATTCGAGGGTGTCGGTCGCGAGCTCGACGTTGGGGAACCGGCGCACGAGGGTGGTCAGCGCGACCTGACCTTCGAGTCGGGCCAGGTGCGCGCCCAGGCACGAGTGGAAGCCGCCGCCGAACGACACGTGGTCACGCGCGTCGGAGCGGCGCAGATCGAGCTGATCCGCGGTGTCGCCCCACTTCTCGGGGTCGCGGTTGGCGGATCCGAGGCAGGTCATGAGCAGAGAGCCGGTCTCGATCGTCCGGCCCCCGACCTCGAACGGCGCGAGCGTGATCCGGCGCGACATCTGGACAGGCGAGTCGAACCGCAGCAGCTCGTCGACGAACGTGGCATCGACCGACGGATCGCGCGCGAGCAGATCGAGCTGCTCCCGGTTGCGAAGCAGCGCGAGAGCGCCGTTGCCGATGAGGTTGACGGTCGTCTCGTGTCCGGCGATATAGAGCAGCAGCACCTGTTCGATCAGCTCGACCTCGCTGAGGCGATCGCCTTCGTCCTCGGCTGCCACGAGTGCGGTCAACAGATCGTCGCTCGGGTTGTCGCGCTTCCAGGCCACGACCTCGTCGAGATAGGCCTTGATGTTGTCGATCGCGTCGAACGCCGCGAACGTCTCCTCTCGCGACAAGATCGGGTCGAACGTCTTCACGACCGCACCCGACCACTCCCGGAGCAGCGAGCGGTCGCGTCCTTCGGGCACGCCGAGCATCTCCGATATGACGACGAACGGGAGCGGGAACGCGAGCGCGGCGATCAGGTCGACGTCGATGCCGGTCGAAAGGGCCGCGTCGAGGTGCTCATCGACGAGCTGGCTCACCCGCGGCCGCAGCTCCTCGATCATCCGAGGGGTGAACACCTTCGACACCAGCCGGCGGAGCCGGTGATGATCAGGAGGATCCAGGTTGAGCATGTTGTGGGTGCCGCTGGAGCCACGTGCTACGAGCTCGGCCTCGATATCGGGGTCGGCGGTGATCGCGAGCGGGGCCGCGTTGCGCTCTTCCACGCTGAGGCTCGGGTCGCGCAGCACGCGGTGCACGTCGTCGTAGCGGAAGAGTGCGATCGCCCCGATCGGGCTCGAGTGGACCGGGTCCTGCTCTCGGACCATCCGGTACTGGGTGTACGGGTCGTCGAAGAATCCGGGCTCGAACGGGTTGAGCATCACCGGCAGGTAGCCGGTATCGGGCGTTTCGCTCGTGGTCACGCACGAACGGTACGCCGGACCGAGCCCTCACCACGACGTGACATCGGTCACACCCGGATCGTCCGGAAAGAGAAGAAAATAGTTGCAGGTACCCTGCAACTAGGACGAATATAGAGAAGTGGCGAGGATCACGGGGTGACGACGGTCGACGGGCGGGTGACGCGCGGCGAGCGGAACCGGCAGGCGATCATCGACGCGCTGCTTGCCTGTTACGAAGCCGGAACGCTGCGGCCGAGTGTCCCCGAGGTCGCGGCCCGGGCCGGAGTGTCGGTGCGGTCGGTGCACAACCACTTTGTCGATGTGCAGGCCCTGCACGCCGAGGTCTCCCGCCGGCAAGTGGAGCGGTACGCACCGTTGATCGGTCCGGCCATGACAGTCGAGGAGTTCGTCGACCAGCGCGCCGCCGTCTACGAAGCCATCACGCCGGTACGGCGCGCGGCGTTGACCGCGGTCCACGACTCGCCCGCCATCGCCGAGAGCCTGGCGCGCGCCGAGCGGGGACTGCGCCGGCACGCCGCGCTCACGTTCCCGGACCTCTCGCCGGAGTCGCTCGACGCGCTCGAGCTGGTATCGAGCTGGGACGCCTGGAATCGCCTGCGCACCGCTCAGGGCTGCAGCCCGGAGCGCGCCCGGCGCGTGCTGATCGATCTCATTCGCACACTTACCGACGGGCCTGTTCGCCCACCCAATGAAAGGAAGGTCAGATGAGCGGGATCCGACCGAACAAAGAACAATTCATCGAGCTCATGAACGCCTCCGACGAGGGTCCGGTCGTGATGCTGAATCTCTTGAAGTTCAAGCCGCGCGAGGGCGCATCGGAGTACGCCAAATACGGCGACTCCGTGGTGAAGATGGTCGAAGCCCGGGGCGGCAAGGTGCTGTGGATGGGCAAGGTCGACCAGACGCTTATCGGCGACCTCGACGCCAACGACTGGGACTCGATCGCGCTCGTGCAGTACCCGAGTCGCAAGGCGTTCATCGAGATGACGACCTCGAAGGACTACGACGCCGCGCACGAACACCGCGAGTCGGGACTCGAGCGCACGGTTCTCCTCGCGTGTACCCCTCGCGGCCGCGCGATCTGATGGGCCGCAAGATCCTCTTCATCACCACCGATCAGCAGCGCTTCGATTCGCTCGGCTGCAACGGTGGAACGGTCGCGCGCACGCCGACGGTCGACGCGCTCGCGCGCGACGGCGTGAACTTCAAGCGCGCGTACAACCAGAACACGGTGTGCATGCCGGCCCGCTCGACGATGTTGACGGGCCAGTACGTGCGCACCCACGGTGTAGTCGCCAACGGCATCCCGCTCCCGGTCGACGCGCCCAGCGTCGCCGCGTACCTCCGGGAGAAGGCCGGCTACCACACTGCACTCCTCGGCAAGGCTCACTTCGAGCCCGGCTTCGACCTGAACCTCGAATGGGCCGAGAACCGCATGGCTGCCGAAGGCGAAACCGGCCCGTACCGCGGCTTCGATCACGCCGAGCTCGCGGTGCACGTTCCCGCGTTCGGGAACAACCCCTTGCAGCACTACGGGCGCTGGTTGATCGACAACCACGGCCTTGAGGCGACCAAGGGATTCTCGCCACTGCTCGCCGCGCAACCCGGAGGAGAGACCGGCGCGCCCGAGACGCGCATCAACCCGATCCCGCGCGAGTGGTACCACACCGACTGGGTCGCCGACCGCACGATCGCGTACCTCGACTCGCTGCCGGAAGACGCGGACTGGTTCGTGTGGATGTCGTTCCCGGACCCGCACCATCCGTGGGATCCGCCGTCGAGCGAACAGCACCGTTGCAACTGGCGCGATCTTGACCTGCCTCCGGGTCATCCGGGTAGCAAGGACGAGATCGAGCGCATCCTCGCGCAGAAGCCTGCGCACTGGCTCGGCGTGTGGGACGGCCGCTTCATCAACGCCGAAGGTGGTCCCGGTACGTACCGCCCGCAGCGCGTCACCGACGACAACATCCGCGAGATCAACGCGATGACGCACATCATGAACGAGCTCATCGACGAAGCCTGCGGACGGGTGTTGCAGCGCGTGGCCGCGCGCGGTTGGGACGACGACACCGACGTCTTCTTCACGACCGATCACGGCGAGCTGCAGGGCGATTATGGGCTCATCTTCAAAGGCCCGTTCCACACCGACTCGTTGATGAGGCTGCCGATGGTCTGGCGGCCGGCGCCGTCCGCGGGCATCGTCGGAGGCCAAGCCGTCTCCGAGCCCGTCGGTCAACTCGACCTTGCTCCGACGTTCTGCGAGATCGCGGGGGTTCCGCAGCCCGATTGGATGCAAGGTGCTCCGCTCCCGACCGGACCTGGTTCCGGTCGGGAGCGGGTGTTGTGCGAGTGGGACTCGCAGTTCCCCGGTTACGGAATGCACCTGCGGACGATCTACCGCGACGGTTGGATGTGCACCGCGTACGAACCGTCGACGGTCGGGCAACCGAACGGGCTGGAAGAGTTCTTCGCCGAGACCGGCATGCTCGGTGGGGGTATCGGGCCGGTGAGCCCGATCTCGTACGAGGGCACCGAAGGCGAGCTCTACGACGTCGAGGGTGATCCGCACCAGTGGGAGAACCGCTGGGACGATCCCGGGTACAAGGCGCTTCGGGACGATCTCGTCGCCGATCTCTACGACAGCCTGCCCAAAGAACGCAACATCTTGAAGGTCGAACGCCCCGCCTGAGCGCAGAAGCGCCTGAGTCTCAGATCAGCCAGGACATCAAGACGTTGGGGTCGGGCTGACCGTCGTCGACGGGCGCGATACGGATCTGGCCCGGACCGCTCGCCTTCGCCTCGTACATCGCCTGATCGGCGCGGCGCAGGATCTGTTCAGCCGATTCGTCGGGGCTGCCGGTCGCGATCCCGACGCTGGCGCTGAGCGGGAACTTGGTGAGGATCGATCCGACCTCGACGATGCCGTCGATGATGCGCTTGGCGACGATCTCTCCCGCAGCGAGGTCGTCGCCGTTCATGATCGCGAGGAACTCGTCACCGCCAAGGCGCCCGACGGTGACGCCGCTGCGCACGACCGACGCGATCCGGGAGCCGACGTCGCGCAGTACGCGGTCGCCCTGCTCGTGCCCGAGCGAGTCGTTCACCTCTTTGAAGCCGTCGAGGTCGATGAAGAGCACGGTGACGTCGGCCCGGTCGCGACTTCCGAGTTGCTGGGTGAGTGCGGCGCGGTTCGGCAGCCCGGTGAGTTCGTCGACCGTCGCCCGATGCTGCAACGCCGCTTCGAGGGCGCGCTGCTCGGTGACGTCGCGCAGGTTGAGCACGAGGGATTGGTCGCCCCGCAACGTGAGCCGGGCGTACACCTGACGTTGGCCGCGCAACTCGTTGGTGAGGCGCCATTCGCAGCTCACGTAGTCGGAGAGGGTCAGCGTCTCGTGCGCCTGGGCGATGTCGGCCGCAGCCTCGCGCCCGAACACCTCGCTGATGTGGTGACCGATGCATGCCGCCGCCGACCCGCCGACCATCGACTCGATCCCCGGGCTCATGTACTCGATCCTGAATTCCTGGCTGACGAGCGCGATCACGTCAGCCGCGTGCTGAACGAGATCCTGGAAGTAGGAGCGGCCCTCTTCGATGCGAACAGCTGCGTCCTCGGCGGTCTTCGCCGACGAGCCCAGCGTCCGTGCGATGAGCCACAGGCAGCACGTCGACACGCCCGCGATCGCGTGCGAGGTCGAGGGGCGCATGATCGACGGCACGTACCCGAGCTCGATAAGGACCTCGCCGCCGAACACGGCGAACGCGCTCCAGGCCATACCCGGCCGCCAGGCTTTCGATCCGTGCACGCGCATCGCGTCGGCGATGGCGATCGCGTAGGCGATCACGAGCAGGGATCCCCAGCCGGTCGCGTAGATGACCCACGCGGTGCTGATGGCAGCCACCGCGGCGCGGAGTTGCAAGCCCCATACCGGTGGCAACTTGCCCTCGATGCCGAGGACGACGAAGTTGGCGATGCTGCACGCGAGCAGGAGGGCGATCAGCAACCAGAGTGAGGTCTGCGCAATGAGGTGCGCGTGTTGGAGCGGGGGGATCGCGAGGATCGCGACGGGTCCGGACGCGAAGACGAGCAGCGAAGCGCCGATCACCCGCCAGACTCCGTCGATCCTTTTCATCCGGCTCACAGGAGCTGTATCGGGCGTTTCGTCGCCAAACATGACGGGTGAGTGCGAAGCCTCGTCGCTTGTTACGAATGCCACAGCGCGGCGCCTTGCTCGGAGGGCGGTCGGAGCAGGAGCGCCGAGATCTCGTCCGGCCCAATCGGCCGGCTCAGCAGGAATCCGCAGGCGGCGTCGCAGGAGAGGCGGCGCAGCTCTTCGAGCTGGCGGGGCGTTTCGACCCCTTCGGCACTCACACCCATGCCGAGTGTGTGCGCGAGCCCGATGACTGCTTCGATGATCGCGGTGGATTCGTCGCTGGTGCCGAGCCCTGCGACGAAGGTCCGGTCGATCTTCAAGATGTCGACGCGGAACCGCAGCAGGTACAGCAGCGACGAGTAGCCGGTCCCGAAGTCGTCGATCGCGACCCGGACGCCGAGCGCCTCGATGTCGCGCAACTCCGTGCCCGGCGTTTCCGCCTCGTCGATCAGCGTGCTCTCGGTCAGCTCCAGTCCGAGGGCGGTCGGCTCGAGCGCGTAGCGCTTCAACGCGGCCTCGACCACGCCGGGGAACTGGGGCCGGGCGAGCTGGCGACCGGAGACGTTCACCCACGCGGACCGGAACGAGCCGGAGGCATCGAGCTTCCGCCAGGCCTCGACCTGCGCGCAGACCGCGTCGAGAACCCATTCGCCGATGGGGACGATGAGCTCGGTGCTCTCGGCCACGGGGATGAACTCTGTGGGGGAGATGAGGCCTCGTTCGGGGTGTCGCCACCGGATGAGCGCCTCTACGCCGTTGATGCGGTTGGTTGCGAGGTCGAAGACGGGTTGGTACTCGAGGTACAGCTCGTCATTCTCGATCGCGTGACGCAGCGCCTGCTCGGTGTCGATGCGCCGCACCGTCCGCGTCCACACTTCCTTGTCGAACGCGGAGACGCGGTCGCCGCCCTTCGACTTCGCGTCGTACATCGCCGCGTCGGCTTCGTGCAGCACCGTTTCCGCGTCGACCTCGAGCGAACCCGCGACGATGGTGAGACCGATGCTCGCGGTCACGACGAGCTCGCGTCCGTGCACGAGGAAGGGCCGGCGCAACTCGTCGACGATCGTCCGGGCGATGTCGACCGCGGCATCGGCACCGGGGAGGTCGTGCAGTACGACGACGAACTCGTCGCCCCCGAGCCGGGCGACCGTGTCGACAGCGCGCCTCGCGGTACTCAGTCGTTCCGCTACCTCGACGAGGAGCTCGTCTCCGGCCGCGTGCCCGAGGGAGTCGTTCACCGACTTGAAGCGGTCGAGGTCGATGAAGAGCACGGCGGTGCTCATCCCATGGCGGCGGGCACTCGCGAACGTCTGGCTCAATCGGTCGACGACGAGCGCACGGTTCGGCAGGCCGGTCAGCGGGTCGTGCAGGGCCCGGTACTCGAGCGCGAGCTCGACGTTGCGGCGATCGGTGATGTCGCGGACGTGCGCGACGACTCCCTGCACCGCGGGTTCGTAAAGGAGGTTGGTGGTCCGGAGCTCGAACCAACGCCAGCGTCCGTCGGCGTGGCGGCCCCGCACTTCGATGGAGTGTTCCTGGGTCGGGTCGCCGACGACGGTGTCGAAGTGCGCGTGGCACATGGGTCGGTCGTCGGGGTGCACGAGCGTCATCAGCGTGCGACCGATGAGGTCTTCGGGCCGGTAGCCGAGCACGTGCTCCAGTGCGGGACTCACGTACGACGAGCGGCCCTTGTCGTCGACGACGATGATGACGTCGGAAGAGTGGCGGACGAGCGCCCGGAAGCGTTCCGACGTCCGGCGCAGGGCGTCGACAGCGGCCTCCGCGTCGGTCGTGTCGCGTGAGTTGGACACGATGCCACGGACCGCGGGAACGTCGAGCATGTTCGTGAACACGTGCTCGAACCACCGCCACGAACCGTTCGCGTGCTTGAGCCGGCAGCGGACACGCGCCCACTTACCTGGAGTCGCGCGCACGTCTTTCATCGCCGCGGCGAGCTCGGCGAGGTCGGCGGGATGCACGAGCTCGGGACGCCCTTGACCCGTCAGCCAGAGTGACAACGGGTGGCCGAGGATCCGTTCGTGCGAGGGCGAGACGTAGACCATCATCCCGTCGCCGTCGATGATCGCCAGGAGATCGAAGCCGCTCTGTACGAGCGAGCGGAAGCGTTCCTCGCTCTCGCGGAGTGCGAGCTCGGCGCGCTTGCGCTCCGTGACATCGCGGAAGTGGCCGACGAGCCCGCGCACGTTCGGATCGGAGAGCAGGTTGAGCGCGACCACCTCGGTCCAGACCCAGCTCCCATCGGTGCGCCGCACCCGGGCCTGGGTGATGCTGGGCTCGTCCGGCCGGTCGAACAGGCGCTGCAGGTGCTCGCCGAAGCTCGGCAGGTCGTCGGGGTGCAGAAGGTGCAACCCGTCGGTGCCGATCAGGTCGGAGGCGGTCCAGCCCGCGACCTCCTCGATGGCCCCGGTGGCGAAGAGGATCGTGCCCGACTCGTCGGCGATGATGATCATGTCGCGCGAGCGGGCCACGACCGAGAACAAGAACGTCGGGTCGAGGCAGGTCGGGTCGAGACGGGTCGGGTCGACCCGAGGGATCGTCACCGTCGAGTCAACGGCTGCGAGGACCCGGGGCATGAGGCCGAGTCCGAAGAAAGTCCTTGCCACGGAGAGTGGTCTTAGTGTTCACTCTCCTTGGGGGAAGCGGGTTGGGTGGGCAATCCTCGGCGTGCCGCTACAAGCCGCGTCGAGGTTGCCGCTCCCCTCGGCCCGTTACACCTGAGGCCTGTTACTGCTGAGGCATGTGGCGGCGCAGGTTGGCGGTCTGGGTCGCGATCGCGCAGAGGTTGCCGGCCTCGTCCCAGAGCCGGGCCGGGCCGGTCGCGTAGCCGTCGCCGATGTGCCAGGCCTCGATCTCCTGCAGCACCCACGGAGTCACCGGGGTCCGCACGAAGCGGATGCCGATCTCGAGCGACAGCACCATGAACATGCCCCGGCTGTCGGGGGGCCCGAGCGCGCGCCCGACCGCGGGGCCGAGGACGTCGCCGTGCACGGCCAGGCTGAGCAGGTGGGGCTCGGTCTCCCGGAGGCGGACCCACGAGAGGAAGTGGCCCTTGCCTGGGTCGTCGAGCGGGCTCGCCGGCCGCCACTCGGTCTGTTCGTGAAAGTTGATCCGGCCGAACGGGTTGGGTCGGTCGACGTCGACGTGGATGTCGTCGGGGCGCGGGACCTCGGGAAACATCACCTCTTGGTGCGTGAGCTCGATGTCGTGCGCCGCGCCGAACACCCCGTGGACGCGCAGCGCAGGCGGGTCGACGCCGGGCACGCGGAGGTCGGCCGCGACCTGTGACGCCTTCCGGCCGTCGCGTAGGACGTCGACGTCGATCGAGATCGGACCGGGCGGTACCGGCGCGAGGAAGATCGCGTTCGCGGTCACGAGCGACAAGTCGTCACGACCGAGCTGTTGCTCCATCGCGCGCAGCGCCGCGTACATCGAGACGCCGCCGAAGATGTAGACGACCTTCCACTCCTCGGGCAGCTGACCGTGAAATCGGCCGGGCCGATCGGGGTCGGGTGTGAGCGTGGTGTCGACGCGGATGTCGCGAGGCATCGGGGGAGCCTACGCTCTGCCCTCATGGAACCCCGCTTGCAGCCGTTGCCGCGCGATCAATGGGATGAGGAGACGCGTGCGTTGCTGGGCGACAGCGCCCTCAACGTCTTCGCGACGTTCGCGCACCATCCGAAGCTCATGAAACGCTGGCTCGTGTTCGGCAACCACGTGCTCGCGAAGAGCACGCTGCCCGCGCGCGATCGAGAGCTGCTCGTGCTGCGTACCGGCTGGAACTGCCGCGCTCCGTACGAATGGGCGCAACACGTCGCGATCGCGCGCAGCATCGGGATCAGCGACGCGGAGATCACGCTCGTCACCGAGGGTCCCGACGCGTCGGGTTGGTCGGAGTCGGACGCGCTCGTGTTACGTGCCGCAGACGAGCTGCACGCCGATCAGGGCTTGACCGACCCCACGTACGCCGCGCTCGCGCAGCAGTACGACGTGCAGCAGTTGCTCGACCTCGTCTTTACTGTGGGTCAGTACACGCTCGTGTCGATGGCGCTGAACGCGTTCCGGGCCGAGCGTGACGACAACGTCACCGGCGTCCCCATCCCAACTCGCGAGTAAGGGAGCCCGTGCTCTCGACATCCGCGCCGAGAGCGCGTGCGCGGCGTGCGAGCTCTCGGTCCGATGTGACGACGGTGAACTGCGATGGATCGTCACTGACCTCGAGCTCTTCGATGATGCGGTCGTCGGCCGCGTCGCGCCCGGGTCGACGCGCGTAGGAGACCCGCACGTGATCTACGGGTAGCTCGGGCGAGCCGGGCCGAGGCCGTCCGTCGAACACGACGATGATGCGGTCGCCGGTGCGTTTCGCCAGCGCGGACAGCTCACCGGAAAGCCTGCGCTGCGCGCCCGGGCGGTCGCGCCACCATCCGTCGGGGCGGCTGCCCATCACGTTGTTGCCATCGACGAGCACGGTGCGGCGGGTGTCGCCCGGAATGAGATGGTGCTCGCCGGACCGGGCCCGGGTCGACGAGACGTCCGCGTGGTCGGGATGCATGTCGAGCACTTCCGCGCCGACCACGTCGAAACCCGGACGGGGCGCGACGAGTACGCGGGGGAGCGAAGCGAGCGCGGCGTCGCGGGCGGCCGGATCGTCGCCGTACCAAGCCGGATCGTTCACCTGCGCCCACTTGTCGGCGCCCATCACCACGACGTCGTATCCCGCCGCGATCTCCGCGACGAGCTGCGCGTCGGTGACGATCACGCCGAGCCACGGTCGGGCGCGCGCCGCGCGCCGGATCGCGGCCGCGCGTATGTCGGTGCTCGCGTGCCCGCCGTGCTCCTTGCCCAACGCGACGTTCGAGAGCGCGAGATCGATCCGGTCGAGCTTCGCGAGCTGCACGGCGGCCTCGGCGATCGCGCAGTGCGCGATCGTCAGAGGGTCGAACGATCCCGGGTAGACGCCCGTCCGGTTGGTCACGGACGCAGGATCGGGGGATGCAATCGCGTCGCGCTCCCGCGGCGGTACAACGCGGCCGGACGACCGTCGGTCGGCGCGGTGTTGCCGGTGGGCTCGACGAAACCCGCTGTCGACAACACCTTGCGCCGGAAGTTGCCCTCGTGCAGGGTCTCGCCCCACACCGCCTCGTACACGCGCCGCAGCTCGCCCAGCGTGAAGGGCTCGTCGAGGAACGCGGTAGCGAGTGTCGTGTACTCGAGCTTGGCGCGCGAGCGCTCGATCGCGTCGCTGATGATCTGCGCGTGGTCGAACGCGAGAGGTACGCCGTCGTCGCTGCCGACGCCCGCGATCGCGAGGTCGTCGATTGCCCACAGGCGCACGTCGGCGGCGTCGGAACCGGCGACCGACGGTTCGTTCTGCGTGGTGAAGCCCACGTAGGCCACCGACACCACGCGCATGCGGGGATCGCGTCCCGGTGCTCCGTACGAACCGAGCTGTTCGATGTGACCGAGCGAGACCGACTCGCCGAAGCCCGCGACCAGCACGCCCGTCTCTTCCTCGAGCTCCCGGCGCGCGGCGCCGTCGAGATCGTCGTCGGGCTCGACGAAGCCACCCGGCAGCGCCCAGTTGCCCCGGAACGGGTGGTTCCGGCGTTGCACCAGCAGCACCGACAGCCGGCCCGACCGGACGGTGAGCAGCACGACGTCGACGGTCACCGCGAGCGGTGCGTACCGGGCGGGGTCGTAGCTCTCGAGGAAGACTGCTTCCTCGGAGTGCTCGGTCATAGCCTTCTTCTACTCGTTCTGAGTGTAAGGAGCAACGCTCCCAAACGAACGTTTGATAGGTTTCTGACCGTGCCGGTTCCCCGCGATCGCATCCTCGATGCCACGCTCACACTGATGGCGCGCTTCGGCGCCAACGGCACGAGCATGCGGGCGGTGGCAGCTGCGGCCGGGCTCAACGTGGCCACGCTGTACCACTACTTCCCCTCGAAGCACGACCTGCTCCAGGCCGCGATCGCACACCGCCGGACCGTCGACTTCCACGTCGCACCGTTCCCGGAAGGGCTCGCGGGGAGCGTCGAGGATCGCCTCGCAGCCCTGCTCGATCATCTCTTCGTGGGCATGACGGCCGACGAGGAGCTCTGGCGGACGCTCATCGCGGAGGCGTTGCACGGCGACGACGACGTGTTGGAACCGCTCCTCGAGACCGCGAACGCGTTCGAGGACGCCCTGGCCGGCTGGCTCCGGGCGCTGTGCCCCGAGGCGCCGGGCCTGCACGACCCCGCGTTCGTGCGGGCCATGCGCAACGCGGTGATCGGGGTGCTCGTCGAACATCTCGCGTACTCCGACGACCGGCGCGACGCACTCGAAGCCCGGGCCCGCGAGCTCGCGCACGTTTTCGCGCGCCTTGCTCCCGATCAGGCGGACGATTGGCCTGCCGATAATCAGTCAGAGAAGTTTCAATTCGAGCAAGAGCACAGGCGCGAGACGCCCGTCACCATGGAGGAACCATGACCGCTCCCGCGGCGCCCTACGAAGTGGACGCCCTCGACCCGACGCTCTACGTCCGCGGCGTGGCCCACGACGTGTTCCGTTGGATGCGCGAGAACGATCCGGTGCACCGCGACGACGTGAACGGCATCTGGGTCGTGTCGAAGTACGACGACGTCTCCTACGTCGAACGTCAGCCCGAGCTGTTCTGCAGCGGGCAGGGCGTGCGCCCGAAGGGCGGCGGCGCCGACGCGCTGTCGATCGTGTCGATGGACGATCCGGAACACGCGCGCCAGCGCCGGTTGATCAGCCGCGGCTTCACCGGGGGTCGGATCACCCAGCTCGTCGACCACATCCGGGAGCTCGCGCACGAGCTCGTCGACAACGTCGCGGCCACGGGCCAGTGCGACTTCGTCGACGACATCGCCAAGCAGCTGCCGCTGATCGTGATCGCGGAGATGCTCGGGCTCGGTGTCGACGACCGCCACCAACTCGCGCACTGGTCCGACACGATGATGGCGGGCGAAGGCGCCGACGCCGACGACCCGCGCCAAGCCGCAGCCGGCGAAGCGTGGGGTGAATACATCACGTACCTCGTCGGGCTGCTCGAAGAGCGACGGGCGCACCCGCAGGAAGATCTCATCTCGGTGTTGCTCTCGTCGGCCGACGCCGGTGAGCTCTCGTTCGACGAAGCGGGCGTGCACAAGAAGGTCATGGAGGGCGGGCTCGCCGACGCAGGCCTCGGGCTCGGTTCCGACGATCTGCTCGCGTTCCTCGTGCTGCTCCTCGTCGCCGGCAACGAGACGACCCGCAACGGGTTGTCGGGCGGGATGCTCGCACTGTCGAACTTCCGCGGCGAGCGCGACAAGCTCGCGAACGACCTGACGTTGGTCAACAGTGCAACCGAGGAGATCCTCCGCTACGTGTCGCCGGTGATCAGCTTCTCCCGCACAGTGACCCGTGACACCGAGCTGCGCGGTCGTGCGCTCGCGGCGGGCGACGTGTTGCTGAACGTGTATCCGAGCGCGAACCGCGATGCCGACATCTTCGACGACCCCGAGGTGTTCCGGGTCGACCGTTCGCCGAACCTGCACCTCGCGTTCGGAACGGGTCCGCACTTCTGCCTCGGCGCCAACCTGGCCCGCACCGAGATCCGCATCCTGCTGGAAGAGCTGTTCACGCGGCTGCCCGACATCCACGTCCCGGCGGGCGTCGACGCCGAGCGCGGTGCGAACTCGCTCGTCACGACGATCCAGCACCTGCCGGTCGAGTTCACCAAGGCTTAGCCAATCGGGCGCCGGCGTCCTTGCTCGGGGAGCACCTCAGGGAAGTGTGATCGAGGCGATCATGCGGCGCACGTCGAGCAATGGCGTCGCGAAGTTGTGTTGGTCGGACGAGTACGTCACGAGGTACGCGACCTGACCCTTGATCGCCCAGATCGAGAGGTAGGCCGTGCGGGCGCCGCCCTTGGTGACGTGCCAGATGACCTGCCGGCCGGGGATCCGGCCGAGCACCGCGGCACGGTCGTCATCGACGATGCCACCGGTGTCCGCGATCTGCTTCAGACTGATGCGCCGGTAGTCGGCTGCGGTGACGCCGGGAGTCAGCGGTTGCTCGAGCACGTTGACGCTCCGACGGAAGCCCCCGCTGTCGAGTCCGGATCCGTCGAGCGAGACGACGAGCGGGCCGAGCTCGCCCGGCTGCACCGTCCACGCCGCAGGATGCTGGAGCGCGACGCCCGACGGGTCGTAGTACGGAAGCCACCCGGCGCGCACCGTCACCGGCAACGTCGCGGAATTCGTGCCCGACACCGCGCCCGCTTCGTTGACCGCGGCGTCCGACGACGCGCGGACCGAGGTGTTTTGCTGCGCGCCGGTCGTGGCGGTCGTCGGCTGCGGTTTCGGTTTCGGCGCGGTCGCGGTGGCGGTCGCCGGTTGATCGACCGATCCGTGAGGTCGTTCTGTGGTGGACGGTGTCGCGAGCGAAGGCGTCCCCGCGCGCTTCGCCGGTCCCGTCGGCGCGAGGGTCTCCCCGCTCGCAGCTTGTCCTGACGGCGTGATCGCGCTCGACCACTTGGTCGTCCCGCCGGAGCCGGCGGCCAGAACGAGCGAGATCACGAGGGCCGTACCGATCGCAAAGGGGGCGGCAAGAGTGCGTCTCATGCCGTAGAAATCGGACGATTGCGTCCTCGTATTCGGATATGCCGCGATTTCGGTCGGTCGGCCGGACGCCGGGGCCGATGCGCCGGCGGCTGCGCCGCTGCGCCGGAACCGGGACCGGTCTACGCGGAGAGTGAGTCGGGACCGGCCGACGTCACGATGGCGAGGGCGGTCGTCCGGTCGGCGCCCTCGTCGCGCACCTCGATGCGCAGGACCGTCCCGTCGCTGCGATCGCCCAGGACCCGCGCCTGGGCCCGCACCGGACCGATCCGGTTCGGCGCCAGGAAATGGAGCACGACGTCGGTGGTCGCGCCACCCTGGGTGGTGTGCTCGGCGGTCAGATCGACGAGCGATGCGACGACGCCTCCGTGCAGGATGCCCCACGGGTTCCGGAGCCCGGCCGCGAGATCGATCTCGAGCGCGTCGCTCCCCGCCGGGCGAATCCCGAGCCAGTCCGGCATCGACGGCAGATCCGCGGCGACCTGATCCGGCGGCGGTTCGAGCACGACCGGCCGGCTCCACTGCGGTGGCCCGTTTTCGGGGACGAGGATCGCGGAGGTCAGCACACCGCTCGCGACGAGCAGCGCGTCCGCGCCTTCATCAAAGATCTGCACGCTCGTCACGACATTGTTGCGACCGCGCCGGAGCACGCTGGAGTCGATCCGCAGCGGACCCACGCGAGCGATCGCGGTGACGCGGGCCGCGAGATTGGTCGAGACGACCCAACCGTCGGGGAGTGCGGCAAGCCCACCGTTGAGTCCGCCCACGTTGTCGAGCATCGTGAGGAGTGCGCCGGTCCGGATCCCGCCGTCGGGTCCGCGGAGGTGCGGCCGGATCTCGGCCCGTCCTTCCAAGCAGAGGTCGGCGACCTCGCGCATCGTGATCCCGACGAAGTGACCAACCTCGCGCCCGTTCCCCGACACGTCGATACCGCTCATGCGAGCTCGCGGGTTCCGACCGCGTGCACGACGGTCATTCGGCGGTGCTCGGCGCCCGCGTCGGTGAGCTCGACGCGCGCGCAGCCGTGGCCGGGCCCGGTACCGAGGATGTCGACGAGGGAGCGCACCGGGCCGACGCGTCCGAAACCCAGATACGTGACGGAGAGATTGCTCACGACCAACGGTTCGCCGGTGGCGGCGCGCAGCGCGGTCTCCGCGGCGACCTCGGCGACGGTCGCGACCACGCCGCCCTGCATCGCGCCCATGGAGTTGAGTGACCACTCGTGCACCGGCACGTCGATCTCGCCGCGGTCGGCGTCGCGCACCTGCACGCGGAGCTCGTCGAGGAGGGAACGCGTGAGCCGCGATTCGGCCGTCGCCATCGTCGACGAGCTCTGGCGCACGATCGTGATCTCGGGATTGCCGTCGCGGCGGGGCAGCACCGCGAAGCTCATTGTGGCGAGGCCGATGTCGCGTTCGTTCTCGTCGACGAGCGCGACCTCGATGACGACGGTGGTGCGCCCGGCCCGCAGTACCTCGGCCCGGGCTTCGACCACGGAACCGGGCCGGGCCGAGCGCACGAGATGCAGTGTGAGGTCGGCTGTCGCGATCCA
The DNA here is from genome assembly GCA_041691275.1 of Actinomycetota bacterium. Taxonomy (GTDB): domain Bacteria; phylum Actinomycetota; class Acidimicrobiia; order IMCC26256; family PALSA-610; genus PALSA-610. Next base: position 2,789 of record JBEPUZ010000036.1, on the reverse strand, counting down.
GCCGGGTGCGGCTGCAGTCGCCGCCAATCCGCCGCCGACCACGTCGACGAGAGTGGCGAGCGCGCCGGCCCGCGCCGCGCCGAGATCGGTGCACAGCTCGGGAACCACGGGCATCCACGCCCGGCTCCGGCGTCCCCCGTCGTCGTGCTCGAACGAGAAGCGCAGGTCGCGCAGCAGGTGCTTGTCCGGCGGGTAGACGGCGGTCATGGGAACCGCGACGGTACCGAACCGCTGCGCGTTACCGCAGATCGACGTCGACGTCGTCGCCCGTGTCACGAATCTCGAGGGTCGCGACGATGCCCTTGGGGTCGACCCGCCCGAGCTCGTTGCGCTTGTACGCGTTGCCGTTGCCGTCGAAGGCCCACGCGTGCCCCGGGCAGACGAGCTCGACGCCGACGATGTACCCCTCGGCGAGGTCGTGGTCGAGGTGCGGGCAATACCGCGGGACGCTGCGCACTCGGCCGTCGGCGCCACGCCAGAGGACGTAGTCGTCGCCGTCGACCGCGATCGGTCGCACCGCGCCGACGAGCAGCGGTTCGTCGAGGTGCATCAGTTGAGGTTGGCGTCTTCTGGGTAGTTCGCAAACAACGAGAGACGGCCACGCTGGCGACGCAACACGTCGCGCCAGAGGCTCTCAGGTGTCGTGACGAACGGGTCGGTGGGGTCGAGGGTGACGACGAACCAGGCGCCCTGTTCCAGCTCGGTTTCGAGCTGACCCGCTCCCCAGCCTGCGTATCCGGCGAACACGCGCAGCGAGACCAGCGCGACGCCGACGTCGAAGGGGTCGTCGGTGAGATCGACGGTGCCGAGGTCGTCGAGGATCTCGACGAAGCCTTCGAGCTGCGGGTGCCGCCGGCGGGCGAGCGCGATGACTGCATCGGTCGACACGGGGCCGCCCTCGAACACGAACTCGGGCGGGGAGACGACGGGACGCCACTCGGGGAACACGTCGCCGAGCTCGGTCGCGCTACGCCGGTTGAGCACGATCCCGAGGCTGCCTTCGTCTCCGTGCTCGAGCATGAGCACGACGGTCTTGTCGAAGTTGGGATCGACGAGGGGCGGGGCGGCGACGAGCAACCGGCCGCGCAAGGTGGACTGCTCGGGCACATCTGATTTTGTCACGCCGATTCCGGGTCCCGGTCGCGGCGACGCGGAGCGTCCGATCACCTGGTCGACCCGTTGTCGGAGTTATCAGCGGCTATGTGCCGAATACTCCGACAACAGTTGTCGGTGATATCCGCGCTATGTGCCGAGAACTCCGACAACGGGTGACCGACAGGTGCATTCCCGTGGGTTGACAGCGGCGAATGTGGAATCGGTGGGCGTCGTAGCATCAGGGCGATGGGAGCGTCGCCGGAGCTGGTCGCGGCGCTGCGCGACGAGGTCGGTGCCGCCAACGTTCGTACCGATCCCGACGTGGTCGCGGCGAACGTCGTCGACTGGACCGGACGTTTCCGCGGCACGACCGACGCCGTCATCCGGCCGGGGACCAGCGCCGAAGTCGTGGCCGTGGTGCGCGCGTGCGATGCGGCCCGCACCGCGCTCGTTCCCCAGGGCGGGAACACCGGTCTCGTGGGGGGTTCGGTCCCGCTCCACGGCGAGATCGTTCTCGACCTCACCCGTCTCGACGCCATCGGTCCCGTCGATGCGCGCACCGGTCAGGTGACGGCCCAGGCCGGTGTGACGTTGGCCCGCCTCCAACGCGCCGCACTCGACGCGGGCTGGCAGTACGGCGTCGATCTCGGTGCGCGTGAGGTCGCGACGGTTGGCGGGACAGTGGCGACGAACGCGGGCGGCGTGCACGTCTTGAGGTACGGGCCGACTCGCCGCCAGTTGGTGGGGATCGAAGCCGTGCTCGCCGACGGTCGCGTGATCGGGCGGTTGGACGGACTCGAGAAGGACAACTCCGGGTTCGACCTCGCGGGCTTGTTGTGCGGAAGCGAGGGAACGCTCGCGGTCATCACCGCGGCGCGGTTTCGTCTGCACGCGCCGACCCGCCACTCGGTCGTCGCGTTGTGCGCGTTCGACGAGATCGACGCCGCGCTCGACGCGGTGGGCACGCTCCGTCGTGGGCTCGACTGCGTGAACGCGATCGAGCTGTTCTTCCACGAGGGGGTCGAGCTCGTCTGCGATCGACTCGGTCTCGACCGGCCGTTCGCGGCCGCACATCGCGCGTACGTGCTCGTCGAGGCAGCCGCGAATACCGATCCGACGGAAGCCGTCGGGCGGGCCGTCGACGACTGTGCCGGTGTTGCCGACGTCGGGGTCGCGACCGACGCGGTTTCCGCCCGCGCCCTCTGGCGCTACCGCGAAGGTCATCCCGAGGCGATCAATCTGCTCGGCGCGCCTCTCAAGCTCGACGTCTCGTTACCGGCCGACCGTCTCGGCGAGTTCATCGGCGCGGTGCCGGCGCGCGTCGCTGCGCTGGTTCCCGACGCGTCGGTGTGGATGTTCGGTCATGCCGGCGACGGGAATGTCCACGTCAATGTCACCAACGTGCCGACCGACTCCGAGGCCGTCACCGCGACCGTGTTCGAATTCGTAGCGTCGCTCCACGGTTCGATCAGCGCCGAGCACGGCATCGGCAGCGCAAAGCGTCGATACCTCCACCTCGTGCGCAGCGAGGCCGAGATCGACGCCTATCGCGCGATCAAGCGCGCGCTCGACCCGAACTGGATCCTCAACCCGAACGTCCTCATCCCCCCCCCCCGGAACCCCCCCCCCCCCCCCCCAACCCCCCCACACAAGTGTGGGCGGTTTGCGGCGGGGGGGGGGGGGGTGTACGGAGC
>JBEPUZ010000035.1:0-24048 GCA_041691275.1 Actinomycetota bacterium | reverse complement strand
CGCCGGCACGTCGTCGACGCTTCACGGTGAACACAGTCACGCGCTCCGGATGCCGTCGAGGACCACGCCCAAGAGAAACGGGTAGCGGTCGGGCTGGGCGACGCCGGGGAGCACCATGCCCCGTACGAGCTGCACGAGGTCGGCCGCGGTGAGATCGGCACGCACGACACCGGCGGCCTGCGCGGGTTCGAGCACCGTGGCCGCGGCGTCAACCACGTGGCGCCGGGACTGGTTGAGGAGCTCGGGGCGCTCGTCGAACGCGGCGCTGATCTCGGCGAGCATCCCGCGTTTCGCCTGCACGTGGCGGAGGTAGTCGCCGAGCCAGCTCACGAGCGCGTCCCACGGTTCGCGCTCGGCGCGATGTTGCACGGCGAGAGCAACCAGTCCGGCGAGATCGTCTCGGTAGATCTCTTCGACGAGAAGAGAACGACTCGGCCAGTTGCGGTACATGGTCCCGACCCCGACGCCGGCGGCGCGGGCGATCTGCTCCATCGACGGGTCGCCGTCGGGTTGCGCGAACAGCTCACGCGCGGCGTCGAACACCCGACGGCGGTTCCGGCGGGCGTCGGCGCGCATGGGGCGGGTGGGGTGCACGTCGCCCCCGACCGCCGTATCACCCGGTTCTCGACTCACGCCACACCTCCTCGCGATCTCATCCGAACCATCGGGGCGAGTTGCTAACCGGAATCATATTCCGTATAGTACCGGAAGGAGGTTCCGCTTCGCGTCGGAGGTTGTTCGAGCGAGCGGTGCAGAAAGGTCGCCGAATGCCCGATCCCAAAGCCTCGTCCCCGCCCGCGGCGGTCGCCGTGGCCGGTCCGGATCCGACCGGCCCCGATCCGAGACGCTGGATCACGCTCGGGATCATGCTCATCGCGGTCCTCATCGCCGGCCTCGACAGCACGGTGCTGAACGTCGCCATCCCGACGATCCTGCGCGAGTTCAACACCACCCTGCCCAGCCTGCAATGGGTCATCACGGGCTACAGCCTCACCTTCGCCGCGCTCCTCATCATCGGGGGCCGACTCGGCGACATCTTCGGATCGCGCCGGATGTTCATCATCGGGGCCGCGCTGTTCGGCGTCGGTTCGCTCATCGCCTCGCTCTCGACCGGCGTCCCGTCGCTCGTCATCGGCGAGGCGATCATCGAAGGCGCCGGTGCGTCACTGATGCTCCCCGCGACGATGAGCATCATGTCGACGACCTTTGCCGGACATGAGCGCGCGACCGCGTTCTCCGCATGGGGTGCGGTGCTCGGCGCGGCAGTCGCGTTCGGACCGCTGCTCGGCGGATTCCTCACAACCAACTACTCGTGGCGGTGGGCGTTCCGCGTAAACGTCATCGTCGCACCCATCGCGATCATCGGCGCGGCGTTGTTCGTCCGCCGCACTCCCCGCGCCGAGAAGCGCGAGCGGATCGACGGTCCCGGCGCACTCCTGATCGCATCGGGCATGTTCATGCTCGTGTTCGCGATCAGCGAGGGCGAGACATACGGATGGTTCGCCGCGCACAAGACCGTCGACATCCTCGGCGCCACCATCTGGCCCACCTCGATGCCGGTGTCGATCGTCCCGGTCGCGTTCCTGTTGTCAGCCCTGATCCTCTTCGCGTTCTACAAGGTGCAGCGATACAAGGAACACAACGACCGTGGACCGCTGTTCGACTTCTCCAACCTCGAGCGACCCGCGTTCCGCTACGGCACCACGACCCTGCTCCTCATGGCGATGGGCCAGGTCGCCTTTCTCTTGGTCATCTCGGTCGTGCTCCAGGACGGCCGCCACCTGTCTGCGATCGACACCGGCCTGTGGCTCGTGCCGTCCGGGGTCGCGATCGTCGCCGGCTCGCAACTGGGCAACTGGCTGACGCGTCGGATCGGGACCACCAACGTCGTGCGGGCCGGCCTGTTCATGGTCGCCACCGGTCTTGGCGCCTGCGCGATCGCCGACACGCCCTCGATGGCGTTCCTCGCGCTCCTGCCCGGTTTCGTCATCGTCGGGATCGGCATCGGCTTCGCGGGGTCGCAGCTCAACAACGTGATCCTGTCCGACGTGCCCGCGGATCGTTCCGGCGCCGCGAGCGGAGCCAACACCACAGTCCGGATGATCGGAGCGTCACTTGGCATCGCCGTGATCAGCGCGATGCTCTCGACGCAGAGCAACCGCGACGCCGTCGTCTCCGCCGCCCGCACTCCGCTCATCTTCGCGGCCGTCGTCGTCTATTTCGCCTCGGCGTTGTCGTTCCTCATCCCGCAGGTCGGTCCGCGGGGCAGCCGCCAAGGTGAGATCTCCGACGATGACTACGAGCTCGCGATGTTGGAGTCCGAGTTGGGGGCCGAATCCATCGCGACGCCGTAGCGGACGAGAGAGCTGACGTAGCCTCGCGTCGCAATGAAGATGAGAGCGCATGAGCCGTGACGGCGGCGCTGTTCGTGATCGGCGCGATCGCACAGCTCGGGGGATCCTCTTCGGCGCGGGCGAGCTCCTCGGGAACAAACGGGCGCGCGATCATCTCAATCACGGCGCCCGGCTTCGCGACCTCCCGGTTGAGGCGGCGGCGACCGACCGCAGAGACCCGGCGAGTCAAGACCTGGAAACCCTGCGCGGCGCGTTGGCCGCCGCGGAGCTGAGCCGTTCCCGAGTGGTCGCCGCGCTCGTGCTGCTCTGCGCAGGTGTGCTGATCACCCTTGCGGCCGGGTTGTCGTCGCTGTAGCCGCAGCCGAGCTCAGACGCGCGCGGGCCCGCCGTGCGACGCGAACGTCGCACTCATGACTTCTCCTCGACGGTCGCGGAGACTGAACCCCACACGTGCACGACCGACAACGCCGTCCGCTCGGGTTCGGGTGGCAGCTCGTCTCCGAAGATCTCGCGGAGCAACGAGTGCACGACCGGATGCAGTCGGTCCTCGGAGAACCGGTCGCAATGCTCCTTCGACTCCCACACGTCGATGTAGCGGAGCCCGCCTTCGGGGCGCTCGATCGCGAGATGGGCGATCAGGCCCGGCGCCGGTTCCGGACCGAGAGCCTCGGTGATCCGTCCGTAGAACGCGCGGTCGATCGGTACGTCCTGCGTGAACGAGTACATCAGCCGCCTCCAAATGCGTCACTTCATCCGAATCTATATCGGATTAAAGTAGACCTCATGGCGAAACCCGTCAAGCGGCGCCCTTACGACACAACCCGACGACAGGCCCGATCGGCCGAGACCAAGCATCGCATCGTCGCGGCCGGTCGGGCGCTCATACTCGAGCGGGGATACCGCGCCACAACGATCGCGGCCGTCGCCGAGATGGCCGAGGTGAACACCGACACCGTCTACGAGCTGGTCGGGCGCAAGCCGACGCTGCTGCGGGAGCTCATCGAGCAGAGCCTCTCCGGCACCGATCACGCCGTCGTCGCCGAGGAACGAAAACACATCATGGCGGTACACGCCGAGCCCGATCCCGAGATCAAGCTCGCGCTCTACGCCAAATCAATCAGGCTCACGCACGCACGCCTGGCGCCATTGTTCCTCGCACTGCGCGACGCGTCGTCGACCGAGCCCGAGTCGAAGGCGGTCTGGCAGGAGATCAGCGAACGCCGCGCGATGAACATGCGCAAGTTGGTCGGCGAGATCCGAGACACCGGACGGCTGCGGCCCGGCTTGTCGGTCAACGATGGCGCAGACACGGTGTGGGTGACGAACAGTCCCGAGGTCTATGTGCTGCTGACCGTCGACCGGGGTTGGTCGCCACTTCGTTACGAGCGCTGGCTCGCAGAGAGCTGGCGCCGCCTGCTCCTCGACTGAGCGCACGATCGCGAGGCCCGCGACCGGGTCGTCGATCTAGATTGGGCTCGTGCTCACTGCGGATACGAAGCTCATCTCCGTCGACGACCACGTGGTCGAACCGCCCGGGGTGTTCGTCGATCACATCGCCGCCCGTTACCGGGACCGGGCGCCGCGCATCGTGGAACCGGAACCCGGTGTGCAGGGCTGGGACTGGGAAGGGCGCTTCTATCCGCTGCTGTTTCAGGGGAACGTGCACACCCGCCGGTTCCGTGCCGGCCAGGACGGCACCGGCGACGACCTGTTCGCCCGCCACTACGAGGACATGATCCCGGCCGCATACGACGTCCACGAGCGCGTGCGGACGATGGACGAAGACAGCGTGTGGGCCGAGCTCTTGTTCCCGACGTTTCCGCGCTTCGGTGGCAACCGCTTCCTCGAAGCCGTCGACAAGGATCTCGCGCTCGCGTGCCTGCAGGCGTGGAACGACTGGATGATCGACGAGTGGTGCGCCGCGTACCCCGATCGGTTCATTCCGCAGACGCTGATCCCGCTGTGGGACCCGAAGCTCGCGACGCGCGAGATCCAACGGTGTGCCGCAAAGGGAGCGAAGGGCATCATCTTCGTCGAGAATCCCTATCCGATAGGTCTGCCGTCATTCCCGAGCGGCCACTGGGACCCGGTGTTCGCAGCCGCAGCCGACACCGGCCTGCCGCTGTCGATGCACATTGGGACGTCGTCGGGTCTGCTCTCCCCCTCGCCCGACTCGACACCGTCGGTCGGCATTGCGTTGTGCGGGGTCAACTCGATGAGCGCGCTCGGCGATCTCATCTTTTCCGGCGCGCTCGAGAACCATCCCAACTGCAAGATCGCGTTGTCCGAAGGTGGCGCGGGATGGGTGCCGTACGTGCTCGAACGCCTCGACTACACGTGGCTGCGAACGCGGTACGAAGGCGTCAACTGCAGCCGGCTGCCCTCGGAGGTATTCGCCGATCACTTCTGGGTCTGCATGATCGCCGACCGCTACGCGATCATCAACCGGAACCTGATCGGGCTCGACAAGCTGATGTGGGAGTGCGACTTCCCCCACAACGACTCCAACTGGCCCGACAGCCGCAAGGTCCTCGCCGACGCGGTACACGACATACCCGACGAGGACGCGCGTCAGATCGGCGAGCTCAACGCCCGCCGCCTCTACGACTTCTGGTAACGCCGGTCTACGGGACCCGGACTCGCCAGCGGATCCATCGGAAGACACTGTTCCGGTACTTCGCGGTCGAAACGCTTGGTGAGACGGCCGGCGAGATCGAACCAACGAGTGAGCAGCGACACGTCGCTTCGATACCCACCCCGTCGCCCCGCGACACCACCCCGGCCACTCGTTCGGAGAAAATCGCGGCGGCCAAGAAAGCGAGGCACAGCTCGACGACCTCGCCGCCCGTATCGAACACGTGAAACAGAGGGCCGGATGAGAGATCACAGTCGAGCCGGCCGTCGATTCATCGGGCGCGGCAGCGGGTTCAGGGGCGGGGTTCGGCGGGCGTGATCGGCGGAAGGTCGGCCGTCGCCAGGATCCCGGGCCGAGCCGCGCACACGTAAGGCATCGCGTGTACGGGCCGGTTCGCGGTGTACGCGGGCGTGAACGACCCGAGCTCGTCGAGCGGGATCGGGAACGGAAGCTCGACGTCGAACGGGGCGTCGTCTGCATAGCGGTCGCGGCGACCTCGCCGGTCGCGGTCCATGCATCGACCGGTCGGCCCGCGGCTTCGGCGAGGGGCCGAGCGGGCGTCTCTCTCGATACCGTCGATCACCCGCGCCCCGCGGCCAGGCGCGTAACGCCGCCCGCTCCGCTCGTATCGGCACCGGTTGTGCCGATGAACGTCGGCTAGAAGCGCCAACGCGTGGCGCCACCGGGCTCGACGGTGAGCACCGCGACCGCACTGTCCGGAGTGATCTTGTAGACGAACCACGGTGGGCGGCCCGCCGACGGCGCGCTGTACTCGGCGGTCAGCGCGATGCCGGAGTCGTCGACCCGTGCCGGCCATCCGCCGGCGGCCCAACGCTCGGCCATCGTTGCCACGACGGACGGCTCGCTCACGCGGTGCGCACTTCCCTCGAGGATGAGGTCGAAGTCATCCGTCGCCACACTCAACGTGCAACGCGGGTCCCGGGCGAGGTTCCTTCCCTTGCGCGTGTGCTCGCCGGTCTCGAACCAGAAGGCTCCGTCGACCCAGAGCGCGCCGACGCCGGTGGTGTGGGGACCGCCGTCGGCGTTGATCGTCGAGAGCCAACACGAATGGCGGTTCGGACCGCAGGAACCGGGAGCCTGGGTCAGCCCCTTCGAGAGACGTTGCTCGATCTTCGCCCACTCGAGCGGCGGCGTGCCGTAGATGTCGGCCAGGTTGAAGGTTTGCATGTCAGTTCAGACCGGGCCCGCCCCGTGAACTCATCGGGCCGGCCGAAGCAAACCTCAGCCGGCGCCACCCGGGGCGAACGACTTGTACACGGGGGTCTGGTCGGCACCCTTGGCCGTGTCGAGACAGGTGAACGGCTTGTCCGCCGGTGTGTCGTAGAGCACGAACTTGCCGCCCTTGATCTGCATCATCGGTTGACACTGCTCCTTCGACCGCACCTCGGCATGCTTCATCGGGTCGATATGCCCCGTCGTCCAGTCGATCGGCTGAATCAAGCCCTGCGCCGAATACGCCTTCTGCGTGTTCAGGAAATCGATCACCTTCTGTTGGGTGAACTTGGGACCCGCACCCTTCAGCCCGTCGACGAACTGCATCGCGTCGATCCAACCGAACTCCGTCAACTCGACCGGATCGTTCGTGATCGCCTTGATCCCTGCCAGGTACGCCTGCGTCGCCGGCGACTGCGGCGTGGTCTCCCACGGGACGTACAACGGCTCGATGAAGTTGCCCTCGAAGAGAGCCGCGTTGTCGCGGGCGAAGTCGTGGTCGTACGCGTTCGGGAGGTTCTGCTTCGCGTTCATGCCCTGTTTCTGCATCTCCCGCTGCAGCTTGACCACCTGATTCGTGTCCATGCACGAGTTCACGAACTGGACACCCTTCTCCTTCATGTTCTGCACGTCGGCGGTCATGTCACCGGCGAACGGCAACGTGTCGTCGTAGAACGCGACCTGCACCTTGCCGTCCGTGTACTGCTTGTACGCGGCGCGGAGTCCGGACGCACACAACTTCGACTCCGCGGAGACGCCGTAGGCGAGAATGCCGATCTTTGTGAAGCCGTTCTTCTCTGCGAGCCACGCGTTGAGCGGACCCGGGCAACTGAAACAGATCGACGAGTTCGTGCCGAAGATGTTGCTGTGATCCGACGTCGGTGTGCTCGCCGATTCCGGGTCGATGTTCCAGATGAACGTCGGCATGTGCACCTTCGCCAACATGTCCGCCGCGGTCAGTTGCTGGGTGGCCTCGAACGTCGCGAAGGCGTTGTCGTTCGCCAAACTCGACGTCGTCTGCTGCACGTTCTGCGTCCCGACCACGTCGTCACGGTCCGACACGACCGTCAACTTGCGGCCGTAGATACCGCCCTGGTCGTTGATCACCTTGAAGTACGCACGGATACCGTCGATGAACTCGTGATACCTGCCGCCGATCGGGTTCGTCTTCGCGGTGATCACCGCCACCCGGATCGACGTGTCCGTCACGCCCTTCACCCCCGGCCGGGGCACGTTCTTCGTCAGATCCGCCGCACTCGCCGTCGTCACCGGCGTGTCACTCGCCGGAGCCGTCGTCGTCGGTGCGGTCTGGGACTTGGAGTTGCCACAAGCCGCCAGAGCAGCGCTCAACAGCACCACGCCGACAAACAGGCGTCGCGAAGTCAACATCGTTCCCCCTGACACACGGTCACTCGTGTGACCGAAACGCTGACACGAAGCCTTTCATCAAGTGCTGCTCGGTGCGGGCGGAGTCTCAGCCCGGGATGACGGACGGTTGGGCGAACGCGACCAGTGCGGCGCGGTCTTCGGGAAGCGCGAAACCAGCTTTGATCGTGGCGTCGGCATCGGCGTCGTAGCGACTGATGTAGTCGGCACGGGACGGATACAACTGGGTCAGCCGGACCGACGAGAACCGCTTGGTCGAGCCCAGCAGCAGACAGATCGTCGACGGGTTCGGACCCGGGACTCCCGACAAGGTCGCGACGGGCACGTCGACCGGCGGCGTGCGGATGCCTCCGAGGGCGAGACCGTCGGCGTTGCGACGCACCTTCGGCGACGCGCCGGGGATCACGTCGATGCGCGGCGCGATGACCGGCGCCTCGCCCGTCGTGAGCCACTTGGAGAGTGCGCGGAGCGCCGACTTCGCAACGATATGCATCGGACCGTTGTTGATCGGCGCGCCGCAGTCGATGCCCTTGGCGCTCGGCCCGAGGAGGTGCGCGTCGGCGTGCGCGGTGCCGGCGACCTCCCAGAGACGAAAACGCGATGTGTCGGGCTGACGCGCCGCGTACGAGTTCAGGATGCTCACGACGTCGGTCTCGGTCTGGATGTCGAGGATCGGAGCGACCTGATCGGTGCGGAAGATCGTCGCAGTGCCGCTGATCGCACCGGAGATGTCCGAGTACTTGCCCGGAGCGACGAGCGGGAGTCCGACGGCACCGCGACTGTGCACGAAAAACCCGTCGAAGGCCCGCGTCAGCGGTTGGACGCCGTTGAAGTACGAAACGAGCGCGAATGCCGACTGCGATTCGCCGGCCGCGATCAGTCGCTGAGGGTGCAGGCCGCTCAGTCCCGATCCAGTACGCAAGGCCCGCACGACCTGGGTGTAGATGTCGAACGAGAAGCCGTCGCCCGGATGCTTCAGCGTTCCGTAGCGGGCGGGATCGATCGCCTTGAGACCCTTGCCCTCGGCCTCGGCGCCGGCGATCCCCGACACCTTCACCAGTACGGGTCCACCCTCGACCCCGATGCGCTGCGCCGATACGCCGACCCAGACGTCGCCGGCGCGTACGAGTTCCTCTTCGAGGCTGGTCCATTCGGGATCGGCGTCGACGCCGCCACTGACGTTCAGCCACTCGACGACGACGGTTCCGCTGAATTTCGAGGCGTCGGCCGGGGCGCGGACGAGCACGCGCGTGCGATAGGCCGCTCCCCCGTCGGGCGCGAACGTCCAGCGGCCGTCAGCCGTGAGCGCGCCGTTCGCCTTGTAGGACGTTGCGGTCCCGGCCGCGGCGTACTCCCGCTGCACGTAGCCCTCGGCTTGCAGATTCGGCGGAGACCCCTCGCCCATGAAGACGCCCTTGCCCCCGCTGAGCTCGGTCGACAACTCGGCCGCGGGACCCGGTGGGCGCGGCACCGTCGTCGCGGTGACGGTGCTCGCCGTCGCGAGCGTGCTCGAGGTGCTCGACGCGTCCGGCGACGCGGTGCTCTTGGCGCTCGAGCACGCAGCCGCGCCGAGCATCACGACGGAGACCACGAGCATCCCGATGCGAGAAGATGCACTCACGCTCCCGCGCACTCGTCCTACCGTCGTCATGTCCACGCCCCCCGGCTACTCGCGGCGGATCATGCCACAGTAGATACGTGCTGACAGCGGGTCCACGACGCTGACGGTATCGTCACCGACCCACGATCTGGCCGACCGACGCCTGAACTCGTACGCGTCAAGCGTTGGTCGTTCGGGCGCGCATCCCGAACAGCGCCGCCGGGCGGATCACTGCTGCGACCGCGAAGAGAACGACGAATCCGGCTTCGAGCACGATGGAGAGCATCGCCTTCGGCGCTTGGAAGCTCTCGGTGAAATTCGGAAGGCCGACGGTTGCCGCCGTCACCAGGCCAGCCAGGGCGCCGGCGGACGTCAACAGGCCGAGCAGCCAGCTGCCCCGAACACCGATGGCAATCCCGATCGCGGCGACGAGCGTCGCGTAGAACGTCGTGTAGAAGAGATCCCCGATGTATGCGGCCCCAATCCCGTACGCCGGCGCCAGGCTCAGGTGAATGAGTCCGATCGGAATGAGCAGGCCGACTGCGAGTACACGAAATCCGCCGACGGTGGCTTGACCGGCCGTCGAGTTGGGAAGCCGCAGGACCAAGTTGTTCATGTGATCTCTTCGGCACGGAGACCCCACCTGGATCGTCACGCGAGAGGTCGCGGCCCTGAGCAGTCCGATCCGCCGCGTCTCACCCGGGGCCGGCCGCCGCCATCCCCTGCAGCATGCCGCCGTCGACGAGCAGATCGATGCCGGAGACGAATGACGCGGCGTCCGAAACGAGATACGCGCCCCATGCCGCTCGCAGCGCCAGTGATGACTGCGACCGTCATTGACTACTTCGGTCTCGTTCTGGGGACGGCACGGCAGCCTCCGCAGGGTCGGGATCGACGGCACATTATTATCGGCGTCGGATCCGGCTCTCGGTGTCGGATTCGAGACGAGAGGTCAGTGAACGCTTCGGTGTTGGACTCGCGTTGAGCAACGACGATCGGCGCCGGATCGACTACGCCGGCAGTGTCCACGACGAACGCGAGATCGATGCCGTCGTCGGCGTGTTGCGAGGCGGGCCGCAAGCCTTGCGCGTCGGGAAGAACGTGCGCGCCTTCGAGCAGGGCATCTCCGAGCTCTTCGGCAAGCGCCGGGGCGTGATGTGCAACTCCGGGTCGTCCGCGCTGTACCTGGCGGTCGAGCTCCTGGCGCTCCGACCGGGCGACGAGATCGTCACCTCCGCAGTCACGTTCTCCACCGACATCGCCCCGATCGTCCGGGCCGGGCTCGTCCCCGTGTTCGTCGACGTCGAGGCCGACACCTACAACATCGACGTCGATGCGATCGAGGCGATGATCGGGCCCCGTACGCGCGCGATCCTCGTCCCCGACCTCATCGGCAACGTGCCCGATTGGGATCGCATCCGAGCCATCGCCGATGCACACGATATGCAGGTCGTCGAAGACTCCTGCGACGCCCTCGGTTCGACCCTGCGCGGAACGCCGACCGGTACCCGATCCGACATCTCCGTCACCTCGTTCGCACTCTCGCACATCATCACCGCGGCAGGGACGGGCGGCATGGTGTGTCTGGACGACGACGATCTCGTCGACCGCTGTCTCCTGTTGCGCCGTTGGGGCCGTCGGTCCGAGACGCAGATCTACGGGTCGCACAAAGGCGTCGACCGGCGGTTCTTCTCGACGATCGACGGCGACCTCGAGTACGACAATCTCTTCATCTTCGACGAGGTGGGCTGGAACTTCGAGCCCGCCGAGATCTCGGCCGCGTTCGGGCTCGCGCAGCTCGAGAAGCTCGCCGACAACCTCGCGCGGCGGAAGCACAACTTCGCCCGACTCACGCAGTTGTTCGCGCAGCGCCCGGACGTATTCGTCCTGCCCCGCACGACGCCGGAAGTCGATACCGCATGGCACATGTTCCCGGTGCTCATCCGTCCCGAGTCCGGGGTGCTGCGCTCGACGTTCCAACAGCACATGGAGCGCAACGGGGTCGATACGCGGATGGTCTGGACCGGGAACGCGCTGCGCCAGCCCGCGTTCAAGGGCATCGCCCATCGCGCGCCCTCAGGCGGCCTGCCGAACGCCGACCGGGTGATGGAGCAGGGCCTGATCCTCCCGGCGAATCACAGCCTCGACGACGACGACCTCGACTACATCTGGACGACCGCGGCGGCGATGCTTCCTTGAGGACCACCTGATCTGAAATCGCGGAGGCCGTGCTACCTGACGCTCATGTCAGCTACGGTTCCCCGACCTTGACAGAGGAGCAGCCGTGACCGCACTCGTAGACGGGCGTCAGCCGTTCATCGACGGGAAGTACGTCTCCGGTGACGGGCCCGCGCTCGCGGTCGAGAATCCCGCGACCGAGGAAACGATCGCCGAGGTCCAGACCGCGTCGATGCAGCAGATCGAACAGGCGATCGGCGCCGCGCGCCGGACCTTCGACGGCGGTGTCTGGGCGAATATGCCGGCGTCCGAACGCGCCGCGGCCGTACGGCGCATGGCCGAGTACCTCACCGAGCGGCGTGATCTCCTCGTCTCGACGCTGATTGCGGAAACGGGTGCACCGCACGACAACGCGACGACCATCCAGGTCGGCGCCGCGCTCGAACACGCGAACCTGATCGCCGACCTCTACCTGCAGCTTCCGCAGCAGGAATACAACCCGGTGCCGCCGACCGGACTCAATCCGTCGGGCCAGGTCGCCGTGAGCATGAACGTGTACGAGCCGGTCGGCGTCGTGACCGCGATCTCGGCGTACAACTTTCCCTTCTATCTCAATGTGTGGAAGACACTGCCGGCACTCATGGCCGGCTGCTCTGTGATCCTGCGACCGAGCCCGCTCACTCCTCTCTCGGCGATGTTGTTCGGCGAGGCGGCCGACGCGGCCGGCCTGCCGCCCGGCGTGCTCAACGTCGTCATCGACCAACAGGTCGAAGGCGGCAAGCTCCTGACGACGCACCCGGCCGTCGACATGGTCACCTTCACCGGTTCCACGCAGGTCGGTCGCGAGATCATGGCCCAGGCGTCGTCGACGGTGAAGAAGGTGCACCTCGAGCTGGGCGGGAAGTCGGCGGCGATCTACCTGCCGGAAGCGGCCGAGAACGCGTGGCACATGTGTCTCGGTGTGTTCATGTCGCATTCGGGACAGGGCTGTGCGTTGACCACACGGATCCTCGTCCCCCACGACCGCAAGGCCGAGATCCTCGAGCGTGCGGCCGAGTTCGCGGGCCAGCTGCCGATCGGCGATCCCGTTGACCCCACCGTCATCATGGGGCCGCTCATCACCGAGGCCCAGGTGGCCAAGTCGGAGCACTACGTCGCGGCCGCGGTCAAAGAGGGCGCGACGGTCGTGACCGGCGGGAAGCGGCCCGCGCATCTGGACAAGGGCCACTTCTTCGAACCGACGGTGCTCGATGTCCCGGACAACTCCAATCCGGCCGCTCAGGACGAGATCTTCGGCCCGGTCGCAACGGTGATCGGTTACGACGATGTCGACGACGCGGTGCGTATCGCGAACGACTCGATCTTCGGGCTCGGCGGGATGGTGTTCGGCGACACCAATCGCGCGACTGCCGTGGCGCAACGCATCCGCACCGGAACGGTGTGGGTCAATGCCGCCGCGCCGAGCGGATGGGCGCCGTTCGGTGGTTACAAGCAGAGCGGAGTCGGCCGCGAGATGGGCTTGCACGGCTTTCGCGAATATCAAGAGATCAAGCATCTGTACATCGGCTGAAATGTTCGACTGACGTTCACGTCCGCCGCGCGTTACCCGCGTCGGCCGTGACCGAGGAAACCTGGATCGGAGACACGCGAATGGGCTCGGCGAACGGCGCTACGGCACTCCGTCACACGGATCGCTTCTACATCGGCGGCAAGTGGGTGCAGCCGGCTTCCGACGCCGTGATCGACGTCGTCGACTCCGGCACGGAGGAGGTCTTTCTCCGCGTCGCCGAAGCGAACGCGGCCGACATGTCGCGTGCAGTCGCCGCGGCCCGCGATGCGTTCGACAACGGACCGTGGCCCCGGATGAGTCACGCAGAACGGGCGGAATACCTGCGCGCGCTCGGCGCCGGGCTGCAGGAACGCGGCGACGACCTCGGACAGATCTGGCCGCGCGAGTCCGGCGTGTTGCATTCGATCGCCATGTACGGAGGGATGGGTGCGGCGGCGGCGTTCGAGTCGTACGCGGCACTGGCCGACACGTTCGCCTTCGAAGAACCGGCGCAGCCGACGATGGGCGGAACGTTCGGGTTGCTCGTGCGGGAGCCCGTCGGCGTCGTGGGCGCGATCATCCCGTGGAACGGTCCCATGGGGCTGATCTCGCACAAGATCGGACCGGCGCTGCTGGCCGGATGCACCGTGATCCTCAAGTCGTCGCCCGAAGCTCCGGGGGAGGGCTACGTCGTCGCGGAAACGGCGGAAGCGATCGGCCTTCCGCCGGGCGTGCTGAACGTGATCACCGCGGATCGGGAGGTCTCCGAGCTCCTCGTGACCGATCCCCGAGTCGACAAGATCACCTTCACCGGATCGACTGCGGCGGGTCGGCGCATCGCCTCCTTGTGCGGTGAGCGCATCGCGCGCTGCACGCTCGAGCTCGGAGGAAAGTCGGCGGCCGTGATCCTCGACGACGCCGACCTCGCCGCGGCGGCCGGCGCGATTGCCGGAGCCGAGTGCCTGCTCTCGGGCCAGGTCTGCTCCTCGTTGACGCGCATCGTCGTGACCCGCAGCCGTCACGACGAGCTCGTCGAGGCCCTCGCGGGCACGTTCTCTCAGGTTCGGGTCGGCAACCCCTTCGACGCGCAGACGCAGATGGGCCCGCTCGCAATGAGTCGTCAACGAGATCGCGTCGAGGGCTACATCGCAAAGGGGATCGCCGACGGCGCAACCCTCGCGACCGGCGGCGGGCGGCCCAAGGATCTGGACCGGGGCTGGTTCGTCGAGCCCACCGTCTTCGCCAACGTCGACAACGCGTCGACCATCGCCCAAGAAGAGATCTTCGGACCGGTGTTGAGCGTCGTTCCCGCCGACGACGAGCAGCATGCGATCGCGATCGCGAACGACACGATCTACGGTCTGAACTCTTCGGTGTTCACCAACGACGTCGACCGAGCCCGTGACGTCGCTCGACAGCTTCGGGCCGGCACAGTCGGCCACAACGGTTTCCGCACCGACTTCGGCATCGCGTTCGGCGGTTTCAAGCAGTCTGGCATCGGCCGCGAGGGCGGTCGCGAAGGATTGCTTCCCTTCCTCGAGACGAAGACCGTGATCCTCGACGGCACCCCACAGGGGTACTGACCTCCGTGACCGAAACAGGGTCCCCCAAGCGTCGACGACCCAGCTCCACCAACAGTTGTCGGACATTTCGGCGCATAGTGCCGAGAAGTCCGACAACAGACGATCCGGGCCGGCGCGCTCCGCACCGAGCGGTGCCGGCGATCGGACGCGATTTCGGTGCCGGGGCCACCGCGTTGCAGTGGACCCTCACCGGCTGTCTGCTCGGGTTGATCCGAAGATCCCGCACACGCTCGTGCTGAGATTGGGACTCGTCGTTCCACGGATGGGACAAGAAGACGCGCGTGGTCGCGCCGACGTGACGCGTCACGGAGTGATTCCCGCCGGCGGCCAACCCGGCACCAATTCGAGGTCGGCGCAAAGCTTCGGCGCGTAGACCCACTTGCCCGCGAAGCGGGGGGCGCCCTCGTTGCCGGCGAGCCAGGCGACCACCGCGCCGGTTGCCGCGGCGGGGGCCGAACCGAAGCCGCCCTCGTAGTCGTCATTCGGGCGCTGCAGTCGCCGCTTCTCGGTGATGACGTTCCCGGGATCGACGTTGAAGGCGCGGATGCCCTGATCCCGGAACTCGGCCTCGATCCCGCCGGCCACGCGGCCGAACGCGGCCTTCGATGCCGCGTACCCGATCCCCCAGCCGCCCGCGCCCGCAGGACCGGGCGGATCGTGCCGGGCCGATCCGGACACCATGTTGATGATGCGGCCCGCGCCGCGCTCGAGCATGTGCGGCACGACGGTCTGGATGATGCGCAACGGGTACGCGAAGTTGCCGCGCATGACGTTGTCGAGGTCGTCCATCTTCATGTCGAGAATGCGATCCCCGCTGCCGCGCCCTTGGTAGATCGCGTTGTTGAACACGACGTCGATCCGGCCCCACTCGGCGAGCACGGTTGCCGGCGCCGCCTCGACGCTCGCGAGGTCGAGCAGGTCCATCGGCACGATCAACGCGCGTTGCCCGAGCGCGGCGAGTTCGGTGGCGGTCGACTCGAGGCTGCCCGGAAGCGCGACGACGGGATCGTCACCGCGGACCGAATTCGGCTCGCTGCGCGCGTCGCCCTCGTGCACGGTCCGGGCCGTGATCGCGACGTCGAACCCGGCTGCCGCGAGGGCGAGCGCGCCGGCCTTGCCGATCCCGCGGCTCGCGCCGGTGACGAGTGCGACCGGTACTTCGGTCATGAGGCGGTCCTTCATTCGTCATTCCGATCGTGCACGGCGATTCGACTCAGAGTTCGATCTCGACGGTGATGCCCTCGGGGTCGGCGGAGTGCCGGCCCATCACGAACCGGTGGACGCCGCGGGCCGTTCGCCACGAGTGCGAGGCGGCATCGCGGGTCGCGAGGCGATCGACCGGCACCGCGATCTCGACGACCGCGTCGCCGCGGGCGGGCACCTCGATGCGGGCGAAGCCGACGAGTCGCGGCGGCGCGTCGGGATCGGGGAGCTCGGCGTAGACCTGGACGACGTCGGCGCCCGCGCGGTCGCCGGTGTTCGCCACGGTCACGCGAGCAGTGATGACGCCGTCCTTCGACGAGATCACGGCGTCGAGGAGCGCGAACGTGGTGTAGGAGAGCCCGAACCCGAAGGGGAACGCGGGCGTGACGTGTGTACGGGCGAGGTGCCACCAGCCGTGCCACCGGTCGTACCGGAACGTCTTCGCGTCGCGGTCGAAGGCGGGAAGGTCGGCTTCGTCGACGGGGATGCTGAAGGGCAGGCGGGCGGACGGGTTGACGGTACCGACGAGCACGTCGACGAGTCCCGGGCCCGCTTCGGCGCCGCCGTACCACGCCTGCACGACGGCGGGTACGCAGTCGATCCATTCGGTTGCGATCACGGCACTCCCGGCCTGGATCACGACGACGGTGCGCGGATTCGCGGCCGCGACGGCGCGGATCAGCGCGACGTCCGGCGCGGGGAGTCGCAGCGAGGTACGGTCGCCGCCGACCGCGAAACCGCTCGGGCGCTCTGCGACGCGGGGCGGCTTGGTCGTCGGCGGCAGTGCGTCGACGGATCGCGCGAAGCGTGCCGCGACGTCGGGCTCGTCGCTACGGGGGAAGAGGTCGGTGAGCGACCGGTCGGTCGCGCCGATGTACTCACCCTCGTCGAGGTACGTGTAGCCCACGACAACCACGGCAATGTCGGCACCGGACGCGACCGACGCCGCGCGCTCGAGCTCCGATCCGTCGTCATAATGCACATCACCAACCGCATCACCGACGGCATCGCACAGACCGGAGAGCACGGTCCGGCAGTCGAGGTCCCACACGTCGCTCGAGCCACCGTCACCGAGGTTGACCGTGTCGGCGAGACGGCCGAGCACTGCGACGCGCACACCGGACGCGAAGGGCAGAACGGGCGCATCATCGACAGGCTCGTTGCGCAGGACGACGACCGACCGCGCGGCCACTTCACGCGCGAGCAAGCGATGCTCGGACGACCCGACGACGTCAGGAGCGACAGGAGTGGAGAGCACGTCGTCGAAACGCAACAACGTCGCGACGACGCGCTCGACGCAACGGTCGACGTCGGCCCACGTGGCGTCGCCGCGCGCCAGCGCCCCGGGAAGGTTCTGGGCGCGGACCATGCGGTAGGGCATCTCGATGTCGAGACCCGCCGTCACGGATGTGGGGGCGTCGCGGATACCGAAGATCCAGTCACTGATGACGAAGCCCTCGAACCCCCACTCGTCGCGCAGGACGCCGGTGAGGAGCTCGTGGTTCTGGCCGGCCCATTCGCCGTTGACGCTGTTATACGCGGACATCACCGACGCGACGCCTTCGTCGACGATCCGACGGAAGTGCGGGAGGTACACCTCGTGCAGGGCGACCTCGTCGACCTCGATGTCGACGGAGAAGCGTGCGTTCTCCATCGAGTTGCAGGCGAAGTGCTTGACGCAAGCCATCACGTGGCGTTGCAAGCCCCGCGTGAAGGCCGCACCGAGCTCGCCGACGTGGTGGGGATCCTCGCCGTACGTCTCCTGGGCCCGACCCCACGCGGGATGTCGAAGCACGTTGACGCATACCGCCCCGGTCAGGTTGGCGCCGACGGCGCGCAGCTCACTGCCGATCGCGTCACCGATCCGCTCCTCGAGCTCGGGGTCCCACGTCGCGCCGCGTGCCATCGAGACGGGAAAGCAGGTGGCGTTGCCGACCACTGCACCGCGCGGACCGTCACTGAACCGGACGCCGGGCAGGCCGACGCGATCGACCTCGGCCGCGACGAACGGAGCCAGGTGGTAGCCGTCCGAGCCGAGGAACGTGAGACCGGCCCACGTGGGCGCGTCGCCGTCGAGACACCAGAGCTTCTCCTCCGGCGTCATCGTCGCCACAAGCGATCGAGCGACGTCTGCCGGCGCCGAACCCGCAGCCACCGCCGTGCAGGCATCGTCGAACGTCTCGATGTTCATCGGCGCAAAGGTACCGAGAGACCCGCCAGGTTCGCGGGCCGACTCCGGGAACGCTTCGACAACGTTCCTTCACCGGTGTACGAACTCACCGCGATGGGAACTCAACGTGGTGCGAAAATGTGGGCGGCGGCACTCGGGGACCAGACGATGACCGGCGAAGCCGAGACGATCGCGTTCGTCCGGGTCCTGGGGCCGATCCGCGCGGTGACGGCCTCCGGACAACCGGTCGACCTCGCCAGCGCGAGCCAACGACGGTTGATAGCCATTCTCGCCGCGGAGGCCCCTCGCTCGGTCCGGGCCGAGTGGATCCAGGACACCGGCATATCGATTGCGCCGCGTTCTACGGCAACGAGGCCGAGGTCGGCAACGCGGTCCGTGACGCCATACGCAACGGCCAGGTCGCGAGCGAGGACCTCTTCGTCGTGTCGAAGCTGTGGGGCGACTGATCGCCACGCCCGACACTTCGCTCTGAGATGATGTCGTCTTCGCTACGTCGGAGACGAGGACGACATGCCTGATCGAGCCGGACCCGCAGGAACGCCGCTACCGGCTGCGGCTCGGGCACAGGGCGCGATGGCGCAGCTCGATCACGATGAGCTCGTCTCGTCGCATCGCGAGACGCTCGCCACCGCGCGCCGGCACTATGGGATCGGCGCCCGCGTGCTCTTCGCGTTGCTCGACACCATCTACGGCCGACCCCGCACGCTGGAAAAGTTCAAGGTGCTCGAGCTCGTCGCCCGAGTCCCGTACCAGGCCTGGGAACAAGTCGCGTACATAGCGATCACCCACACCCATCAGCGACCCGGATTCGCGCGACGGATCTTCGATCGTGTGACGCAGAGTCGCGCGCAAGAAGACAACGAGCAGTGGCACCTCCTCATCATCGAGGAGCTCATCGAGCGCGACGCGACCCGCCGGAGTCTCGTGAAGTACTCGTTGATCCCGCAAGCGATTGCGTTCGCCTACTACCAGGTGTCGTGGATGCTGTACGTGATCCGCCCCGCGTGGAGTTACCGCCTCAACGCAGACTTCGAAGACCACGCCGAACACGAGTACGCGCATCTGATCGAGGAACACCCCGAGTGGGAACGCCAACCGTTCGACAGCGCATTCGCCGCCGACTATGCCCGTCTCGACAGCATCGCGGATCTCTTCCGCCAGATCAGCTACGACGAACGCATCCACAAACTCGAGAGTCTGCACGCAATGAACCAGCCCCGCTTCGGGTAGCAGCCCGACCCGGCGGCGTAACGTCGACGAAATGACCGTCACGACCGATTACACAAAAGACCTGACAGTCCCGAGCGGCAGCGCGCTGACCGATGTCTGAGGTCAGGACGTGTGCCGTCGGTGATGTGCAGCCGGGTACCGCGGCTCGATTCGACGTCTGCGGTCACAGTCTGTGCGTCGTCCATGTCCGAGACGATTGGTATGTGATCGGCGATGAGTGTTCGCACGGCAGCTACTCGCTTTCCCAGGGTGAAGTCTGGGAGGACGAACACGAGATCGAATGCCCGAAGCACGGCTCCGTCTTCTCGCTCGAGACCGGCGCGCCGCAAAGTCTGCCCGCCACCAAGCCCGTTCCGGTCTATCTGGTGCGCGTCGATGGCGACGACGTGATCGTGACGCTGCCGTAAGCGCCGTTGGGTGCGTCGATCTTTACCTCACCGGTAGGCGACGGGCATTTCCTTGATTCCGTTGAGCCAGCCCGAGCGCAGGCGGCGCTGCGGTCCGGTCGGCGAGATGTCGGGCAGGTGGTCGGCGATGGCGTTGAACATGAGGTTGATCTCCAGCTTGGCCAGATGCGACCCCGGGCAGTAGTGCACTCCACCTCCTCCAAAACCCACGTGGGGATTCGGGTCGCGGAGGATGTCGAAGCTGTTCGGTCGGTCGAACACCGAATCGTCGTAGTTGGCCGAGCCATAGAGCAGCCCGACTCGCTGGCCGCGGAGGATGGCCTGACCTCCGATCTCGGCGTCTCCCATTGCCGTGCGCTGAAACATCTGGACGGGAGTACCGAAGCGCACTACCTCATCCGCAGTAGTCGCGGGGCGTTCGGCCTTGTAACGCTCCCACTGGTCCGGGTTGTCGAAAAACCCCTGCATGCCATGGCTGATCGCGTTGCGGGTGGTCTCGTTCCCCGCAACGGCGAGGATGAGGACGAAGAAGGCGAACTCTTCCGAGCTCAACACGTCGTCGTCGCTGGCTGCCACGAGCCTGGTAACGATGTCGGTCGTCGGATGGACTTTGCGATCCTCCCCCATCTCGGCCGCGTACCCCAGGATCTCGGCGGCCGCCACGGCCGGGTCGACGTCGTAGTCGGGGTCGTCGTAGGCCATCATCTCGTTCGACCACTCGAAGATCCTCTTGCGGTCCTCCTGGGGGAAACCGACGAGGTCGGCGATCGCCTGGAGGGGCAGTTCGCACGCGATGTCTGTGACGAAGTCACCGGTGCCCCGGTCGCGAGCCTCGAGCACGATCTGGTTGGCCCGCACCCGGAGCGCATCCTCGAGACGAGCGATGGCGCGGGGGGTGAACACACCCCGAGAGACCACACCACGGACCCTGGTGTGGCGCGGCTCGTCCATGTTCAACAACATGTGCTTCTGGATTTCGCGCTCTTGGTAGCCGACGGTCGCGCCGTCGAACTTCACTATGGCGGTGTTCTCCTCGCTGGACCACCCCTCACGCGCGCACGAGACCGCCTTCACTTCGGCGTGACGGGAGAGAACCCACAGCCCACCGTCGTCGAAGCTCGAGTTCTCGACGGTCTGCGCGTTCCAAAAGACCGGCGCAGATCGGCGGAGCCAGGCGTACTCCGCGAGAGGTACGGCTTCGGAGTAGATGTCAAGGTTGGTGAGGTCAAAGCCCTCGGGTACGGGAACAGGCATCTGAGTCCTTCACACGTCGGATGTCGGGGCAGCCGGATCCATCACTCGTGTCCGTGGGTTGCGGTAGTCCCCGCGGGGAACCGCACACCCGCTTTCTTCTAGTCTACGCTAGAGTTTAATGGTAGAAACCGATGCATGAGCCCGGTCGCGTACCCGCCGAACGGATCGAACACGGCGACGGCCACTCGACCGGCCGATATCGAGCCAATCGAAGCCGACGGCTCGGCGTGACGTGTTCGGAACCTCGAACGTGGGTTCGCGCATCATGCGGACGGGCCGGACGAAAGTTGAGCCTAGAGTTCCTCGGTTGGTTCTTCGTCAGGTGACCGAGGGTTCCGTTCGCGCTGCGAGTGAATCAACCCGACCTCACTCGTCAAGATGAACGCGATCGTTCCGGCAAGCAGTGTGGTGGGCAGGAGACGGAGCCCGCCCATCTCAGACACGATCAGGACCGAGCCGACAAGCGTCTTGGTAACGCCGACGTTCGCAGCGACCATGAGGCCGGCACAGACGACGCCGAGCGGGGCGGCGGCGAACGCATGGTGGGTGACCTGGCCGACGGTCGCGCCGATGAAGAACAACGGGATGATGAAGCCTCCCGGCCAGCCGGATGACACGGTAAGCGACGTGCCAACAAGTTTCGCCACCGCCGCGACGACGAGGACTGTCAGACTGAGGCGGGTGGTGAGCACGTGGCCGGTCTGCACTTCGCCGAAGGTGAGCGCGTAGGGAGACCAGATCGCGAGGAGCGCGAGACCGAGGCCGCCCACAATCGGGCGCGTGGCACCAGGAACCATTTGGAACAGCCGGCGCAGCCCGAGCGTGAGATACGTAAAGGCCACTGCGATCGCGGCACCGCCAACACCGGCCCCCACCGCCCACAAGAGGTCGACCGTGTGAAGTTTGTCGACGCCGGGGATGTGCCACGCCGGTACGAGATCGGAACCGGTCACCGCGACATAGCACGCGTAGCCCGACAGCGCCCCAAGCAGCGCCGGTAGAAGCGCTTCTGTGTATTCCATCCCCCGTCGATGGAGGATCTCGAGCGAGAACAAGGCGGAGCCGAGCGGCGCACCGAACAAGACCGTGAACGCAGCCGCCATTCCCGCGATCGTGACGCAGCGTGCTTCGTGCACCGGCAGATCGCGCTTTCGTGCGACCCATCCGGCCAGCGTGCCACACGTCGTGACGAGCGGCGCTTCCGGTCCGGCCGCTCCACCGGCGGAGATGGTGAGGAGTGACATCGGCACCAGCGAGCGCAGTGTGCGCACTGCAGGAGCGGTACCCGACACGTGGATATTGTCGACGAGCAACTCGACGTCGCCCGGACTGCCGAGTATCCGCCCGATCACCACGACTGCGACTCCTGCAGCCCCCAACACGGCGAACTCGGCGGCGCTACTCCAGTGGTCGGGCCAAAGTACGTGTTGCAAGAGATGTAGAGCCAGGAGGTAGGCCGCGCCGACGAGACCACTCGCCAGTCCGACGACGAGCGTCGCGGCGAGCAACGTCGGCGACATCCCCAATATGCCGTGATCGAAGAGCCGGCGACCGAGCAACTTTCGAAACATGTCGTAGTACGATATCCTCTTGTCACGGACGAGCACGATCCCGATGCGCTGGACGATCACGACTATCGGCAACTCCTGGAGCTGCGCGCCGGCTTGCGCCAGTTCCTGCGATGGAGCGAGCAGCGCGCGATCGCCGTTGGCATCACGCCGGCGCAGCATCAATTGCTTCTCGCTATCCGTGGCGATACCGGCGGTTCGGCGCCGACGATCGGTGACGTGGCCGAGACGTTGATGCTCCGCCACCACAGCGCGGTCGGACTCGTCGACCGCGCTGAGATCGCCGATCTCGTCCACCGGCGTGCCGACCCCGATGATCATCGCGTTGTCCGGCTACACCTCACCGCGCTCGGCGCGCGACGCCTCCGCCAGTTGAGCGGCGCCCACCTCGAGGAGCTACAACGCCTTGCCCCCGGGATGCGATCACTCTGGGCCAACCTCGAGCCGACGTCATGAGTCGACGTCACGAGACGAAAGGAGAAGAACTGCTGCAGACGCGTCTGTGTGCCTTGTTCGGGATCGATCATCCGATCATCAATGCACCCATGGGTGGCGGCGACGCGCCGGGTCGACTCGCCGCGGCGGTATCGAACGCAGGCGGTCTCGGCATGATCGGCGGCACGACAATCGGCGGCGTCGACTGGTTGCTCAACGAGATCCGGATTGCGCACGAACACACCGATCGCCCGTTCGGCGTTGGGCTCATCAGCCATCTTCCCGGCGCCGCCGAGCTCATGAACGCGGCACTGCAGCACGGAGTACGAGTGATCGCGCATTCGTTTGCGGACCCGACACCGTTCATCGAAGTCGTGCATGACGCCGGGTCGCTCGTTCTGTGCCAGGTCCGCAGCGTCGATGCCGCGCAACGCGCCGCGGAGGCCGGTGTCGACGTCGTGACCGCGCAGGGCACTGAAGCGGGTGGTCACACAGGTCGAATGTCGACACTGCCCTTGGTACCCGCGGTTGTGGACGCGGTCGCACCCGTGCCCGTGGTCGCGGCCGGGGGGATCGCCGACGGACGCGGGATCGCGGCCGCGTTGATGCTCGGCGCCGAAGGGGTGTGGATCGGTACCCGGTTTCTCGGAACCTACGAGTGCGGCGTTTCCGATGCATACAAGGCACGCGTCGTCGAGGCATCGGGTGACGACACCGTGCTCACCGAACTCTTCGACATCGCCGCGGGTATCCCCTGGCCGGACGGAGTCGCGGGCCGGGCACTGCGGAACTCATTTGCCGACCGGTGGGAGCATCGCAAGGACGAGCTTCGAATCTGGGCGGCGGAACACCGCGACGAGTACCGCTCGCTCGGAGGCGATTCCGAGACCGCGGAAAAAGCCGTGTGGGCCGGCGAAGCCGCGTCATTCGTACGCGGCATCGAATCCGCCGCCGACGTAGTGCGCAACCTCGCCGCGAACGCCGCAGCGGTGGTACGCGAGCGATCGGAGACAGTGCTCGGCGATTGCTGACCGCGCGTCACGTTCGCGCGCTCGAGCCGGATAGCAAGGCCTGCGCCATTCCTGTAGTATAGCAAGTGTTGCGGGCGACCATGTATCTCGGGCCGGCCCGGCAAACGATCCAAGGATGAGCGCCAATCGAGCTCGTGGAAGGACAACGATGGACACGATCGTGGTCGGATACAACAACTCAGACGCGGCAAAGGCTGCACTCGCGTGGGCC
>JBEPUZ010000034.1:0-24193 GCA_041691275.1 Actinomycetota bacterium | reverse complement strand
TTGCGGCCCGGGTTGAGGAACCGCTCGAACAGCAGGTCGTACTTGATGGGGTCGATGTCGACGATGCGCAGGCAGTACGCGACGCACGAACCGGCCGCGCTCCCCCGACCCGGCCCGACGCGGATGCCGCGCGACTTGGCGTAGCGGACGAGGTCCCAGACCACAAGGAAGTACGCGGGGAACCCCATCGACTTGATGATGTCGAGCTCGAACTCGATGCGTTCGATGACGTGCGGCGCGGGAGTCGAGCCGTAACGCTCCTTCGCACCCTCCAACGTGAGCTCGCGCAGATACGAGTTCTCGTCGTGACCATCCGGCACGGGGAACGAGGGCAGAATCGCCTGGCCGAACTCGATCTCGACCTCGGCCCGCTCCGCGATCAGCAACGTGTTGTCGCACGCGTCGGGAACCTCGGCGAAGAGCGCGCGCATCTCGGCCGCACTCTTGATGTAGAAGTCGTCGCCGTCGAACTTGAAACGCTTCGGGTCGCTCTGCAGCGCGCCGGTCTGTACGCACAGGAGCGCGTCGTGCGACTCCGCGTCTTCCTTGTGCGTGTAGTGGCTGTCGTTCGTGGCGAGCAACGGCGCCTGCAGCTTGCGCGCGATCTCGAGCAGCGGACGGATGACGCGGGCGTCGTCGGGGATGCCGTGGTCCTGCAGCTCGACGAAGAAATGCTCGCGGCCGAAGATCTCCTGGAACCTTGCCGCCGCGACGAGCGCGGCCTCGGGCTCGTCCTTCAAGATCAGCTGCGACACCAGCCCACCGAGACACCCCGTGGTCGCGGTGATGCCCTCGTGATGACGCTCGAGCAGCTCCCAGTCGCTGCGGGGCTTGTAGTAGTAGCCGTCGAGGTACGCCGCGCTCGTGACCTTGATGAGGTTGCGGTAGCCCTCGTTCGTCTCCGCGAGCATCGTGAGATGGAAGATCTCGTGCTCGGAACGCTTGGGCCGATCGAAGCGCGACGTGTTGGTGAAGTAGCCCTCCATGCCGAGCACGGGCTTGATACCGGCGTCGTTCGCGGCCTCGTAGAGCGGCAGGACGCCGTACATGTTCCCATGGTCGGTGATCCCGACCGCGGGCTGACCGTCGGCCGCAGCGGCGGCGACCACCTCGCCGATCCGCGATGCACCGTCGAGCATCGAGTACTCGGTGTGCAGATGCAGATGGACGAACGAATCGGTCAGGACTCCGCCTCCCGTTCACCGTCCACAGGGCCTGTGGACAGGCCTGTGGACAAATCACATGCGTGTCATTAGCGTACCGCAGGCCGTTCCGGGCACGCCATGGTGCGACCGCGGGCATCTCCACCAACTGTTGTCGGGCTTTTCCGCGCATGGCGCGGATATCTCTGACAGCTGTTGGTGGGATTTATCGAGCGCGGCCGTAGCCGGCGACGAGGGGGACGAGCATCTCGTCGGGCGTGAGCGAACCATGCCCGGACAAGAGCTTGACCTCGTTCGGCAGCGCGGGATCGACGAAGGCGACCTCGCCGCGGGCCGCAAGCACCACGTCGCCTATCCGACCGGGGATGCTCCCCGTCGCGCCCACGCCGAGCAGTCCTTCGTCGAGCAGCTCCGCGCGCGACCACACCCACGCGCGCTCCCCCAGCTGATCGCGCGCGGCCTCGGCGAGTTCGCGTGCCGCCCCCTTGCGGGCGTACAGGTAGCGGAACCGGCCGTCGCCTGCCATCGCGGTGGTCATCGCACCGAGCTCGGGTATCGCGATCCACGCATCGCGTTCGAGATGGACCTGGCCGTGATCGGCGGTGACGAGCAAAGCCGCTCGTTCCGGCAACGCGTCGAGCAACGCACCGACAATCGCGTCGGCGGCGCCGAGCTCGCGCTGCCATACCCGCGCCCGCAGACCGAACTCGTGCGCGATCGAGTCGACGCCCGGGTAGTACCCGTACACGAACCGTTCGCCGCCCTCGACCTCGGCGACGCACAGATCGACCAGCGCCGCGGTCGTGTGCCATCCGACGAACCGGCTGCCGCGCAGATGGGCCTCGGTGAAGCCGGTCGTGCGGAATTCCGTCTTGGTGACGACGGGTACGGGGCGTCCGAGGAACGCGGTGTGGCGCTGCACGTCGAACGGGTCGGGCGGGCGACCGCCCCCGTACATCGACCAGCGCAGCACGTTCAACACGTTGCCGCCCACGAGCATCCGGTACCCCAGGATCCCGTGCTGAGCAGGCGCGAGCCCGGTTGCGATCGACGTGAGTGCCGACGCGGTCGTCGCGGGCGTGACAGTGGTGATCGGTCCGCCGACCATGCCCGCGAGCTCGGGCATGACCGCGGCGTGCTCCTGCAGCGCGTTCCAGCCCAGTCCGTCGAGCACCAGCAGCACGACCGCCTCCGAGTCGCGCACCGGGGCGGGCAACCACGCCGGATCGCGGGCGCCCAGCAGCGACGGGATCAGGCCCGCGATCGACGCGCCTTCGAGGTCGGGGCGCACCGCACCTGCGAGGGAACCGGCGGGCGAGCCGGCGAGAGGTGAGGTCACCTCGGCAGCGTAGGGCGTTCCCCGTAGTGCCTGTCCGGTGAGCCGGGGCGACGCGGGGCCCGACGTCTGCGCGACGATGGGGGCATGAGGATGTCGACGCGCGGCGACTACGCCGCCCGAGCGTTGTTGTCGCTCGCGCTCCACGGCACCGATCGACCCACGTCCGTGAAGGAGATCGCGGAGCGCACGCACCTCCCTCAGCCTTACCTCGAGCAGATCCTCTTGTCGGTGAAAGGCGCAGGTCTGGTGCGCTCCAAGCGCGGCGTCGGCGGTGGCTATGTCCTCGCCCGGAAAAGCGAGGAGATCACGCTCGCCGACATTGTCGCCGCGGTCGAGGGTCCCCAGATCGTCCTCGCCGAGCATCCCGACCATTGCGAGGGCCACTGCATCCTGCAGGAGGTCTGGCTCGGCGTCGACGACGAGTCGCGCCGGATCCTCGAACGCGTCACGCTCTCCGAGCTCGTCGAACGCACCCGCGTCGGTCACCCCGGCGCCTCCGAGGTCGAGCGGTAGCGCACGGCGGCGAACGGGGCAGGCGAGCAGGCGCGTCACGCTGGCGCGTCACGCAGGCGGTCCAGCACGGCACCGAGCTCGGGCGGCACGGGATCCTCGAGACGGACGCGTTCGCCGGTGGCCGGATGGTCGAACCCGAGGACGGCTGCGTGCAGGAACGGCCGCCCGAGCGGGATCTGGTCGCGCGACCCGCCGTAGGTACCGTCGCCGACGACCGGGTGCCCGATCGCCGAGAGATGCACTCGGATCTGATGGGTTCGGCCGGTCTCGAGGCGGCACTCGACCACGCTGCATTCGGGTCGCGCGAACATTTCGACGACCTGGTACTCGGTACGCGCTTCCTTGCCCGCGCTCCGCACCGCCATCCGGGTGCGTCGTGCCCCGGAACGACCGATCGGCGCGTCGATCATCCCGCGCGGCGACGACAGGTGACCCCACACCAGCGCGACGTACACGCGCTCGACGGTACGGCTCGCGAGCTGTGAAACAAGCGACTCGTAGCCACGCGCCGAGCGCGCGATCGCGAGCAGGCCACTCGTATCGCGGTCGAGACGATGCACGATGCCCGGCCGCAGTGGGTCGCCGACTGTCGCGATGCCGGGAAACCGGGCGAGCAGCCCGTTGACGAGTGTCCCCTGCGCGTGACCGGCGCCGGGATGCACGACCAGACCGGCGGGCTTGGCGATGACGGCTACGTCGTCGTCGGCCAGGCGCACGTCGATCACCACCGACGGGTCGGCTTCGGGGAGCTGCTCGGAGTCGAGCGGCGGCTCGTCGAGCACCTCGAGCACGTCGCCTTCGTGCAAACGATGACTCTTGGACACGGTGTGACCGTCGATCAACACGGCACCGTTGTCGATCAGGTCCTGCACCGCGGAGCGAGGCCATCCGGTGACGAAGGAGACCGCGCGGTCGACGCGATCGCCGTCGAGCGCGGCCGGCACCGCGATAGTGATCGGCTCGTCGATCACGGGGCCCGCGTCGGCGCGGGCGCGGGCGCGAACAGCGTGCGGACGATCAGCAGGATCGCGCCAACCGTGATGCACGAATCGGCGACATTGAACACCGGCCACCAGCCGACCGCGATCCAGTCGACGACGTGACCCCGGAGGAATCCGGGCGACCGTGCGAGCCGGTCGGCGAGGTTGCCGAGCGCGCCGCCCAGGACCAGCACCAACCCGACGAGCGTCCAGGCGTCGGTCGCCTGACGCACCGCCCGTGCGACGAACACCGCGATCACGATCGCGACGACTGCGAGGACCGGCGTGTAGCCCTGGAAGCGACTGAACGCACTGCCGCTGTTGCGAGAGACCTCAAGCACCAAGAAGTCGCCGATCACGTGCTTGGGCACGTCGCCCACGGCGGCAACGACCCACGCCTTCGTCAGCTGATCGATCGCGACGATGACTGCCAGCGCCGCGACCACCCACGTGGTGCGCGAACAGGTACGACCTCCGGCGTCAGCGACGCCGTTCGCCACGGGCCTTGCACTTCACGCACTGCTCCGCCCACGGGATGACCTCGAGGCGGGCGACGGGAATGCGATCGAGACAGGTGATGCACACGCCGTACATCCCGGTGGGGATGCGCTGCAGGGCGCGGTCGATGTCGTCGACGGTCAGGCGCGCGGTTGCCGACAGCGAGAGATCGCGCTCACGCTCGACGCTCGTCGCGTCGCCCTCGCCCGACTCTTCGTCGAACTGGGTGTCGCCCTGCTCGCGATCCGACGCGAGCTGCTCCGCCGAAGCCTCGAGCTCTTCAGCCTGACGCGCATGGCTCGCACGGGCCTCGTCGAGGAGCTCGCGCAGCTTGTCGAGCGTGCTCGCGGCGAGCGGCGGCGGCAGCTTCTTCGGCGGCGGCTCCTTTTTGACGGGCGCCGGTTTCGGCGCGGCCTTCGGAGCGGGCATGGGCTTCTCTGCGGTCTTCATCGGGGGCTTTGTCGGCGCCGCGGACGCTTTCTTGACCTCTGCCTTCGAAGGAGTTGCCTTCTTCGTCGGCGCGACCTTCGCGGGAGCCACCCTCTTCGCGGTCTTCACCACCGCCGGCTTCGGCGCGGTCGCCTTCGTGACCGCAGGCTTCTTGAGGACCGTGCTGCTCTTTGCCGACACGGCACTCTTTCCGCGACTGGGCTTTCCGCCACTGGGCTTTCCGCTACTGGGCTTTCCGCTACTGGGCTTTGCGGAGGCGGCGCTCTTGGCGCTCGCGGACTTGCCGTTCTTCGACGCGGGCTTCGCGGCGACGGTCTTGGTCGTATCGGCCCGGGCCGGCTTCTTCGCCACGACCTTCGTCGCGTTCGACTTCTTGGCGGTGGCCGCCGACACCCGCGCCGCCGATGACTTCGGTTTCACCGGCGCCGCCTTGGGTGTCGGTGATTTCTTCGCCACGACCTTCTTCACCCCGACCTTGGAGCCGACCTTGGAGCCGACCTTGGAGCCGACCTTGGAGCCGACCTTGGAGGTCGCGATCTTCTTGGTTGCCGCACGCTGGGTCCCCGCCGCGGGCGGCGTGACCTTGCGTGGGGTGACCTTGGACGCTTGGGCCATGCTGACCTACTCGGGTGGCTCGCGGTTGGGTTCGGGCTGGGCCGGGTGCTCGGGCCGGTGTGCCGGGCCTGGAGGCCCGGAATCGAGGGCGCGGCCTCGGAAGGCGCCGGATTGTAGCGGTCGGCGCGAGCCGGTTCGGTCACCCCCCGGGTGGGCCGAGGACGGGGGCCAGTCGGCGCTCGATCTCGTCGCACTCCAGGCCCGTCACCAGCAATCGTTTGAGTCGTGACCGCTCTCCCCCGGCGACCGTCACGGTCGCCGGGACAACCCCCAGCGCAGCCGCGAGCGCGATCCGCGCCGCCTCGGTCGCGCGCCCGTCGACCGGGGCCGCCGAGACGCGAATCTTCAACGCGTCGCCGTGCCGCCCGACGATCTCGGTGCGGCCGCTCCGCGGCAGCACGTGGACGTGAACGACGACCCCGCCCGCGGCGGGCTCGAAGATCGGGATGAGAGGGTCGAGCCGCTAGTTGTAGACCCAGACACCCATGCCGATGGGCAGGATGTTCGCCGCCCATATGAAGTTGATCGCGTTGTTCGAGACCCGGGTGCACCCGTGCGAGGCCGGGAACGGCGGCACCGAGGTGTAGCCGTGGACCGCGATGCCCGACCAGGTGAAGTACTTGGGCCGGAAAAGCACGCCGAGCGGTCCGTGATCGGGGCCGTCGACCTGGCGGATCACCTGGAAGACACCTTCGGGGGTGTGGGCGGTGTAGCGCACGCCGTCGAGGTTGTACGGGTGGTCGGATCCCGTCGAGGTGTTGAAGGTGTACTGCACGAACCCGTTCTGCGCGACCATGAGGATCTGTCGCGTCTTGTCGATCTCGATCATCGTGCCGGTCGCGCTCCGCGGGTGGGGCCGGGTGGCGGTCGTGAACGCGACCTGGGTCGCGCCGTCGACGGCGCCGCTGCGCGGGAGGCCGTTCGCCTTCTGGAACGCGTAGACCGCCTGCTGCATGTCGTCGTTGAAGATCCCGTTGACACTCGGCATCCAGTAGCCCAGCGACGCGAGCCTGGACTGCACAGCGGCCACCGCGGGACCGCTCGCGCCGAGGCTCATCTGGCTGATCTGCGGCACGTTGGTCTGCGCCAGCATCCGGTAGCCGTTGCCGTCGGGCATGCCGACGAGCTGGATCACGTGCCGGTTGCCCGGGACGAGGCCGGCCGCGCTGCCCTTGAAGTTCGCCTTGCCGAAGGTGAAGACACCACCGTCGGAACCGGCGAGCCAGTAACCGTTCCCGGCACCGTCGCGCGCCATGCCGACGACCGGCGCGTTGAGGTGCATGGAGCCGGTCGAACCGTAGAAGTGCGCGTCGCCGAAGGAGAAGATCCCGCCGTCCGTCGCGACGAGCCAGTAGCCGTTCGCCGACGGAGTCGCCGCCATTCCGACCACCGGCGCGCTGAGCGTCATCGCGCCCGTCGAGCCGTGGAACCGTGAGGTACCGAAGGAGAACACGCCGCCGTCGGCCGCGTACAGCCAGTAGCCGTTACCGCCGGGGCCGGCGATGAGCGACTTGATCGGCGCGTTGAGGTGCATCCCGCTGAGCGCACCGAAACCCTTGGCGTCGCCGAACGGGTACACGCCACCGTCGCCGGTCACGATCCAGTAGCCCTTGCCGCTCGGAGTCGCCGTCAGGCCGACGACCGGCTGGGCGATCGGCCAACCCGCCAGGCTGCCGTAGTACGGAGCGTTGAAGGAGAAGATGCCGCCGTCCGCGGCGACCTCCCAGTAGCCCTTACCGTCGGCGGTGGTCGCCATCGCGACGACCGGGTGCGCGAGCGTGAGGTTCTGTGAAGACCCGTGATAGGTCGCGCTCCCGAAGGCGTAGACCTCGCTGTCGTGCGTGACTGCGGCGGCCGCGGCGGGGTGGGCGGCGACGACGGAGGCGAAGGCCCCCGACGCAACGGCCAACACGCTGCATGCCACCGCGCGGAACCAGAGTGAGTAACGGCGCATTCGGCGGAGGCTAGCCGCGCGACTACCCGATTCCCCAGCGGGCCGCCGGTATCGTGGCCCCATGTTCCGCCCGGTGAATGCGTCCCTCGATCTGGTCGCGCTCGAAGAAGCGATGTTGACGCGATGGCGGGACGAGGACGTCTTCGGCGAATCCCTGCGCCGGCGTGAAGGCGCCCCGGAATGGGTGTTCTATGAGGGCCCACCGACCGCCAACGGCAGACCGGGCATCCACCACGTATGGGCCCGCCTCTTCAAAGACCTGTATCCCCGCTTCCACACGATGCGGGGCAAACACGTCAACCGCAAAGGCGGCTGGGACTGCCACGGCCTCCCGGTCGAGGTCGAGGTCGAGAAGCAGCTCGGGTTCACCGCAAAATTCGAGATCGAGGACTACGGCATCGAGCGTTTCAACGCGAAGTGCCGGGCATCAGTGCAGCGCTACGTCGAGGACTGGCAGTCCCTCACCTCCCGGATCGGGATGTGGCTCGATACCGCGGGGGCGTACTGGACGCTGTCGAACGAGTACATCGAGAGCGTCTGGTACCTGTTCAACACGATCTGGGACGCCGGCGCCATCTACGAGGGCTACAAGGTCGTCCCCTACTGCGGGCGGTGCGGTACCGCATTGTCGAGTCACGAGCTCGGCCAGCCCGGCGCGTACCGCGACGTCACCGAACCCTCGGTCTACGTCCGGTTCCCCCTGATCGACCGGGACGACGACCTCCTGGTGTGGACCACCACGCCTTGGACCCTGCCGTCGAACGTCGGCGCGGCAGTCGGGCCGGACATCGACTACGTCCGCGTGCGCGCCCCCGAGGGTGGGCGCGATCTCGTGATGGCGCGGGCCCGGGTCGCCGCCGTCCTCGGCGACGACGCCGAGATCGTCGCCGGCGTTTCCGCCGCCGCCCTCGTAGGCGCGCGCTACGAGCCGCCGTTCACGTTGCTCACCGTCGAGGGTGAGCGCGCGTTCACGGTGGTTGCGGACGACTTCGTCACTATCGACGACGGTTCCGGCATCGTGCACCTCGCTCCCGCGTTCGGCGAGATCGACCGCGAGGTCGGTGAGCGAGAAGGACTCCCGATCGTCAATCCCGTCAACGACGCCGCGCGCTTCGAACCCGCGCTCGGCGCGCCGTTCGCGGGCCGGTTCGTGAAGGACACCGATCGCGACCTGATCGACGATCTCACCGCTCGCGGCAAGATCGTCGCCGTCGTCGACTACACGCACTCGTATCCGCACTGCTGGCGCTGCGACACGCCGCTGATCTATTGGGCCAAGCCCACGTGGTTCGCTCAGACGTCGGCGCACAAAGCCGAACTGATCGCGCAGAACGAGACGATCAACTGGTATCCGGAGCACATCAAGCACGGCCGCTTCGGCGACTGGCTCGAGAACAACGTCGACTGGGCCTTGTCGCGCGATCGCTACTGGGGCACCCCCATCCCGGTGTGGCGCTGCCACGACTGCAATCACGACACGTGCATCGGATCCGTCGAAGAGCTCGCCAAGCTCTCGGGCCGCGACCTCGGCGGCATGGACCTGCACCGCCCTTTCGTCGACGACGTGACGATCTCCTGTCCGGAGTGCGAGGGCGGAACCGCGTACCGCATCGAACCCGTACTCGATGCCTGGTTCGACTCGGGGTCGATGCCGGCCGCACAGTTCCACTTCCCGTTCGAGCACGCCGACGAGTTCGACGAGCGCTTCCCCGCCGACTTCATCTGCGAAGCCATCGACCAGACGCGCGGGTGGTTCTACTCACTGCTCGCGGTGAACACGCTCGCATTCGGCGCCACGCCGTACCGAAACGTCGTGTGCCTTGCGCACATCGTCGACAAAGACGGCGTGAAGATGTCGAAGTCGCGCGGCAACGTGATCGATCCCGTGCCGGTGCTCGCCGAGCGGGGCGCCGACGCGCTGCGCTGGTACATGTTGTCGTCGGGTTCGCCGTGGACCCCGAAGCGGGTTTCGGTGGACGGCATCGACGAAGCCACCCGCCAGTTCCTGCTGACGCTGTGGAACACGTATTCGTTCTTCATCACGTACGCGAACATCGACGGCTGGACCGCCGCCCCCGAACCGACGGAACCGGTCCACGTGCTCGACCGCTGGATCACGTCCCGTGTACAGCGCACCGTCCGGACCGCGACGGAGTCACTCGAGGGCTTCGACGCGCTGACGGCGACGCAGGCACTGTCGGAACTCGTCGACGATCTGTCTAACTGGTACGTACGCCGGTCGCGGCCGCGGTTCTGGAAGTCGTCCGACGCTGCCGCGCACGCCACGCTGCACCGCGCCCTGCTCACAGTGTCCCAGCTGCTCGCGCCGTTCTGCCCGTTCTTCTCCGACGAGCTGTTCCGCAACCTCTCCGGCGGTGACACGTCAGTGCACCTCAGCGACTGGCCCGCGTACGACGAAGCCGCGATCGACGACGGGCTCGAAGCGGAGATGACGCTGGCGCGCACGCTTGTCAGCCTCGGTCGCGCCGCGCGCGCCGACGCCAAGCTGGGCGTCCGCCAACCGTTGCCGCGCGCCATCGCTCTGCTGACCGGGGGCGAGTTGCTCCGCGACGAGGTTGCGCAGGAGATCAAGGACGAGCTGAACGTGAAGCAGCTCGAGGTCGTCGAGTCGCTCGAGGGTCTGCTCTCGTACAAGGTCGTCCCCAACTTCCGAGCCCTCGGTCCGCGTCTGGGCAAGCAGGCTCCGAAGGTCAAGGCACTGCTGGAGCGTGTCGACGGCGGCGAAGTGCGCCGCGCCTTCGACGAAACCGGTTCGTTCACCCTCGACGTCGAAGGCGAACCCGTCGTGCTCGGACCTGACGACGTCGAGATCCGAGCCGAGCAGCACGAAGATCTCACGCTCGCCCAGGACGGGCCCCACGCGGTCGCGCTCGACCTCACTCTCGACGACGACCTGCGCGCGGAAGGCCTCGCCCGCGAGATCATCCGCGCCGTCAACGATCGCCGGAAGGCGAACGACTTCGCGCTCGCGGATCGCATCACCGTTGCGTTGCGCTCGACGGATCGCATCGTCGATGCGGCCGATCGTCACGCGGAGTGGATCACGGCGGAGGTGCTGGCGACGAGCTACGACACGAGCACCCAAACGCTCGAGAGCGCACCCGACGCGTCCATCGACGGCGAGCCGGTCTGGCTCGATCTCCACCGCACCTGAGCGCGGACTACATCACCAACTGCTGTCGGACTTTTCCGCGCTATGCGCGGATATCTCCGACAACTGTTGGTGGAGATGTCCGCGGGCGGTGGGTCAGCGGCGGCGACGGAAGACGTCGCGGAACG
Organism: Actinomycetota bacterium; assembly: GCA_041691275.1. Classification (GTDB taxonomy): domain Bacteria; phylum Actinomycetota; class Acidimicrobiia; order IMCC26256; family PALSA-610; genus PALSA-610. The sequence continues at coordinate 13,381 of JBEPUZ010000034.1, read as the reverse complement.
ACCCGCGGTCGGCGTCCTGGTCGAAGAAGCGGTTCTCGTCGCTGGGATCGTCGTCGCCTTCGTCACGCGGTCCGAGGGGCTTCTCGTCGTGCACCGCGTCGCGCAACGTCGCGAAGAATGCGTCGTCGTCGAGGACGTCGGCATCCACGGCATCCGACCCGGCGAGATCGATGGGCTTGAGTCCGGCCGCACGCGCCGATCCGTTCGCGGCCGACTCTGACGACTCCCGGCGCTGTTCGTCTCGCCGAAGCTCGTCGCTCACCACGTCGCGGCCGGGACGGTCGCGCGCCGGTTCGTGACTCTGCTCGAACAACGTCCGCACGTCGACCTCGCTCGTCGCCGACTCGGGCGCCGGCGGCCGCGGCGCGCGGTCGACCGGCGCGCGCGGGTTCTCGGCCCGAGGCGCGGGCGCGCGTTCGTCGATCTCGGGCGGAGCGTCGGGGGGCGGGCTCGCCGGCGCGGGCGAATCGATGACGACCGCGTCGACGGGCGCCGCTTCCGAAGGACCGTCGCTCGACGGCGCGTCGCTCGGCCCCGCGCTCGCCGGGACCGGCGGCGCAGGGGTCGGCGCTGGTTCCGGCGGAACCGGCGGCGCGCCCGCGCTCGTAGACGCGTTCGGCGACGGCGCCGACGCGGGGATCTCCACGTCGCTCGGCTCGGGCTTGGATGCCGGCGCGGTCGAGGACCGGGTCTTGAGCGCGGAGAGGTCTGTCTCGAGCGCGCGCACCATGCGCTCGCGGTACTCGGCTTCGAAGCGCGTGAGTGCTTCGACGTCGGCGAGCAGCGTGTCGCGACGTCCCGCGAGCTCGACGATCTCCTGCTCCAGCCGGCGGCGTTCGGTCTCGCCCCGGCGGCGGGCCTCGGCCTCGGAGTCGGCAACGAGCCGGCGCGACGACATCTCGGCGTCGTCGAGCATCTGGCGCGACTTGGCCGTCGCCTCCGCGACGGCTTCGTCGGCCGCGCGCTGGGCGAGCAGCAGGGTCCGGTGGAGGATGTCCTCGGTCTCCCGGGTGCGCGTCGCCTCGCTCTGAGCGGAGGTGAGACGGTCCTGCAACTGCGTGACGCGCTCGTTCGACGCGTCGATCGCGGCCGCCGCACGCTCGAGGAGGTCGTTAACCTCGTCGCGGCTGTACCCGCGCATCTCGGAGTGAATCTCGGTGTCGCGGAGCTCTCGCGGTGTGATCTCCATATCACGTCATCGTAGACCCGACAACCGGCGCAGAGGTGTACCTGAATTCGTTTCTTTGGTCAGAGGAAATTGCCCGAGCAACCGAGTCCGGCGTGCACGAGCTCGATCACCACGAGCACTACCAGGAACGACAGATCGAACATCCCGGCCGGCGGAATGATGCGGCGTACGGGCGCGAGGACCGGCTCGGTGAGCTGCATGAGCACCCCGAGAAAGCTGGCGAGGCCGGTCCCCGGTCGCACCGGGAACCACGACATGATGGCGCGCGCCAGCAGGATCAACAGGTAGACGTTGAGAGCCGAGCAGAGGATCTGCTTCACGGGCGCGGGGTGCGATACAGACCGCGCGCCTGCAGACGCTCCTTCTCCTCTTCGGAGACCTCGACGTTCGACGGCGTGAGCAGGAACACCTGATCGGCCGCTTTCGACATCGTACCGTTCAGCGCGTACGCGAGACCGCTCGCGAAGTCGATCAGACGGCGCTGCAAATCGCGGTCGACGCCCTGCAGGTTCAAGATGACGGGCTGACCGTTCTTCAACCGGTCGCCGACCTCCTGGGCGTCGTTGAAACCCTTCGGGTCCATGACGTGCACGCGCGTCGCGGGCATCGGGATCGGCTTGACCGCGGATGCGCGCGCGGTCGGCGGCGCCGGAGCCGGCGGTGGCGCGACGTCGTCGCGCTCGCGCCGGCTTCGGATCACGGTGAGCGGGCTCGACTCCGGCGCGGTCGGCGCGGAGGGCACGCTCCCGGCCGCGACCCGCGCGGGTTGACGCGCGGGTTGGCGCGCGGGAGCGGCGACCGGCTCGCCGTATTCGTCCGCGTAGTACTCGTCGTCTTCGCCGTAGTACTCGTCGTCGTCAACGAGGCCCAGCCAGACCATCGTTTTGTGAAAGACCGACATGCGGCGTACCTCTCGTCCGTAAAAACTTCCGGGCTGACTTCGTGGCTGACGTCCTTGGGGATGCCTTCGAGAACGCCTCGGAGCCTCCCGCCGGCGCGCTCACATATCTGTCTTCACGCTGCGGCGCAAGGTTATCGTCGCGCGTCGGTGCCGCCCGGCCGCGGACCGAAGATCGCGCTCCCCACCCTCACCATCGTGGAGCCTTCCGCGATCGCGGCCTCGTAGTCGCCGCTCATGCCCATCGAGCACACGCGAAGTCCCAGGTCGTCGGCCATCCGCCGCAGGCCGGCGAAGACCGGCCTCGGGTCTCCCCCCGCCGGCGGGACCGTCATCAGCCCGTCGACGCGGCACCCGTGGTCCCGGCAAAAGGTGACGAGTTGCCCGGTCGCTTCCGGAGCGCAACCGCCCTTCTGCGGCTCCCCCGCCATATTGACCTGGACGAGCACCGTCGCACCCGGCGCCCGCCGCCCGATCTCCACCGCGAGATCGTCGCGGTCGACCGATTCGAAGAGCGCGACGAACGGCGCGACCGACTTCACCTTGTTCCGCTGCAGCCGACCGATGAAATGCCAGCGAACCGGCTCCGACGAGAGCGTCTCGGCTCTGACCACGAGATCCTGGGCGCGGTTCTCACCGAGGTCGAGCGCGCCCTGTGCGATCGCGGCGCGCACGTCGACGAGCTCGACCTGCTTGGTGACGACCACGAGCGTTACGGCGTCGAGGTCGCGTCCCGTCGCGCGGACGGCGGCGTCGACGCGATCGCGCACCTCGCGCAGTCGCTCGGCGACGCTCACGCCAGCACTGCGATCGTCGCCTGGCGCCCCGTCTCGTGCTCCCGTCGGTACGAGAAGTACGCCTCGGACTGTGCGGTGTCGACCTCGGAGTCGTCGAGGTCGACAACACCTTCGCGGTCGAGGATCACGCGGATGGCGGCGGGGATGTCGAGCGCGGGGCGGCCCGCGCGTGTCCGCCCCGCGACGCCAGGTCCGAACCGCGCGACAAAACGCTCGAGATCGGCGGCACCGAACTCGTAGCTCCCGACGCGTATGCACGGACCGAGGAACGTGTGCATCTCTCCCGTTCCGATCTCGCGCAGAGTTGCGATCGTCGCTTCGATCACACCATCGGCCAGGCCGCGGTGACCCGCGTGGACGACACCCACCGCACCGTCGCACGCGAGCACGAGCGGCGCGCAGTCGGCGGTGACGATCGCGAGTGCGACCCCAGGCGCGGTCGTGACGAGCGCGTCGGCAATCGGCGCATCGGCAATCGGGGCATCGCCGACGGGCGCGTCCGGGTTCCCGGAAACGACATGCACGGTCGTGCCGTGAACCTGACGGACCCACGCCCACCGGGAATCGTTTTCGACCCCGACGTGTGGCCGGAGCGCCGCCCGGTTGCGCGCGACTAGGGCGGGATCGTCGCCGACGTGATCACCGACATTTCCTTGCGCCCGGCCGGTACACCAGACCCGTGCCGCACCGACCCGCGCTTCGAGCATGGGAAGGGCCGCGCCGGCCCGTGAGCTCACCGCAGGAATTCGGGAACGTCGAAATCGTCGTCGCCGAGGTCGAGCGCTTCCGCACCCGCGAGCGAATCCTCGTCGTCGAGCTCGAGCGAGTACGCCTGCTTCCGTCCGCCCGTCGTCTCGCCTTCGTAGCGGTCGAACCCGGCTGCGATCACCGTGAGGCGGACCTCGTCGCCGAGCGCGTCGTCGATGACCGCTCCGAAGATGATGTTCGCGTCGGGGTGGGCGGCCTGGCCGATGATCTCCGCCGCTTCGTTGAGCTCGAACAGTCCGAGATCGGACGGGCCGCTCACGTTGAGGAGGATGCCGCGGGCGCCTTCGATGCTCGCCTCGAGCAGCGGGCTCGAGATCGCCGCACGCGCCGCGGTCACTGCGCGACCCTCGCCCGACGCGTAACCGACGCCCATCAACGCGGAACCTGCGTTGGTGAGGATCATCTTCACGTCGGCGAAGTCGGTGTTGATGAGACCCGGCGTCGTGATGAGGTCGGTGATGCCCTGCACACCTTGCAGCAACACTTCGTCGGCCATCTTGAACGCGTTCAGCATCGATGTGTGTTCGTCGCTCACCTGCAGCAGGCGCTCGTTCGGGATGATGATGATCGTGTCGACCCGCTCCTTCAGCTTCGCGATCCCCGACTCGGCCTGCACCGAACGACGGCGACCTTCGAAACCGAACGGACGGGTCACGACACCGATCGTGAGCGCGCCGATCTGCTTGGCGATCTCGGCGACGACGGGCGCGCCTCCGGTACCGGTACCGCCGCCCTTGCCGGCGGTGATGAAGACCATGTCGGCGCCCTTCAGCACCTCTTCGATCTCCTGGCGATGTTCCTCGGCGGCCTGCTGACCGACCTCGGGATCGGATCCCGCGCCGAGACCGCGCGTGAGGGTGCGGCCGATGTCGAGCTTGACGTCGGCGTCCGACAACAACAGTGACTGGGCATCGGTGTTGATCGCGATGAATTCGACGCCTTTCAACCCTGCGTCGATCATCCGATTGACCGCGTTGCACCCACCTCCGCCGACTCCGACGACCTTGATCACGGCGAGATAGTGCTGCGGAGCGCCGAGCATATGAACCCTCTTCCTGGCTTCCTTGCTGACTTCGGCAGCGTCGATATGCTGTCGAAGTCTCGGACCGTGAAGCTCAACTGGAGGTTGACATTTACGTCAACCTGTGCTTCGCGTCGAGACTGTACCGGAGCGCGGTCGTCGAATCAATCACGGGACGCACGCGCGCGGCCCGCGCGTCATGCGTGTGACGACGGTCGATCGGGCGTCGACACGTCGATATAGCTGTAGTGCGCGACGCCGATATAGCCGAGCACCGCGAGCGCGGACGCGCCCTTGGCGGCGAGGTCGCTCGAGTCGCCGAGTCGGATCTCGCCGTTCCCCACGATGTCGAGCGCGATGCCGTCACCGCTCACGTCGACCGCACCGACGCGTTGCGCGAGTGCGGTCGGCAGCTGCGCGACCACGCCTGCGGCGTCGGGCGGTGCGAGCAGCTCCCCGGCAGCCGGAGGTCGGCGCACGCCGCGGATCTCGACAGTGTGAGCGGGTGGCGTCTTCGCCCGGTCGATCGCGTGCCCGTTCGCTGCGAGCAACACCACTCCGCCCGGAACCCGCAGATACGCGACCGGCGTGTACTCGCTCACCGAGATTCGCAACGTTCCGGGCAGGTCACGGCGGACCGTCGCGGTGCGCACCCAGGGCAGTTGCTCGAGCCGGTGCGTCACCTTTCCGAGGTCGACGAACAGAAGAGGATCGTGCATCCGTACTCCCGACGCGGCGCGCACCTGCGCCGCGGTCACGTGCTGAGCGCCGGTGACGGTCATGCGATCGACGTCGAGCAACGGAGACGTGACAGCAAGGAACGCGAGTCCCGCAGTGCTGAGCACGATCGACACGACGAGCAGCACTCTCAGGCGACGACGACCGGCCTGGCGGATGACCTCGATCCGCCGTTCACGAATGCGCGGGTTGATACGCACCGGCGCGTCGGTATCTGGTCGCGTCGGCGTGGGAGTCGTGGTCATCCAGATCCCTCTTCGGTCGGGTCGGCAAAGCCGACAAGTTGCACTTCGGGCTCGAGCCGAACGCCAGTGGCGGACTCGACTCTTTTCTGGACGAGCCGCATCAGTTCGAGCACGTCATCGGCGTGCGCGCCCGGGCTTGCGGCGAAGAAGTTGGCGTGCTTCTCGGAGACGACCACTCCGCCGACCCGGAGCCCCTTCAACCCGGACGCGTCGATCAGTCGGCCCGCGGTATCGCCGGGAGGGTTCGTGAACACGGAACCGGCGTTCTGGCCGCCGGGCTGGTGCTCGCGGCGCCAGCGGACGATCTCGTCGATGCGGGCCCCGCACGCGGCCGGATCGTCGCTCCGGCCCGCGAACTGCGCAGCCAGCACAACGTCACGCGGCCCGAGCATCGAGCGTCGATAGCCGAGCCCGAGGTCGGAGACGGCGACGACCCGGGCCCGCCCGGCGCCCATATCGAAGACCCTGACGTCGACCACGACATCCGCGGTCTGCGCGCCATGACCCCCTGCGTTCATGCGCACCGCGCCGCCCACGCTTCCGGGGATGCCTACGAAGAACTCGAGCCCACCGACTCCGGCCTTGGCGGCCTGACGGGCGAGCACCGGGAGCGGGACCGCGGCGCCCGCGTGGGCCCGGGCCCGCTCCGAGTCGACGTCGACCCGCTCGAATTCGCCGGCGAGCACCATCGCCACGCCGGCGAAACCGCGGTCGGAGATCAGGAGGTTCGAACCGCGCCCGATCACCAGCATCGGGACGTCGGTACATGGCGCCAGCAGCTCGGCCGTGCGCTCGACGTCGGCGTCGCTCATCGCTCGCACGAGCACGCGCAGCGGCCCACCGCACCGGTAGGTCGTGAGCGGCGCCGACGGGGCGCCGGTCTCGACTCGACCGGGGAGCGCGGCGCGCAGCGCCGTAAGAACCTCGTCGAGCGCGTCAACAGAGGGCGTCATGATCCGGCCCCGAGCCAGACGTCGGGCATGGTGGTGAGATCGCCGGCCCCGAGCGTGAGCACGAGGTCTCCGGCGCGCGCGTACCGGGCGGGCACGTTCGCAAGATCGGCGGGACGCGGAAGATACGCGACCGAGAGCGCGGGGTGGCGGTCGAGCACGGCCCGCAGGATCAGCCGGCCGGAGACGCCGGGGATCGGGGTCTCCCCCGCCGCGTACACGTCGGTGAGCACGAGCTCGTCGGCCGCCGAGAAGGCATCGGCGAACTGCGGGCCGATCGATGCCGTGCGCGAGTAGCGGTGAGGCTGGAACACGACGACGACGCGTCGCCACGGACCCTGGCGAGCCGCGGCGATGGCTGCTTCCACCTCGGTGGGAAGATGGGCGTAGTCGTCGATGAAGGTCACGCCGTCGCGTTCACCGCGGTACTGGAAACGCCGAGCGACGCCACCGAACCCCGCGAGCGCCTTGACCGCGGCGTCGACCTCCACGCCGAGCTCCAACGCGATCGCGATCGCGCCGGCGGCGTTGGTCGAGGCCTTCACCCCCGCGGGCACGGTGAACTCGATCCCGGTTTGGTCCCGGACGCCGTCCTTCCAGCTCAGGGTGAACCGGCATCCGTTCGCGTCGACGACCTCGCCTGCGATCCGGTAGCTGGCGCCCGCGGCGAAGCCGTACGTGCGGGCCGACGGGTTCGCCGAGGCCAGGCGCGCGCCGACCGTGTCGTCGGCACAGATCACGACCGGTCCGGAGACCGACCCGACGAATTGCTCGAACGCGCGCACGAGGGCGTCGAAGTCGCCGTAGTGGTCGAGGTGGTCGGGTTCGACGTTCGTGACCAACGCGGCTTGCGGCGAGAGGTGCAGGAACGTGCCGTCGCTCTCGTCAGCTTCGACGACCAACCACTCGCCGTCGCCGAACGCCGCGTTGCTGCCCACCTCGTTGACTTCACCGCCGATCACGAAGCTCGGCGACCATCCGGCCCGACGCAGGATGAGCGCCAGCATCGACGAGGTCGTGGTCTTGCCGTGCGAGCCGGCGACGGCGATCGTCTTGCGCGTCGCGGCGAGCGCGGCGAGCGCGATCGACCGGTGGAGCACGGGAATGCCGCGCTCGGTCGCAGCCACGAGCTCTACGTTCCGGAGCGGGATCGCGGTGGAGTAGACGACCGCGTCGGCGTCGACGGGCACGTACTCGGCGCGGTTGCCCACGTGGACGCGGACGCCCGCGGCCGCGAGCCGCTCCAACACCGCTGCGCTCTTGATGTCGGAGCCACTCACCGTGTGCCCCATGCGCGCGAGCACCAACGCGATCGCGCTCATCCCCGCGCCCGCCACCCCAACGATATGGACGCGCCGGGGCCGGGAGAGGTCGAGGTCGCCCGGCTGTTCAGTCGTCACCGGCGTGCTCCTCCACGACATCGGCGACGCGCGCCGCGGCATCGCGCCGGCCCAGACCGCGCGCCGCGACTCCCATACGTTCGAGCCGGTCGGGCGCGGCCAGCAGCTCCGACACGACCGCGTCGAGTTGCACCGGGTCGCAGTCGGCGTCGGGCAGCATTACCGCGGCGCCGGCCCGTTCGAGGGTCTGCGCGTTCCGGGTCTGATGGTCGCTCGGCGCGCCGGGCAACGGCACGAGAACGGCCGGCAAACCGACCGCGGTGAGCTCTGCGATCGTGCCCGCCCCCGAGCGGCACACCGCGAGCACGGCGCGACTGTAGAGATCGTCCATGTGTTCCTCGTAGGCAACGAGCTCGTAGTGCAGCGTGTCACCGGCGCGCCGAGCCGACGCGAGCGTCGCCTCGCATTCGTCGAGATTGCGGGGACCACATACATGGCGCACCGCGAGATCGGCGCGACCGCGCCACGTGTCATAGCTGCCGAGCGCGGCTCGATTGATCGTGCGAGCTCCCTGCGCGCCGCCGAACACCGCGATCAACGCCGGCGCACCCGCGGCCGGCGGGATCCGCTCGAGCCGGGTGAACGCGTCTCGCACCGGATTTCCGGTGAGCGTCGCACCGGGCAGCGGTGTGTCCGGGAGCGAGATCGCGGGTCGGGCGCCGAGCCGGGTTCCCAACCGGTTGGCGAGGCCCGGAGCGGCGTCCTGCTCGTGCACAACCACCGGGACCCGCAGCACTCGAGCCGCGAGCACGCACGGAAGCGACGCGTAGCCGCCAAAGCCGACGACGACACGCGGTCGGTGCCGGCGCACGATGACGAGCGCACGGACGAACGCCGAGGCCGCCCCCCATATCGCGCCGACGTTCTGGACGAGGTTCCGGAACGTGAGCCGGCGTTGGAGACCGCGGCCCGGCAACAGATCGATCTCGAAGCCGGCCGCGGGCACGACCCGGCCCTCGATGCCGCGCGCGCCGCCGACGAAGCGCACGGTGTGTCCTCGTCGCTGCAGCTCCTGGGCAACCGCGATCGCGGGATACGTGTGACCACCGGTGCCGCCACCGGTCAACAATGCGTAGACCCGCGACGCGCGAACGCGTGTGCTCACGACGCCCGAGCGGGCACCGGACGTTCCGGACTCTTCGAACGCGTGCGAGTGGGCAGCGGTTGCGTCTGCCGCGCGATGTTCGCGACGACACCGACGCTGAACATCGTGATTACGAGCGACGTACCGCCCACCGACAAGAAGGGCAGGGGCACACCCGAGACGGGCAACACCCCGATGACCGCGCCGAGGTTGATCGCGGCCTGGCCAACGACCCACGCGGTCACACCGGTTGCGATCAGCATGCCGAAGCGGTCGGGCGCGCGGAGCGCGATGCGCAGGCCAATCAGGCCGAGGCCGACGAACAGTCCGAGCACGAGGAGGCACCCGATGAATCCAAGCTCCTCGCCGATGATGGCGAAGATGAAGTCGGTGTGCGCGTTGGGGAGGAAGAACCACTTCGCGCGCCCGGCGCCGAGCCCGACGCCGTTGACCCCACCACTACCGATGGCGATGAGCGACCGGTACAGCTGGTAGCCGGTGTTGCCCACGTCGTGGCCGGGATGCAGGAACGAGAAGATGCGGGCCCGCCGGTAGCCGGCCAGCAGGGAGAGCACACCGGTGCCGATCACCGCGATCCCGATCATCTGTGCCAGGTGCCGAGCGCGCACGCCGCCCACGATGAGTAGCGCGCCCACGATGACGCCGAGCACGATGGTCGAGGCGAGATCGGGCTCCTTCATGACCAGAGCCGCGAGCACCAAGAAGATGATGACGACGGGCCGCCACGCGCGCGGGTCGGAGAGGCGATCGGCGCGGCGGGTGAGGATCTCGGCTCCACACACGAGTAACGCCAACTTCGCGAGCTCGCTCGGTTGCAACTGCAACGGACCGAGCACGATCCAACGCTGCGAACCGGATACAAGCTTTCCGCCGACGAGCACGACCGAGCACGAGAGGAACGCGCCGACGAGCACGAAGGGAGCGAACCGCCGCCAGAGCCGGTAGTCGAGCCGCGCCGCGATGAGGAACGCGGCGAGCCCGACGACAGCCCACATGAGCTGGCGGTTGAAGAAATACCACGACGATCCGTAGTTGGAGAGCGCGGCGACCGACGACGCCGAGAGGATCATCACCAGGCCGACGACGTTCAACACGCCGACGGTCGCGCACAGCACGATGTAGCTCGCCGGGCGTGGCAGCTGCTCACGACGTTCGAGTCGTGAGACAACCGCTTTGCCGACACGCGCGAACGGGTTCCCGATCTCGCGCAGTCGATCGAGCGGCATACGGGGGGTTACTGCCGCCATCGCGAGGTCGCCTCCTCCAGCACCTGGATCCGAACCTCGTGGGCGAAGTCGTCGCCCCGGGCTGCGTAATTCGCATAGGCGTCGAACGACGCGCACGCCGGCGACAGCAACACGACGTCGCCCGGACGCGCCATGCGCCGGGCCGCTCCGACCGCGGCGTGCATGCCGGCGACCTGCTCGACCTCGGTGCCCGAACCCGCGAACACGGCCGCGATCTCTGGGCCCGATTCACCGAACGCGACGACGCCGCGCAGCCGGGCGGGATCCGAGGCGAGGACCGAGAGGTCGAGATCCTTGTTCCGCCCACCCGCGAGCAGCACCACCGAGTCGAACGACGAAATCGCGCGCCGCGTGGCAGCAGGGTTGGTGGCCTTGGAGTCGTCGAACCATCGCACACCGTCAGTTTCGCCCACCAGGGCCACGCGATGGGGCATGGTCATATACGCGCGGAGCGTGGTGACCACGCCGTCGAGGTTGCCGCCGACCTCGAGCGCGGCGGCCGCAGCCGCGAGCGCGTTCGTGCGATCGTGGCCGAGCGCGCGCGCCATGGCCGAGACCGGCGCGAGCGGACTGCCGTCCGGGAACACCAGTTGATCGCCGACCACCCGGAACGCGCCGGTCAACTCGGCGCGCGCCGAGACGCCGACGGTTCGGGCGCGGGCGCCGTGCGCAATCGCGGTCGCGCGATCGTCGTCGGCGTCGTAGACGAGGAGATCCGTCTCCGTCTGAAATTCCACGACGCGCGCCTTGGCGTCGGCGTACTCCTCGAACGATCCGTGCCAGTCGAGATGATCGGGCGTGATCGCGAGGAGCACCGCAACACGGGGTCGGAACGACTCGTGCGCGAACGCGAGCTGGAACGACGACACCTCCGCGACGATGACGACCCGGTCTGGGTGACGGTCTGGGTGACGGTCTGGGTGACGGTCTGGGTGACGGTCTGGGTGACGGTCGGCGTCACTATCGGCGTCGCCGACCGCGTCGATGAGTGGACGGCCGATGTTGCCGGCGGTGATCGTCGGCACACCCGATGCCTCGAGCATCGCCGCGATCATCGTCGTCACCGTCGTCTTCCCATTCGTACCGGTGATCGCGACGATCGGAGCGTTCGTTCGTTCCGCGGCGATGTCGATCTCGCTGCGCACCGGGATGCCACGTGCCTGCGCGGCGACGATCGCCGGGTGCCGCGGCGCGACCAACGGGCTCGGCACGACGAGATCGGCGCCGGCGGCGAGCTCGCCGATGCGCGCGGCGTCCGGTGCCTCGACGAGGGTGGCGCCAACGGCACGCAACTCGGCGACCCGTTCTGCGTACCGGACCGTGTCGACCGGGCTGTCCTCGAGCACGACGACGTCGGCCCCTTCGGCGCGGAGCACGCGCGTCACTGCGACGCCCGTCTCCGCGAGCCCGATCACCAGCACCCGCGGGGTCATCCGAGGTTCACTCCGTGTCGCAGGAAGTCGGCGTAGAAGATGCCGATCGCGAGCGCGACGCACATCCCTGCGAACAGCCAGAACCGGACGAGCACCGTGAACTCCGACCACCCGCCGACCTCGAAGTGATGATGGATCGGCGCCATGCGCAGGACCCGGCGCCGGAATCCCCGGTACGAGATGGTCTGGGCGATGACCGAGAGCGCCTCGACCACAGGCAGGCCCGCGAGGAGTGGCAGCAACAGGTGCGTTCGGCTCAGGAGGGCGAGGCCGCCCATCGCGCCGCCGATCGCGAGCGAGCCCGTATCCCCCATGAAGATGCGCGCGGGCGCGGCGTTCCACCAGAGGAACCCTGCGCACGCCCCGAACATCGCGGCCGCGACGATCGCCTGGTCGAGCGCCTGCGCCGCGAACACCTTCCCGACCGCCTGGTGACCGAACTGACCGTAGATGTCGGGGTGGCGGAACTCGGTGAAGGCGATGATCATGAACGCGGCGAAGGTGAACGCCGACGAGCCGGCCGCGAGCCCGTCGAGACCGTCGGTGAGGTTCACTGCGTTCGAGGTCGCGTAGACGACGAGGATCGCCCATAGGAACAACCCGACCCGGCCGAGGTCGACGTGCAGCGGGCGGACGAACGACAGATGCGTGTCGGTGTGGACGAAGTACACCGCGAGCCACGCGAACACGGCGGCGATCAACACGATCCCGAGCGTCTTGCCCCGCTTGCGTAGACCCATGTTCCGCCGGGCGCGCACGCCCAGGTAGTCGTCGATCCAACCGACGAAGCCGAGCCCCACGATCAGAGCGATGAGCGCCCAACCGGGGGTCGCGAACGCGATCGCGTGCCGACGCACGTGCGCGAACAGATAGCCGACGACCGTCGCGAGGACGATCGCGATCCCACCCATCGTGGGTGTACCGGCCTTGGCGGCATGCGGGTGCTCGATGGGCCCGTCGTCACGGATCTGCTGACCGATACCAAGCACGCGCAGCCGCCGGATGAGGAACGGGGTGAACAACACCGTCACGGCGAACGCCGCGCCGGCCGCCATCAGCATCGCGATCACGAACGACCACCGCCTTCGCCCACGGCGGCGCGACCAGCTGCGACGAGCCCGGCTGCAACCTGTTCGAGACCCAGGGCGCGGCTGCCCTTGACGAGCACCGCGTCACCGGGTCGCACCATCTGGGAAACGGCGGCCACGGCTTCCGCGGCATCCGACGAAACGGAGGTATCGATGCCGCCGGCGTGCGCCGCGTCGACGATGGCCGCGCCACCGGTCCCGACGCCGATGACGACGTCGAGGCCGAGCGCGGCTGCCCGCTCTCCCACGACCCGGTAGGCATCGTGGTGATGAGCACCGAGCTCACGCATGTCGCCAAGTACCGCGATGCGGCGCGCGCCGCTGCCCAGAGGCAGGTGCGCGAGCGCGACCAGCGCCGCCTCCATCGAGGTGGGGTTCGCGTTGTAGGAGTCGTTGAGCAGGGTGACGCCGGCGTCGGTCTCGAGCAGCTCCATGCGCCACCGGCCGGGGGCCGCGGCCGCGAGCTCGAGCGCGATCTCGTCGAGCGGTACCGAGAACACCC